>NZ_QFYQ01000002.1:0-300000 GCF_003254475.1 Phenylobacterium soli
TGCTCGTCCGGGAAGGCTTCGAAGAGTTCAATCAGGCTGTCGAAATGGCGGAGCATCGGGGCGGTCCTTGTCGATAGGCCCACTATGACTCAGCTCGGGGCGTGGGTCAATGATGTATATAGGTCCCTACGAGACAGCGCCAAGCAGGACATCGGTGAGCTGGTGCGGGCCGGATCAATTGGGTCGAGGCCGCCAACGGCCAGAAGTTCGCCTTCGTCTATTACCGAGAGACGCCGCTTGTCGGGACGGAGCGGGACGCTCGGGTGAGCCGTGACCTGGCGCGTCGGATCGCGGCGAACGTCGCTAAGCTGCCGGAGCTGTTAACGCGGAAGTGAATTGCGGTAACTCGATACCGCACGGTATCATATTACCATGCGACGCGTTCACCAAAGCACCTGCGCGCTGAACAGGTTCCCAGCCCACTGGCCTCAGCCGTGCGATTGCGAGGTCGCTACACGCGACAGACGATCAACTGCATCTGGGAGTCGTTGGGGTTATAGCCCGGCCGTGATCCTGCAAAGGTGGCTGGAGTTGCAGCTATGCCGGATGGCTCACGTACGAGAAAGCCTCGCCATCCCTGACCGCTACCGCCGGTCAATTGCCACGCTGATAGCTCAAGGTTTCCAGCGTGGTTGTAGCCAAGCAGAAAAGGCTCGACGGTTCTTGTCTTCCCCTTCGAAACGAACTGGATCACCCGCCGCGCCTCGATGAACGGGCGTATGCGCTGCTCGGCCGCGAGGTCCCTTATGAAGGGCGTCGGGGGCTTTGGCATCTTCGGCGGCTTGTAGCCCGATCCGCGCCCCTTACCGCCCGCCATGGCTCGCCGCATCGGCCCCTCCCGGTTGACCCGAGAGGCAGGTTCAACCCCCGCCACGGCGGGAGTCAATCGGCCGATTTGCAAAGTATATAATCGCCAGCGCTAGAACCCGCCACCCACGTTGTCGATGATCGTGGTCGGAGTGGTCGAAGTGCCGGCATAAGCCACGAGCTTAGCCGTCCCGGCTGTCGTGCCCGCAACCCACTGGATGCGCGCGAAGCCTGCACCGGGCGCTGTGCCGGGATCGGTGCCCTTCGGCATCTTCTGAACACCCGCGCCCGGCCAGATGGCTTGCTCGACGCCAGCGGTGATGATCGACGGAGAACCCGACGCGCCGCCGACGCCTGAGGTCCCATCGGCGCGATTGGGGTTGACGGTCGGGTTCGTTGTGGTGGAGGCCGAGTTCTTGAGCTGCGCCGCGTTGACGTTGTTGCCGAAGATGGCGCCGGCGGACTGAATGACGCCGCTGGAGGTGATCGATGTGCCGCCGACAGTCAGGCTGTCGGAAATCATCCCCGTAGCCGTGGCCCCGCTGGTGTTGTTCGCTGTGGTGACGCCCGAGATGTTAACCCAGCCCTGCGAAGCGGTGGCATAGCCCCACGCCCCGTTGCCAGTGGCCGTCGTATTCGCGACCGAGGCCTGCCCACCCTCGTACGCCTGCACCCCATCGTTCCCATTGCCGGTGAAGATGGAAGTGGACCCGCCGTAGAAGTGACCACCAACCTCGACGTTCACGCCGTCCACGGCGTTACCGGACGAAATCATGGTCGCGACAGAAAGCGAGCCACCGAGGCGTGCGTGGTAGCCGCAGTTGGTGCAGCTCGACACCGCAACTACCCCGTCCGAGTTCAGTTGCGAGTTCTGGAGGCCATTGATGCCGTTGTAAAAGCCGCTGACGCCTAGGACCGTCTTGATGTAAACGCGGTCCACATCGTCATTGGCGATGCCGAGCGTATTGGCTGTGCCGTCGCCCACTACAGCGCACTTGTCGAGATTGAGGGTCGAGGAACCGCCCCACACGCGCAGCCCGTCGCAGCCGGTGAACTTCAGGATCGACTTCAGGACGGTGACGGTCGCGACCACGTTCCCCGAGGGAGCGGCCGAGGCGCGGTGCGTCGAACTGATGGTGATGCGGGTGTTGACCGCATCCACATTCGTCACCTTCCAGCAGCCCGCCAGGTAGGTCGGATTCGTGCCGCCGGATGGGGCCGAGATCACCACATAGTCGTTGGCCGCGATATTCGCGACCGAATTGACGTTGAGGACGACAGACCATGCACCCGAAGAACCCGACGACGACTGAACCGACGAGGTGGTTTTCGTGTAGGTGTTCTGGCCCGAAATGAAGATGCTGTGGCCGCCCTGGTTCTGATACAGGATGGGCGACGTCATAGTCTGAACGCCATCCAGCAGCGTCAGGTTGATCACCGCGCTGGGTGTCACCACGAACCTGTTGATGGCGGTGACGGCGGCGGCCAAGTCAGAGAAATCCCCGCCAACTCCGACCGTGTAGGTCAGGTTCCCGGTCTTGACCGCGCTGGCGGCGCCGCGCGCGCGCTGATCAATGCCGCGCATCAGGCGAACTTCACAGTCTGGCCGGAGCCGGCGGCGATGAGGAACTGGTTGGGCGCTGACCCCAGGATTGGCAGCGTCGAGACGCCCGCCGCGGTTGAGACGCCCGAGGCGTTGATGATCGCTCGGCAGTCCTGGTCTGCGGTGACGATGAAGGCCCGCGTGGTCGCGGCGAGGGAGACCGTAGACGCCGTGGTCGTCGTGGTCGTCACATCCGCGGGCCAGGTGACTTCACCGGCGGCGTTCGGGGAGAGCGAAAATTCGAAGACGGTGATGTTTGCCATGGACGAATGATCGCCCGAGGCCACCACTGCTCAGCGGAACGCGGTTACGGGATGGTCGCCGTAAACGTCCCCATCGAGCCCCAATTGTAGGCGCCATTTGCCGTCGCCAGCGCCTGTTGCGCCTGCGCCAGATCGGTGTAGCTCGCGGTGAGCTTCAGGTTGATCCAGCGAAGCAGGCGTTCGTTAAAATGTCCCACTGGAAGGCTCTTGCCATCAAACAGCGCGTGCCAGTCGCCCTCATAGGTCAGGGCGGTCCCAGTGACGGCGCGCACGCTCGCCTGGCGAAGACCCTGCTGGCTCATCAGACGGCCACTTGCGGCTGCGGGTCGTAGGGAAGCGCGTAGAGCTTGGCCTGCGTCTCCTGCGCCTTCAGACCAAGCTCCTGCTGCTTGAGCTGCGCCTGCATCTGAGCCCGTTGTGTCTCGCCCTGGTCCTGCATCTGCGCCGTCGAGGCTTCGATCTGCGCGACGGCGATCTTGGTCTGATCGACCGGCGGCTGTTGCGGGCCTTGCGGCTTGGGCTGGGCGGCCGATTGGGCGATCTGGTCGATGGCCGTGTCGATCACGTCCTCCAGCTCTCGGCCGGCGCGGAACTTCCTGACGCCGGCCTTGACGACCGCAGCGGCCACCGGTGCAAGCGCGGGCTGCGCCTCCACGGCCGGTCCCCATTGCTGCACCATCTGGCCAAGCGCGCCGATGAACTCCACGAACTGCGCCTTCTCCTGCTGCTCGTTCGGCTCGACGGTGGAATCCGTCTCGATGTCGATGCGGAACTGGCGAAGGGCGTTGTTGCGCAGGAGCGCCGTCACGTCCTCCCACGAGGGCGAGCGCAGAACCTGTTGCAGCGCGTCGGGGATCTCGGGTTGAGGCGGCGGCGGCTGGCCCGTAGCCTGAGCCTGCATCACCGCCTGCTGGTACTGCATCGCACCCTGCTGGATGGTGAGCTGCGCCTGCTGCTTGTCGGCGTTGGTCGGAAGCTGTACGCCGGTCATCTGCTTGAGCGTGTCCGGGTCGAACTTCTCCGCGATCACCTGGCCCTTGATGCGCAGGATGTCCCGCGCGAACCGCATCATCTCAAGCTGGCGGTCGCGGATGCGCAGCGTGCCCCACTGGCCCTTCAGCGCTTCCGCCGTCGCCGTGGCGCGCGGGTCGTTCATGCCGCGCAGGATGTCGGCAATGCCGGTGATCTGGTAGACGTCGTTGATGAGCTGGGCGCGCTGATTGATCAGCGCCTGAAGCGCACTGACCACGAGGTCGATGGGGAACCAGTCGATCTTGCCCCGAATGCCGCCGTCTTCCTTCAGGCTCACCCAGTCCGGAACCGGGATGAGCATGTTGCTGTCGGAGTTCAGCAGGTTGTTGAGGTTGTTCTTCTGGTCGCCGGCATAGAAGCCCCGAACCTTCAAGGCGTCCTGAAGGTGGGCGATGCGGGCGGTGAGCTTGTCGATCTCCTGCGCCTGGTCCTGGTAGAGCGCGAAGTCGGGGACCGGGATGGTGCTGTCATTGCCCGTGGTTCCCAGCAGGGGGCGCGGGCACGGGAAGAAGCCGTCAAGCTCCAGCGGATCGTCGCGGACGTCGAGCGGGGCCTCGCTGAACGACTTGGATATCCAGTAGACCTTCTCCTCGGACTTGCACCAGATCTCGTAGACGGCGGCCTTCTTGGAAAGCTCGGCGTCATCGACGGTCTTGGCGTCGCCCTTGGCGTTGCGAACGCCCCAGTCCAGCGGGATGCGCTTGCCGAGGTCTTCCCCGAAGCGCTCGATGAGTTGCGAGCGGTTCAGGTAGACGCGGCGCCAGACGTAATCCACTTCGTCCCACGTCCGCGCGACCGAGTGACCGAAGTCCTCCCAGTTCACGTAGTCGGTGACGCTCTCCTCGTAGACCACGGGCTCGTAGGGCTCGCCCTCGGCGTAGGCTGAGCCATCCTCGCGGAACTTCACCTGTTCCGGGTCGTAGGTCGTGCCGTTCTCGTCGGTGTAGAGGCGCTCGGGCTGGTCGTCGTCGGTGGACTCGCCCTCGTCCTCATCGCCATCCCCCGAGGTAACGACCTGAAGCTCGATCTCCGGCGTGACCATCGGGCCATGCGTCGGGACGTAGCGCTCCCAGGTCTGGCCACGGGCCACCAGAACGTAATCGAGGCTGCACTGGCGAAGCCGACCGTCCAAGTCCTGGCAGTCGATGGAATAGGCGATAGCCCGCTCAAGGATCTCCGACGCCGCACGCGCTACCGGGTCAGCGTCACCGAACCGGCGAGACACGACCGGCTGCGGAGGGCGCGCATAAACCGCCGGCTGGATGGTCTGGGTGTTCGACCACAGCATGGCGAAGCGCCGCTGGTCGGTGTCCGCGCGGTTGTCCTGCTTGTAGCGCTGGACGATCTTGCGGGCTCTCGTAAGCCACTTCTGCTGGGCCTTCTCCGACAGCGTGAGTTCCGCGATCCACTTTCGGGCGCACTGGGCGTCCTTCAGCTTCTTGGCGGGGTCTTCGGCTTGTTGGTCGGGCGCGGCTTGGGCCATGGTGCGAGACTAGGCGACCATGGCGGTTGCTCAGCGGGACGCTTGCCCCTTCACCGCCTTGACGAGGGCCTGCTTCTTGGCCTCGTCTGCGGAGACGAACTCCTGGCCGACCTTCTGCGGGATACCAGCCTTCTTGGCGAACGCCGGATCGTGGGCGACCGCCTCCATTAGCCGGTGTTGCGCGGGGCTCTTAGACGGCAACCGCCCGCCTCAGCATCGGCGTGATGTCGGCCTGGCGCTCCTGCTTCACGCGCTGGCGGATTTCCTGTGCGGCGACGTCCTCGCTGGAGAACCGCTCCCGGGTCCTGACCCAACCGCCGAACTTGGCGCCGCAGAAGTATTCGATGGCGTACATGCCATGAGGATGGCTCTGGGTAGTGGGCGCTCAGTCGGGCGCTAAATCCTCTCCGACGCCGGCTTGTTCAGCGTCTGTAGCGCCTCGTTGAAGGTCATCTGCGAAATCCCCCTAGCCTCGCCTTGGGGCTTGTCCTCGGGTGGGACGATGGCGGGGTGGGCCAGTGAAATGGCCAGGCCGATGATCGCGCCGCAGTCCACCTCTTCGTCGTGCGCGCCGGCCGGGAAACGGGAATACTCCTCGATCACAGCGTCCCCCATCGGTCCCTCGGGTATCCAGACCATCTGGAGCGCGCACATGCCCTGGAAGCTCTGCGCCTTGGTCGCCTTGCTCGCGCCGTGCGGGCTGATCGGCTCGATGCGCGTGCGGACGTTCTTGGCCCGCATCTGCTGGACGATGAACGGCTCGGCCGCCTTGTAGTTGTTGTCGTCCTCGGGGAACCACGCAAACGGCTCGTGCGCCTTGATGAGGCCGATGATGGCTTCAGCGGTCTTGTCCATCTTCTGCACGGCGTTGAAGCCGTCGAGCAGCCAGAGATTGCCGTCCGGGTCCATGCCCCACACTCGCGCCACGTTCGGGTCGCTGTCGGCCCCATCGGTCGGGGCATGGTCGGAGGTGATGTACTTCCGCAGGTGCTTGGGCTGCTCTCCGGGCCGGTAGCGTCTGCGCTCGTAGGTCTTCGCCCCGAGCCCCGGAATGTCCACCGTGCCGCCGTCGAACCACGCCTTGTAGAAGTAGGTTCCCTCCCCCGGCGAAGGGCTTTGCTGGAACAGCGCAGCCCAGGTCCGCGCCACAGCTCGGAACGGCGCCCAGTGATCGGCGGTGAACCATTCCGTCCAGAGCATCTGGCCGATCTTGCGGCCGAGCGGGTCATCTGGCCGGTCGGCCTCGGCCGGGATGCGCAGCACCTCCCAGACCTGACCATCGCGGCAGAGGATCGGGCCGCTCTCGCCGTCGTACTCTGGCGGCAGGATAGATCCCGCCAGGTCCGCAGAATGCCAGCGGGTCTGAATGAGCACCACCCGGCCACCCGGCTTGAGACGGGTCAGGATGCTATCTTGGTACTCGGCCTTGGTCCGCTCGCGGATGATCTCGGAGTCGGCCTCCTGACGGCCCTTGATCGGGTCATCAATGACGATCAGGTCGGCGCGGTTGCCGGTGATGCCCGACAGGATGCCGCCGCCCATGAACTCGTTTTCGTTGTCCAACGCCCACTCGTCGGCCGCGCTGCTCTCAGGCGACAGGCCGGTCCCGAAGACCTCGCGAAAGACAGGCTGCTTCAGGATCGAGCGCGCCCGCCGGCCGATCTTGCGCGCCAGATCCGAGGCATAGGTCGCGACGATCACGTTGCGCCGCTTCTGGCGGCCCATGAACCAGACCGGGAACACCACGGAGGCGTAGGTCGATTTGGCGCTCCCTGGCGGCATGAACACCATCAGGCGCTTGAGATCGCCGCGCTCCACAGCCTCCAGCTTGTCGATCAGCAGTTGGTGGTGCGCCGCCTGCGGGCGCTCAATCGGCCGGAACGCCAGCGTGTCGCTATCTGGGTCTTCATCGACCGGAGCGCCGGGTATCTCGATGAGGCCGCAGAAGTCCGCCAGGTTGCGCCGGGCCAGCTCGCATTGAGCCGCCCGTACGTCAGCCGCGGTGGGCTGGAATGCTAGCGAGGGCACGGAGTTGTTCGTCTGTCAGGGCCGACACGTCCAGACGGGTCTCAGAGCGGATCGGGCCTCCGTCCGGGCCGGTGTGCTCCGCCGTGATTTTATCCCCGTACCGCCTCGGGTCCCACTTCGCGAGCAGCTTGAGGTCGGTCTCGATGATGAGCTTGTCCCGCTGAGTGTCGCCGCTGCTGTCGCCGCCCTCGCCCTCTCCCTTGCCTCGCGCCGTTAACCGCGCCCGCTCTGCTATGGCATCAAACCCCAAATCCCTCGCGCGCGCGTGCGCGATCTCTAGGGTTTGGTCGCCTCGACACCACTCTCTCCATGTCGTGTAGTGAATGCCGACGTCCTGGCAAATCGAGGTCAGCGGCTCGCCCAAAGATAGGCGGCCCAAGATCTGCTGCTCTAGCTGCTTCGTGCGCTTAGACATTCGCCCAGCGCCCATAGGCATCCGGATCTGCCGCGTAGCACTGTCTCATTTTGAGGAGCACGCCGGCTGCCCTTGTGGGACGGTCTCGTTCCCTCCAGAACCGCAACATCCATTCCAGCGTGTCGATGACAAGATCTTCGCGCGTTAGCTTCCCGGGCCCATGGGGCTCCTTGCCAAGAAACCTCCGCACCGCCCGCCTACCGTTTTCGCTTCGAACCTCGGGCGGGCAGTACGGCTCATCCCCGCCGTCAGCCACGTTCAACAAACGCGCCCCGCGCGCCCTAGCCTCGGATATCAGGCGCCGCTCTGCCTCTCGCCAATCACCGGCGCATTCTTCGATGATGACCAGGGCTGGTGAGCGGCCACTAGCGCGCAGTTTCTTCATCCAGTCGTAAAGCGGCGTTCTTCGGCGATCCATGTCTCGGAGGTGACTTCCAAAACGCTGCGTCGCGTCATTGGCCTTGCCGATGTAGCGAAGCTCTCCCGTCACCGGATCGGTCAGGCCGTAGATCACCGGCCTTCCTACCTTTGCCTTAGGGGGTTTGGTCATGCAGCCCCCATCGGAAAACCAAATCCGGGGTAGATGCCTTGAAGCGTGCCGTCCACCTCTAGCTCAAACAGTACTTCCATCATGGGCGCGTAGGCGGCGCGGCGCTCCTCGTCGGAGTGCTTGGCCAGCAGATGGTGCGCGATCACCATGCGGGTAACGGCCGTGGCCTGAGCATCAGTGAGGCTGTCTAGCGCTTGCTCGTGTTCGAACCGGAGCGCTGCGATGCGCGGGTCTTCGTCGCTCTTCTTCGACTCGGCTCTCACGGCTTCATCCCCTGCTGAGCCGTGACGACCCGCTGAGCCCAGAGGTCGTCCAGCTTCGTGCGGAGTGCGGTCACGAGGTCGGCGGCGCTGTCGTGGTCTCCCCGGCCCTGCCGGATGGCGACCTCGGGAAGAACCTTGATTACCGTCTCGTGGAAGAGTTCGAGGTAGGTTGGATGGTCCATGGGATGCTCTCTCGATGGATTATCGCTGGCCGGCGACGGCTCTCAGTGGATGGCTAGTCTCGCTACGGCGGATCTGCTCGACGTTGCGGCCGGCAAGCATGGTGGAAGGTCCGCACTTCATGAGCGCCTCGGCCATCTCTCGCAGCGCCTTGACGCACTCGTTCACGCCGATGTCGCTCAGGGCGTAGCCGGAGCTTTCATCGTCCTCGCCGGTGTCGAGGCTTTCCGCCTCCATGATTTCCCTCAGGAACCGGATGCGCTCCTGGATGGCGCCCTTTGTCGGGGGGCGGTGGGAGTTGAGAAGCTTGGCCAGGTCGCGCGTCAGGATCATGGTTCCCGGCCGCTCGTAGAGCAGAACCAGGATGTCCGCGTGCTCGTCAGCCACGCCGAAGTAGTCGCAGAAGGCGGCTCTCAGAAGCTCTCGACTGATGCCGTGAATGATGCGGGTCACGGGTCGGGGTTCCTTACGTGGGGCTCGGCAGTGGGCTATTCTCCCGCCAGCAGTTGGAGGTATCGGGCGAAGCGGTTGCGGTAGCTGTCCGCCCGATGGGTCGGCACGCGGCGCAGCTCCTTGGTTCGGTCCTTGGGGTTCCTTCCCAGGTGGAAGTGGCCGCAGACCGCGCAAAGGTAGGTGTTCAGCCGGTTCGACTCCCCGCGGCGCTCGATGACCCGGCGCTTCGCTGCATCCGCCTCAGCGCGGGTCTGATACCCGATCTTGCCGAGACAGCCGGCCGTGCTCTTCGCCGGATCGTGCGGGGTGTTGCGTCGGGCCATTCAGGGGGTTTCCTTGGTGGGCTCGGGGGTGGGATTTATGGCCTCTTAGGGAGCGCAGCGGGGACGCGTTCTGCGCTCCCACCACGCTCCTTGCGATCTGGATTAGATACGGCTAAGGCGCCCGCGGGCCATTTCCCGGCCAACACAAGGCCAGCAGGCAAAGGATCACGAGCGCCGCAACCATCTCAGGCGGTCAGCTCGCGCAGGCGGGAGGAGACACGGGCCGCTCGCTGGGCCTCGTATTGGTGATCGGCGCTCTTGGCCGCGACCTTCTCAGCCCGAGCCTTCAGCTCTTGTTCTTCCTCGGAAAGCCGCTCCGTGGCCTTCTGGTTGAACTGGACGACGCTTTCGGCGCGCTGAGCCGCCGTCTCAATGCCCTTGATCGCGTGAACGACCTTCGTGGGTTGCCAAAACAGCGCGATGATCTCGGAGAGCGTGGGAAGACGAAACATAACGATTTCCTTATGTGGTTTCAGGGGGTACGCGGTTACTCGATCCCGCACCGCCGCAGCACGTCGGCTTGGGCGGGTGTGAGATCCCCTTCCGGCCGCACACAGCGGCTGGCGTGGGTCAGGGTCTGCCGGCGCATGGCGCCCTTCTGCTTGGCGGCTTCCTCGGACAGGGTTCCGGCGAGGCCGCGGGCCATATCCGCGACGGCGCGGCGCTGCTCCTCGGCGTTCGTGCCTCGGCGGGCCATGTCGGCTTGAACACGCTCGCGCTGCTGGGTCTGCGAGGAAAGCTCGACCACGCGCCGGGCGCGCTGGTAGCGTTGCAGGGCGCGGCTCGGGGTGCGAAGGGCCAGCTCGCGCAGCTCTCCGGGCTTCGGGAGGAATTGGCTGTCGGAACGCTTGATCCACTCCCGCATCGCGGCCTCCAGGCTGGCGAGGGAAAGCCCGGTCAGGGCATCGTAGTAGTCGCGCCACCAGGCCGCCCACTCGCCTTCGTTTCGCTCGGGCTGCGGGTAGGTGGCGAACCGGCGCCCGACGACGGCGCGGATGCCTTCCTGGTCCGCCCGGCGCTCGGCTTGCTCCCGCAGGGCCGGCAGGATCTCCCGGCACTCCTCGCGAAGGGCGAGATAGCTGGCGATTTCCTGGCAGGCGTCGTCAGGGTTCCCATCCCGGTCCAGCAGCGCGCTCAGATGCGGCGAAGGCGCGAGCGTGGTTGGCTTGGCGGCGGGCGAACTTGTCGTCAGGGCGTTCATGGGCTTTTCGGGGCTTGCGTTCGGCGGCTCGGTCGAGCCAGCTCTGGAGCGTTCGTGACCAGTGGGAGTAGGGCCTGGCGAACTCGTATCGGCGGAACTTGGCCAGCTCGCGCTCGATCTCGCCGGGGGTGAAGCCCAGGTTCGCCGCATAGGCCATGTCGGCATCGGTTGGGTTCCAGTCATCCGGGACGAACCGCGACCGGCGATTGTTCGATTTCGAGCGAGCGGCCCCCTTGGGGGCAGAAACCGTAGGTTTCTTGGGGGTATCTTCCTCTTCCGAACGTAGTGAGGAAGAAGAAGTATCTTCTACGTGCGCGTCGCGAGGAGCCGTGTCCGCGGACGTCACGCCATGTCCATCAGTGTCCGCGTGACACCGCGTGACACCGCGTGACCTTTTCGCCCGCTGGCGGGCGGCGTCCTTGGCTCTACGGGCCTCAAGCCGCACGTCATCAGCCTCGGCGTAGGCGCGGACAACGGCGAGGATCACCTCTTTCGAGGCGCCAGACTTCTCCAGCGCGTCTAGGGTCTCCAGCAGTGTCACTTGGCCACCGCCATGGGCTGGCCCTTGGCCATCCTCGCCTTGTGCGCGCGGATGCCATGCAAGACCGTCGTGTGGTCTCGGCCCCCGAAGAAGGCGCCGATCTGCGACGTCGAGAAGTGGCCGGTCCCGTAGATCAGGGCGTAGGCCCGTTGTCGGGCGTGGGCGATGCGCTTGTGCCGATCCTGGCCACGCAGTTCCTCCAGTGGAACGCCACTCTCCTCAGCCACGATCTCCGCGATGTCGCGCATTTTAGGCTTGGTCGGAGCATCGGGAGCGGTCGCCATCCAGAACCACAGCTTCTTGCGCTCAACCCTTTCGGCAGCAGGCAAGCGCTGGCGCTGAAGTGCGAAGGCGATATTGCGCAGCGTCTGGGCCGTGGAGTCCGTGCTCGTCTCATGGGCCAGAACGCCGGCCGCACGGGCGATAAGCGCGCGGATCTGGTCCGGCGCCATGTCCATCAGGAAGTCGTTGGACGTGTCGTTAGCGGCGATCATGCTGCCACCCGCACAAAAGCTGGGATCGTCAGCACGGGGAAGCCCGCACCAGCCGGCTTGCCCGGAGCATCTGCCCGCAGAACGGCGCGGCAGTGCCCGAAGTGATCGGGCTCCCGGTTGGGCTCCTGCACCAGCGCGTCCTTGCGTTTCTCATCGTCCGCGCGCTCACGGGCGGCTGTGTAGGGGCCACCCAGCATCGCCTCCAGCGTCAGGCGGATGCGAGGCTCGCCGCGCTCAAGGCGGCGGGCCATGTAGGTGACGCTGCGGCGCTCCTCGACAAACTGTCGGAGAGCCGCCAGCTCGGCGGCGCCAGTCAACGGGCGCGGTTTGTAGACAGCCCTTGTCATGCTGCGATCCGTGCTTTGGGGTGATGGCCGAGCGGGCGAAGCCAGGCCTCAAGCGTGCCCTCGACCTCGACTAGGGAGCGGCACTCAGCCCACAGGCAGGCGAAGGAGCGCACCTTGTCGCGGAAGGCTTCCTGGGGTTCGCTGAGGCGGCCCTTGCCGGCCTTGAGTTCGATGAACGCCGCCTGCCCGGTCGGCAGGATGATCACGATGTCGGGGACCCCAGCCTTGACGCCCATGGCCTTGAGGATGCCGCCAAGGCGCGCGCCGCGGTTGCCCGAGGCGTTGGGGGTGTGCCACCAGATCAGGCCGGGATAGGCCCGGTCGATGTAGCGTGCGACGGCGAGCTGCAAATCCTGCTCAGGCCGACGACGGGTCTTCTTCTCCCTCTCAGCCTGCTCACACAAGGCCTTCAGGGGTGAGGATAGGATCTCGTGGGTCATGCGGCCTCCGATTGGGTTTGGAGGCTTTCCAGGATCGCGCGGCCGATCAGCTCGGGGATTTGCGGGACGACTGCGTTTCCGAGGGCCTTAAGTCGGTCCACCCGGTGGGGAACCCCATCAGCCACTCGACCCAAGGCGGGTTCAACTGCCCAGACTCCCCTTCCCGCAACAGCTCGCCGACGAGCGAAGCCCGCTCGATCTGCGACGGCGGAAAGGTCGAGTTCTTGGAGTCGTTCACCGTTGGTGTCGTCCAAAACCGGACCCACCTGCTCAGCGTTACCGTCTTGTTCGTCTCGAAGTTGAGGACTTCCGAGCTGGTCGATTCCCGCTCGATGTGATCCGAAGCCGTGGGCGTCGGAACCGAATGCGTCGGCTTGCGCGTCAGCCCCAACCGGAACGCGGGTGTTCCGCTCAAAGGCTTCAGGAAGTCCCGCGGCGAGCGCCCGCCGGAACGCATCGCCCTTGCTTTCGTGTTGCTCGCCTCTGGGGTAGGCAACAATCCAGATGCGATCTCTTTGGTGAGGGGCGCCAACGGCAGACGCAGGAATGCAGTCCCACTCCGCATCGTACCCGAGCGCGGCCAGGTCTCCGAGAACGCGGTCGAGCCCTCGACCAAGCAGAGCTGCGACGTTCTCCACGATGAGGAGGCGCGGTCGAAGCTCGCGAACCAGTCGGGCGATCTCGCTCCAAAGTCCAGAACGCTCACCCTCAATGCCCTCGGCGTCAGGGTTGGCGTTGCTGATGTCTTGGCAGGGGAAGCCGCCGCAGATGACATCGACGGCAAATCCATCGGCAGCAAGGCGTTCTGCGGAGAGGGTTCGCACGTCATCGTAGCAAGGGACCTCGGGCCAATGCTTCGCCAGCACGCGCCGGCAGAAGGGTTCGATCTCGCAGAAGGCGACCGTCTCGAAGCCGCCGGTTCGCTCCAGGCCCAGCGAGAAGCCGCCGATGCCGGAGAACAGGTCAAGGACGCGAAGCTTCTTCACTTCCCCTTCCCCCTCCACCCGATCTCAGCAGCCAGCCGAGCATGAGTAAGTGCGAACTGTCCGTGTGCATGGACCTGAGGCCTGAACGCAGAGCAGACGAGGTTCTGGTAGTAGATGGAGCGCTTCTTGGCGGTGTAGGTGCGCCAGAAGGAGAGGAGGCGGCGAAGCATCGCTCAGGCTCCGAACAGGAGGGCACCGATCACGACCGGCCATAGCAGCGGCGAGAGCGGCGTCACGAGGAGCCCGGTCCGAAGGTCGTCGTCGTTGGCGCGACCAACCATGCCGCCGACCATCACCAGCCAGACGACGCAGGAAATTCCGTAGGCGATCAGGAGCGCTTCCATGCGCCCTCCCCATTCCTCGCCGCGATCTTCAAGGCGTCGCGGGTTCGCCCCTTAGCTCGATGCCGACGCCGCTTCTGTTGAGCGGTCTGCCGGGTTAGTCAGGCCAAACGCCGAGGCGTTTCAGAGCCCATCGCTCAAGCGCGGCGCCTCGACCGCCGATCCTCGCCAGGATCAGCAAGGCCAGTCGCCAGATGCCGGTAGGCGGCCTGGGCGAGTTCTTCGTGTGCCTTGGCACGTTCCGCCTCCCTTGCGGCTTGGCGCATCTGTTCGCGGAAGAACGCGTGTACGGGTTCGCCGATCACGGCGCCGATCACCGGCAGGGCCAGCTCCCAGCCCCCGGCGCGGATGATCTTCGTGACCGTCGCGTCCGAGGCGTGACCCTTGAGAAGGTTCGCCGCCGTGGTCTTCGGAATGCCCCACGCTTTCGCTGCGTGGCCGCTCGTGTTCACCGGCCAGGTGCGCCGGGCATAGATCGCCAGCGCCTCCCGCAGGTCGCGCGAGAAGGGCAGAAGTTGCCCGTCGAGGTGCATGATGCTGTCCGCCGTCAGGGTCATAAGGGGCTCCTCAAACGGAGGCCGGAATGACCGGAGGTGATCGACAGACGACCGGACTTGAGTGCGCTCGCAGGCTCTTGCAGGAACTTATGCGAACGCAGGACGTGGAGACGCGGCGCAGCCTCTGGCGCGCGGCGGTGAGATATGCGGCGAGAGACCGCGATGAGCGGATGGCGGGACTGGCCCCTGGAGAGGTGAGCCAGCCCCGCCCGCGCGCAGGGATCGGGGGGGTTGCGCGCGAAAGTGTCGCGGAGTGAGGCGCTATGCTCAGCGCCAATCCGCGGTTCAGGAACAACGTCAATAAACCCCAGGTAATCGCGAATCGCGAGTTCCTGACGCCTGTTGTATTGATTTGGAACAACTTCCGTAGCGTTAAGATTAACGCGCTCGGAATGGTGTTGACGTACCCGTTTCAGGCGAGCCCTAATTCCCCAGGGGGACGAGTAAGCGGGGTGGCGCGTAATGCCCGAAGCGTCGGCGAGAGCTTCAGAGGAATTGCCCGAGGCCCATCCAAGCCTCGTGCTCTGGCGCGTCAGTGTGGAGTGCTTTCTGGCCTGCACGCCGCGAAAGCGATCCGACAAATTCCTCCGCATGATGGCCGAGAAGCTGGCCTCCGAGGAATCCCTCGCGACCGTGCTGGAACTCAGACCACTTCCGCAACGACCAGCCAGAGACAGGGCGCGCCGGCAGGCGCTGACGTTCTTCAAGCAGAACTTGCCGCTGTTTCTGGAGGTGATGCGGAGGCGCTGAGTCATTCAGGCGGCCTCGTCCGCAAGGTCGCCAAACACGAGCTTGATGGCGCTGACACCCGTCGCTCGCTGAAAGATGATGGCCTTGGGCGGCGTCGCCCTCTGGAGGCCCCGGCGAACCTCACTCACGTATGGCTTGCGGAAGCCGGTAGCCCGCGCCACCTGGGCGTCGGTCAGGCCATTCCAGAAGGCTTGGCTCTCGCGCACGGCGGCCGGCTTTTCGGGGGTCGCCGACGCAGCGATGTAGGCCTCAAGCGCCGCATCTGGCGCGAACCACTCTCCGCGCGTCCGGCAATGGGCGAACTGCTGGTGCAGCTCAGCCTCGCGCTCCTCGTCCCCCTCCTCGGAAACGACGAGACGCACTTCGCCGGGCGTGTCCGACTGGATCTTTGCCAGACGGCGCCACGGATCGGCGGCGTATCCGATCTTCACATAGCCACTTAGGCTATCGCGAATGACGTAGATCATTGGCGACCCGTCGGCATATGCCGGAGAACGTCTAGCGTCAGTTCCGGGTAGGCCTCCGACAGCTCCAGCCACGCTTCCCGAGGAAAACGATTGCGGTGCTTCCAGACGCGCACTGCCCCGACCGAACGGTTCGTCGCCGCGGCGATAGCCTGCACGCCTTTGTCTTCGATGAATTGCGAAGCGGTTCTAACCATCCCCGGCAGATTACCGGGGGTAATTTCTGTTGGCAATAGTCCCGCTTGCGACATTCCGCGCGCGAACGTCCCCCTCGGTAATCTCTCCGACCATGGCTAGAGAAGACACCTGGCGGAACGCGGTCGGCTCTTGGGGTCGCCTCAGGTGGGCGCGTAAGCGCAAGTGGGAGACGGCCAAGGATGCCGCCGCCTCTCTAGGCGTGAACGTCAACACCTACCGCGCCTATGAGCGCGAGCCGGACAGCTCCAAGCACACGCCGCTAGATCACCAGCACGCCATGCACTTCGCCAAGCGCATGGGCGTCCGGTGGGAATGGCTGCTTCTCGGCGAGGGCGCGCCCTGGCGGGACGAGGACGAGCGGCGCGAGAAGATCCTTGAGGCCTACGACGAGGCCACCGAGGACCGTAAGGCCGCTGTTGCCGACGCCATCGTTCGCCTGCTGAAGGCCGGCTAGCCCCCTTCCCATAACAAGGAATCGCGCGCGCGAGCGCTGCGTTACCGCGACGCAGCGCGTTACTTTTCCGAATTTCCTATTGCCAAGGCGCATTACCATCGGTAACGTCTCCCCATCGACAACGAGCCCCAAGGGGACAGACCGATGGGCGAAAGCTTCACCATCCGCCGCTTAGCGGCTTGGGCCTTCAAGGGCGACATCACGGTTCAGATTGAATGTGATCCGCTGGCGTCTCCGCCCGTGAAGCTTGGGCTCGCCGTGCGCGCTGCGGTGAAGTCCGGGGCCAACCTGTCCGGGGCCGACCTGTCCGGGGCCAACCTGTCCAGGGCCAACCTGTCCAGGGCCGACCTGTACGGGGCCAAGCTGTCCGGGGCCAACCTGTACGGGGCCGACCTGTCCGGGGCCGACCTGTCCAGGGCCAACCTGTCCGGGGCCGACCTGTACGGGGCCAACCTGTCCGGGGCCAACCTGTACGGGGCCAACCTGTCCGGGGCCAAGCTGTCCGGGGCCAACCTGTCCGGGGCCAAGCTGTCCGGGGCCAACCTGTCCGGGGCCAACCTGTCCATGGCCAACCTGTCCGGGGCCGACCTGTCCAGGGCCAACCTGTCCAGGGCCAACCTGTCCGGGGCCAAGCTGTCCGGGGCCAACCTGTCCGGGGCCAACAATCATATTCCTGAAAAGACGACGGCGCTGGCCGCACTGCCGTACCTTCGCGGGAAGATCCAAGCCTTCAAACTGGTGACGGCTGACGGCCAAAGCCCCATCCACCACAAGCGGGTCTCCTACCCCATCGGCAAGGTGGTGGAAGAGACCGACTGCGACCGAGACCCCAGCAACCACTGCGGCGCGGGTCTGAACGTGGCCGACCTGCCGTGGGTCCTGCGCGAATGGTCCGAGGGCCAGCGCATCCTCTTGATCGAACACACCGCGAAGGACATCGCCTGCATTCCGCATGGGACGGACGGCAAGTACCGCGTCTCCCGCCTCAAGGTGCTGCGCGACATCACCGACGAGCTGCGCGCGAACGGCGTATTCGGTCCCGTCAACGCTGAAGCCGAGACGGCCTAAGCCCATGCCCTACGACAGCCAACAGAGCCGGCCGGTGTTCCGCTCTCCGGAGCTGGAGTTCGAGCGCGAGATGGCGCGGATCGACGCCGCCTTCCGCAAGGCCTGCCCCAACCCGCCAGGGACCTACTCAGGCCCTCTGGATGGGCTCGCAGACAGCATCGCGCTCGTGACGAGCAACAAGGATCGGTTCGGAGAGGATCGGTGATGACCCAGGAAGAAGCCAAGACGAAGTGGTGTCCGCACGCGCGTCCGGCTGGCTGGGAAGACCCCGGCGGGTTCAATCGCGACCGCGACGGAGGCGCCTGCATAACCTCCAAGTGCATCGCCTCTGCCTGCATGGCGTGGCGGTGGAGCGAGGCCAAGCGAACCGCCGCGTTTCTTGACGCGGTGCAGGCGCACATGAAGGCGTCTGGAAAGCCCAACTTCGCAACCGCGACGCAGGCCGTCTATGCCGAGCGTGGGCGAGAGTTCGAGCGCACCGAGGGCTACTGTGGCCTTGCTGGTGCTCCCCAATGACCGCCTTCCACGCAGAGCAAGAGCGCGTCCTGATGTCCACGGACAGCGGTCCTTGCTGGCTCGATGAACGCCAGGCCCACCAGCTCCTCGACATCTACGAGGTGAACGGAGCGAGGAGGGCTTTCAACGACCTCTACGCCGCCGCCGAGGCTGCGTTCTCCGACTTCATTCCGCGGGCCTGCATCTTCCGGAAGGAGGTCGCCTGATGCCCCTCATCGAACAAGAGGAACGAGAGATGGAACGGGAAGAAGGGGTTCAGCCCGGAGCCAGCCGTGCGGCGCAGGGCCCCGATAGCCCCGCGACGACTTCGACGGGAGCGCGATCTGGGGCCTTCACGCCGGGACGCCATCAGGTCGGCCCCTCCCTCTACGAGGGCTTCGTCGCCTGCGTGTACGTGGACAATCCAGACGGGACCATGACCACGCTGGCCGAGGTCCGCCGCTACAAGGACGCCGTTCTCTACGCTGCGGCCCCCGATCTGCTGGAGGCGCTGATAGCGCTCCTAACTCACCGCCGCGACCCCGATCCGGCCCAATCCATCGAGGCCGTAGAGGCGCGCGCGAACGCCGCCATCGCCAAAGCCACGGGAGCCTCCCATGGCTGAGCGGGAAACGGTGCTGGACGCGTTCGACGCTGGTCTGCTGAACGACTTCGGCGGCGGTGACGTCGGGTGGTGGCAGGATTACATCCGGTCGCTGCTCGGTCAGGCGCATGATCACTACGCCCAGCAAGCCGCCGCCCTCCTCGCTGAGCGGCGGGAGCTGAGAACGGCTCTGGAGAACATTCGCGACAACAGCAACGGCTGGCAGCGCGACGCGGCTCACGACCCCCTCTCCACCACGGAGGAGAAGCCGTGAGCGGGGTCAGCGACTTTCCACGCGCTGGTTGGGCGTCCCTCACCGACGATCAACGCGCCGACATCGAGGCGCACGTTCGGGGTCTGACCGTCGACGCTGAAACCTACAACGCGCCCCCTCACGGTTGGACGTGTTTCCACTGCGGCGAGACGTTCAGGACTCTTTCCGGCGCGCGCCTGCACTTTGGGGCCTATCCGTCTGCGACACCCCTCTGCGGGGCCGAGGCGATCAAGCGCGCCATTCGCACTCACGTGCGGGTCGAGTGGGTGCGAAACCCCGGCGGCGGCGGTGGCTATGACTTCGAGGCCAGCACGCTGGATGAGGCCGCTCGCGCGATCCTCAAAGCATCCGACGCCAGCCGCCCGACCGATGGCCGCCCTGCCCTGGAGGAGAAGCCGTGAGCGTGAAGCTGACGAGGGCGATGCTCGGTACGCTTCGGGAGCTGGCGTCGTTTGACGGGAATAACCGCTGCTACTGGTTCCGGCCAGTAAGCTGTGCCCAACTCGCCGAGCTGGGGCTGGCCGAGACCTACACACCGCCGTCCGTGGCCGAACGACCTCGGATGAAGAAGCGGCCATACCGCATCACCGCCGCCGGCCGCGCCGCCCTCAAGGACACCTCCGATGACCGCTAAGCCAGACAAGGAAGTCGTGGCCGATCTGCTCGCGAAGGCTGAAGCATGACCATTCCATCTGAACATGCTGGACTAGTGGAGGAGCTGACGAACCTAGTTCCGTTCAGCCCTCTTGCGTCCTCGTCGCGATACGAGATCGCTTGCGCCAAAGCCGCCTCCGCCCTCCGCCGCCTACAGGGTGAGAGGGAAGAGCTGGCGCGCAAGGTCTTCGTGCCCGGCCTTCGCCGCTGCGCAAAGTGCGGCCTGCGGCTGGTCTCTTCCGTCCTAAACGCTCACGACGGCTCGGTATCCGCCAAGAACGGGCCAGAGGACTGCCCCAACGGGTGCGGCCCCATGTGGCCCGTCACGGAGCGTGAAGCGGGCAACGAATTGGCCGACCGGCTTGATGTCGCCACAGACCGCGCCCAAGCCGCCGAAGCCCGCGTGGAGAAGCTGCGGGAGGCGCTGGAGGAACTGCTCAGCGCCTGCGAAGCCGACTTCGGTGTCCCAGACGACGGCGACGAAGACGATGAAGCGGTTGACGGTGGCGAAGGCGGCGACATGGCCGTGACCTTCGGGATGCTTCGCCGTGCCCGCGCTGCCCTCTCCACCACGGAGGAGAAGCCGTGAGCGTGAAGCTGACAGCGCTCGACCCTCACGCCAGCGACGTTCCGCCCGGCTGCGACGGCGCGATGAACTTCCTCTGCCCGCTATGCCGCAAGGGGCGCGTGAGCGTGTGGCTTGTCGTCGGCGGTGAGCCGCGTAACGGCGCGCACGTGACCAACGTCCTGCCGCCAGCGTGGGACCAGATGACGATCACCCCGAGCATCGCCGACGAGGGCAAGTGCACCCGCACAGCGCGGGGGTGCCCCGGCTGGCACGGCTTCATCACGAATGGGGAGGTCACGCCATGACGGGCGCGCCCCTACTCCTCGCCTGCCCATTCTGCGGCGGCGCGGCCGAACTCGACACGCTGCGCCCCTACCGGAACATTTCGACCGGCAACGTCGAGCGCGGATGCGCGATCTACTGCCTCGAATGCTCAGCGGAGCACATGGAGTGCTACGCCGACCGGCGAGGCGAGGACCGCGAGACCGTCATCGCCGAGGTCGAGGAGCGGTGGAACCGGAGAACCACCCCCGCCGGCCGCGCCGCCCTCTCCACTACGGGAGGGGGAAATGAAGAATAGTTCCTCACGTCCCAAGAACAACTCGGTAGCGCCAAGCCGCAGCTTAGCGGGGAGCGCCTCTTTTCTACTCAGTCAGGAGAACCTCAATGACTGAATACATCGCCAAGACCGCTTACGGCGCTCCTATCGCTGGAGCCCCGAAGTTCCAGACCCACGGCGAAGCCATCGCCTGGGCCCGCAAGAACAGCAAGTGGTGGCCCGGCTGCTACATCGAGGCCGAGGAAACCGTCACCAGAACGCGCCGTATATGGACCGACCGGAGCCTGGAAAGGGCGGCGGCATGATGAAGCTCTGCGTTTCGCGCGAACTGATCATCAGCGCGCCGGGCCGATGGGAGGCCCAATATCGCGACACGAAGGACCCGAAGAAGCAGGCGATCACCGACCGACTGCGCGAATTGGACACGAGCACCGCCACTGCCGCCGAAGTGCGTCAGATCATCGGCAACGGCTCATGGAGTTTCTTCCGGTGTGACGAATGCGATCAGGAGGTCGAGCGCGCCGTTCGCTTCACTGCCGAGTACAGCGACCACTCCACGACGCTGTGCCCGTCGTGCCTGCGCGCGGCGGCAGCTCTGGCTACGGCGATACTGCCATGACCATCCCCTCCCACACCACCCAAGCCGCCGACTGGGCCTATGCCCGCGCTCGCGGCGAACGTCTGCCGGCTCACTGGCTGTTCTGTGACGTGTGCGCCGAGCAGTTCCCAGACAACGCCTTCGACAAGCAGGCCGCCCGCCGCACCGGCTTCATGGTCTGCACCACCTGCACCGAAGCAGCCCTCCAATCGGAGATCCACGAATGAACGCCATCGTTCCCATCACCCCGACGAACAACGTCGAAGCCTATCGGGCATCCACCGATGCGGCCGACCTCTGCAAGGAGATCGTCGTCGCCAGCGCCATGGAGATCCAAAAGCGCAAGTATGTGAAGGTTGAGGGCTGGCAGGCCATCGCCGTGGCGCACGGCTGTGTCGCCTCGGCTCGCGATGTTGAGAACGTGGACGGTGGCGTGCGCGCCATCGGCGAAGTGCGCCGCATGTCAGACGGCGCTCTGATCGCGCAGGCCGAGGGCTTCGTGGGTGAGGACGAGCCGACCTGGTACGGCGGCACGATCCGCAAATGGAAGTGGGGTGAGAAGCGCGGCGAGAGGGTCTGGTACGAGGAGGAGCTTCCCAAGCGCCCCGACTACGCCATCCGCGCCATGGCTCAGACCCGCGCCATCTCGCGCGCCTGTCGCTCGGCCTTCGCTCATGTCGTCGTGATGATGAATGCCGGCCTCTCTACCACTCCGGCCGAGGAAGTGCCGCTGGACGGTTTCGGCGATGACGAAGCCGTGCGGAATGTCTCTCCGGCCCCAGAGCCCACGCCGCCCGCGAAGGTCGATCCGTCAGTGGACTGGCGCAAGCTGGATGACGAGATGGACGCCTGCAAGACGCAGGCCGCGCTCCACGCGTGGAACAAGTTCCGCGAGAAGGAGATCAAGGCGCTCCCGAAGGCGCGCTTTGATGCCCTCGGCGAGAAGTTCGCCGACCTTCTAGCCAAGCTCCCGGACCAGGCTCCCGCGGCCGAACTCAGCGCCGACGACGTGCCGGAATTCTCGTGATGACCACGCATTACAACAGCAGCAGCCGTGGCCCC
Source organism: Phenylobacterium soli (assembly GCF_003254475.1). Lineage (NCBI taxonomy): Bacteria > Pseudomonadati > Pseudomonadota > Alphaproteobacteria > Caulobacterales > Caulobacteraceae > Phenylobacterium > Phenylobacterium soli. The sequence continues at coordinate 22,056 of NZ_QFYQ01000002.1, forward strand.
GTCGAGATCGCCTCGATGCGCTACGAGCACGCCCTCAACGCCCGCGACAAGCTGATGCGGGAACGCTCAGACGATAGTCGAGACGCTGAGATCGCAGCGCTAAACGACCACATCGCCGGCATCGAGGCGACCTTTGAGGAGCGAGCCGATGGCTGATGGAGCCGCCCCTATCGGGCACAACTCCCCACCCGCCGATGATGCTTTTGCAGCGTTCTCCGCCCACATCGGGGATCTGTTTGCCGAGGCGTCAAACTTCCTTGATGGGGCCGGGATCAACTCCGATGGCGAGGCCGATGCGGTCTCCCGCCTAATGGAGATGATCCGCAAGGCCGCGAAGGACGCCGACAAGGCCCGCGCCGAGGAGAAGAAGCCCCACGACGACGCGGCCAAGGCCGTACAGGCGAAGTGGAAACCGCTTCTCGACAAGGCCGACCTCGCCGTAACGACGTGCAAGCGGGCGCTGGCGCCTTGGCTGCAAGCCAAGGAAGCCGCCGCGCGCGAGGCCGCCGAGGCTGCGCGCCGGGAGGCCGAGGAAAAGGCTCGCATCGCCGCTGAGGCCATGCGCCAGACCACGCTTGAAGACCTCGCTGGCCGTGAGCAAGCCGAGGCGCTGCTGAAAGACGCGAAGGCCGCCGAGCGGGAAGCCTCGCGGGCCGAGAAGGCGCGTCCGAACGCCAGCGGCGACACGCGAGCCGTGACGTTGCGGAGCGTGTTCCGCGCCGAGCTGGTCAACCCCTCCGACGCCCTCAAGCACTACGTCGCTCACCATCCCGAGGCCATCAAGGCGTGCCTGCAACAGCTTGCCGATACAGACGTGCGCGGCGGCAAGCGGCAAATCCCCGGCTTCACCGTCCATGAGGAGAAGGTTGTCGTCTGATGACCTACCGCGCCCCGCCACTCTGGGATGAGGAGGAGCTACGCGCGTTCTGCCGCGAAACGCTCCGCGCCTTTCCCCGGCACCGTCATAACCGTTCACACGCGCGCAGAGGGACCTCGGCAGGCCAAAAACCTGCCGGGGGCTGCGCCTGATGCCGCTCGTCTCGGACAAGGACGTAGAGGACGCCCTGGCGATCCTCGGTGACGAAACCGGAGCCGCCGCGCGGGCTGCTCACGAGTACATGGACGCGCTCACGAAGTCCGTTCTGGCCGACCTCATGAGCCAGAGCAACGAAAGCTCCGTGGCCGCCCGCGAGAACTGGGCGCGCTCCCAGCCTGAGTACAAGGAGCACCTGGAGAAGGTCGGGCGCTTCGCCAAGGACGCTTACCGGTGGCGCCAACGCTACGCGGCGGCCGAGGCAAAAATCGAGATCTGGCGCACGCAAAACGCCAACGCCCGCGCCATGGAGCGGGTCCGATGACCCTCACCACCCGCAACTCCAAGGAAGAACGAGTCCTGCGCCGTATCCGGGCGAAGGAAGAAATCTCCCAACGGATGAAAGCTGCCGGGATGGGAGTGAAGCTGCCGAAGCGAGGGTTCAAGCGCGCCATCCGGGAGCGGGATCACGACTACCTCTCATGGCTTCACGGGGTTCCGTGCATCGCCTGTCGGATACTGGGACCTGCACCGGCTGAACACGCCTACATCGAAGCCGCCCACCAAAAGGCGCAGGACGCCGCGCGAGGGTGGAACAAGCGGCTCGGTGTGCGGCCGGATGACGCCAAGAGCGCTCCCTTGTGCGCCTGGCATCACCGGCTTGGGCCGAACCGCTGCGATCCAGCACAGAGCAAGTTCTGGTCAGGGCTCAACGTGGACGTGATCGCGTTCTGCGAGGCTCTATTCTCGGCCTTTCGAGAAGGCCGAAATGGATCTGATGTTGTTGAACAATATAGCGAAATCGGGTAGAAGATGGAAGTGAAAACGAACACCTGCCCGCGAGCGGGAAAGTGGTTCGGAGGCTGCAAGTTCAGCCCCCGATACGACAAGAGCGAGCCGCCGAACTGGGCAGGCAATTATCGAGGCGCGGTTGGGCCTCTCGTCGAGATCATAGAGGCAGCCAAGGCGGCCACCTACGTCCGCGACGTCTGCGTGCGCTGCGGAAAATCTATTGAGCGCGCCCGATGAGCAAAAGCACCAGCAGCGCGCCAGTCCTTGACGACCTGAGGCGGGACATCGCGCTGAGCCTATATGAGTGTGAACTTCACGAGCTGTTGGGCGAGATTGCTGACGGCCTCTCCAGCGCGGTGCTCGCGGATGCCTATCTGGCCGTGACGCTTCCAGTTGGGCACTGGCGGTGTCTTCAAGCGCTCTTCGACGTCCTCCTGGGTGAGATCGGGAGTGCTGACCAATGATCTCCCCCCACACCCTAGAAGACCTGATCGAGAGGGAACACTAGCCATGGGTGAGCAGAGGAAGAATAGGTCTTCATCCGGTGACGAGAGTGCTGCGCGCGAAGCCGCGCGCCCCGATGGGCTGCACTCCGCTGGATTTGCGCGCGGTCAGTTCGTCGAGCATCGAGAGCTGCGGGTGGTCGGCGTCGTGATCGGCGAGCCCGTGGCCTTTCAGCTCATAGAGTGGTCGGACGGAAGCACAGCTTTCGCGCGCGTCGCCAATCTCCAGATCGCTGAAGACTCGCGGGTGCGCAGGGCGAAGCCCGAGCTTTCTACGCCCTCAGGGATGAACCCTAAATGACCCCCGACACCACCCAAGCCCTAGACCTGGAAGAGCTGCTGCGCGAGGCGCGAACGATATCAGGCGACGCAGGAAATAGGCTCCTCGGCTCTGAGCGGAACGCGCTGGCTGACCTCGCTTATGCCGCCGAAAGCATGGCCTCCCGTCTAGAGACGGTAGAAGCCGAGCGGGATGCACTCAACGCCATCGCGGAAGAGACCTATGCGCGGCTTCGAGAAGAGCGAGACGCCCTCCAAGCCGACCTCTCCCGAGCCCTTGAGGCGCTGGAGGAGATCGTGACCGTCCCGCTCCCACACGCCAAGGACGTAGAGCATCCAATCGAGGTCATCGCGATCATAGCGCGCTGCCGAGTAATCGCCCGAGCCGCCCTCTCCCCCATAAAGGGGGAGGCCTAAGGTCATGGGGCCTCACGTGAAAGCTGAACCCGGCAGTGTCAAGCCGCAGCGGGACGGGGAGCGACCTCTCCGGGTCCAACTGAGCCGCGCGAAGGGTTGGCGGATGCCGCCTAACACGGTGAAGGTGGATCGCACGACGCCTTGGGGAAACCCCTTCCCGATTGGGGCTGACGGGCCGCTCGGGCGATGCGCGCCTGACGCGGAGGGCGCCGTTGGGTTCTTCCGCGCCATGTTCGGCGACGCTGAGCTTCGCGAAGCTGCGGGCTATCCCGCTGACCTCTCGCCCCTTCGCGGTAAGAGCCTCGCCTGCTGGTGCAGGCCCGGGGAGCCGTGCCACGCCGACGTTCTGCTGGAACTGGCAAACCCCCCTCAACCCCTACCAGAGGGCGAGAAGCCGTGAGCAGCGTTATCTCACGCCAGGAAGCCGCGGATTATCTCGGTATCTCCACAGACACCTTGGACCGCCTGAGGGCCAGTGGTCGCTTGCCGGCTTTACAGGTGAGCGCACGCCTCATTAGGTACCGCAAGCGGGACCTCGATGAGTACCTGAACGCGTGCCAGACTTCTCTCTCGTCAAAATCCGAACCTCACCAAACTGGTACGTCCAGTGGTTCGAGGGTGGACGTTCGCACCGCGTCTCGACGCGGACACGAAGCGATGATGAAGCACAGGCGTTCCTTGCAGCGTTCCGCCTAGCCGGAGCCGACGAACCGCTAGACGACCTCACCGTAACCCAACTGCTCGACTGGTATTGGGACGCCCACGGCAAGACCGTTATGCGCCCCGACAACATCAGCCTCGCGATCCGCTACCTCAAGCCGTTCTTCGGCTCCACGTCCGCGCTAGGCCTCACGCTTGAGATGCAGGAGGCGTACCGCGATCACCGCCGCGGCCTGAAGGCCGGCGATGAAAGCATCCGCCGCGACCTCTCTGTGCTCTCGGCAGCGCTCAAGCGAGCCGTGAAGCGCAAGAAGCTGGCGCACTGTCCGCCAATCCTCTCCATGACCCCTGCACCGCCGCGCGAGCGCTGGCTGACACGCGGCGAGGTCGCCCGCCTGCTCTGGCGGATGCGGGGCAAGCGCCAGGCGCACGTCAGGCTGTTCACGAGGCTTGCGCTCTACACCGGCGCCAGAACCGGCGCGATCCTGGATCTGACGTGGGATCGGGTGAACTTCGAAACCGGGCTGATCGACTTCCGCGTCCCCGGCCGCCCGCAGACAAAGAAGCGGCGGACAGTGGCTCCCATGACGCGCAAGGTCCGCCGGATGCTGTTGCACGCCAAGAAGCACAGCCGCTCGCGCTATGTTGTGAGCTGGGCCGGCGAGAAGATCGACCGCGTGGCGAAGGCCTGCATCACCCATGCAGAGGCCGCCGGAATTAAGGACTTCAGTCCCCACATCCTCAGGCACACGTTCGCGTCGTGGGCGGTGCAGCGCAGGGTGCCGATCTTCACGGTCGGCAAGGCCCTGGGCCAGACGGTCGCCTCCACGACGGAGCGCTATGCCAAGCTCGCCCCCGACGACGTGCTGGAGGCCATGGAGCGCGCACAGCGCAAGTGAAGCGCAAGTTGCGGCGTGTTCCCGCCCCGTTCACGGGTTTTGCGCGGTTTTCTGCGGACCTCCTTGTCTGAAATGCTCAATATAAACAACGCGATCCGCCAGCGTTGACTTAGTTGTGCCAGAGCGTGTCGTCGGCGTCCAAGCCGACCGTGGTGATGCGCATGTGCGGGCTCATAACACGATCCCGCCGCGTTCGAAGTCAGAGCACCGGCGCGGGCGCCCATTCGGGCGGCGCCCGACCCTGAGTTGCAGCCCTCGAGCCGGGCTTCACCTTTCGCCCGCGAATCCGCGGGAAGGATGGGTCCCATGATCGGGGGAGGATTTCTTGGCGGCCTGCGCGCCGGCTGGCGGCGACTCGTGCGGCGGCTGGCCCGCGCGGCGCTGCTCGACGCCGAGCACGAGGCGCGGATCGCGCGCGACCGCTTGCGCGACGCCATCGAGGCGATCCCCGAGGGCGTCGTGTTCCTGGACGCCGAGGGCCGCTACATCCTCTGGAACCAGCGCTACGCCGAGATCTACCACCGCTCGGCCGACCTCTTCCGCCCCGGCCTGCCGTTGGTGGAGACCCTGCGCGAGGGGGTGCGCCGCGGCGATTATCCCGACGCCGTCGGGCGCGAGGAGGAATGGCTGGCCGACCGGGCCGCCAAGCTGGTGCAGGCCACCGGCGAGCGCCACGAGCAACAGGTGGCGGACGGCCGCTGGCTGCTGATCGAGGACCGGCGGACCCGCGAAGGCGGCATCATCGGCCTGCGGGTCGACATCACCCAGATGAAGCGTCAGGCCCAGGCGCTGGAGCAGGCCCTGGCCCACGCCGAGGCGGCCAACCGCGCCAAGGCCGAATTCCTGGCGGACATGAGCCACGAGCTGCGGACACCGCTGAACGGCGTGCTGGGGCTCGCCCAGGCGCTGGAGGCGACGGCCCTGGACGCGCGGCAGAACGAGCTGGTGGCCGACATCCGCGCCTCGGCGGCGCAGCTCGACCGGCTGGTAACGGGTCTCCTGGACTATCGAGACGCCGAGCTCGCGGCCGAGGGGCGGGCGCGCGACGTCCAGAGCGCCACGCACGCCGCGGCGCCGGAGCTGCGCATCCTCGCGGCCGACGACAACCCGACCAACCGCAAGGTCATCGAACTGATGCTTGCGGCCGCCGGCGTGCATGTGGTGACGGTGGAGGACGGGGCGGCGGCGGTGGAGGCGTGGCGGGCCGCGGACTTCGATGCGATCCTGATGGACCTGCGGATGCCGGTCATGGACGGGCTCTCCGCAATCCGCGCCATCCGCGCGGAGGAGCGCGAGGCGGCGCGGCCGCGGACGCCGATCCTCGTGCTGTCGGCCAACACCTCGGCGGCGGATCGGCGGGCCAGCGCCGAGGCCGGCGCGGACGGCCACCTGGGCAAGCCGCTGAAGGTCGAGGAGGTGATCGCCGCCGTGCAGGCCGCCGTGGCCCCGCCGCCTGAGGCGCCGATCTAGGCGGCGCAGGCCTGGTGGGGCTTCAGCACTCGCTCGGTGGAAGCGGGATGCCTGGCCAGCATGGCCGGCGGGCGGATCGGCCGTTGGACCAGGTCGCCGCCGCAGTTTGGGCACGTCCCGTTCAGGCGCGTGTCGGCGCAATCGGCGCAGAAGGTGCACTCGAAGGTGCAGATGCGCGCCGCGCGGCTATCGGGCGGCAGGTCGGCGTCGCAGCATTCGCAGTTGGGGCGCAGGGCGAGCATGGCGGGGACTCCTTCCAGCGGAACCCTGCCAGCGGCGGCGGACGGGCGGAATGACATCCGCCCCTCCATTCCGGCCTATTCGCCGAAGCCCTCGCCCGGCGTGACGAGACCCAGGCACAGAAGGCGGGAATCGGCCACCGCGGCCGTGCGATGCTTGACGTGCTCGCGATAGTCCGGATCGCGGACCATCTCCATGAAGGCGGCGGTGGAGGGGTACTGGGCAATGAAGGCCAGGTCCCACTGCTCGGCGTCCTGCGGGCCGGTCACCATGACCTGGGGCTTGCCGGCCCAGACCTGATGGCCGCCGACGCGCTTGAACACCGCCGCCGAGGTGCGGCCGTAGGCGCGGTAGGCGTCGAGGCCGGTGAGGTGCTTGCCGTGATCGGGATGGCCCGGCGGATAGTCCGCCTTCGGCTTCAGCTTGATCAGGTTGAGCATCTGGATCGGCTGATCCTTCGGCAGCCCCTTGAAGGCCTCCCACGCCTGGCGGTCGGGATCGATGTAGCTGGTCATGGCGGCCTCCCCTGCCCTACTTTGATTTGAACCACGGAACTCACGGAACACACGGAAAGCCTTACCAGCGGCGGCGCAGGCGCGACCTCCGTCGGGCGCGGACAATGGATCGCTCGCTGGCGCTCGCCCAGCCCCTATTCGGTGTGTTCCGTGCGTTCCGTGGTTTCTTCACGCTTGTCGCATTGACCCGGGGGGTGGGACTCATTAGGTACGCGGCCGTTTGCACGGCGGGCGGGGGTTCTCCTCGGCCCGCCTTTTTGCGAGCATCGCACCGTCAGCCCTAAAAGGAGTCACGCCCATGAGCCGCGATCTGTTGCCTGGGGTGACCGGCGTGCTGGCGCTGGCCGACGGGACCATCCTGCAGGGCGTCGGCGTCGGCGCGGTGGGCGATGCGGTCGGCGAGGTCTGCTTCAATACCGCCATGTCGGGCTATCAGGAGATCCTGACCGATCCCTCCTACATGGCCCAGATCGTCACCTTCACCTTCCCGCACGTCGGCAACGTCGGGACGAACGTCGAGGACCTCGAGCAGATCTCCGGCTCGGCGACCACGGCGGCGCGCGGCGCGATCTTCCGCGACGTGCCGACCCGGCCGGCCAACTGGCGCTCCGACGCCGACCTCGAGACCTGGATGGAGCGCCGCGGCGTCATCGGCTTGGCCGGCGTCGACACCCGGGCCCTCACCCGCGCGATCCGTGAGCGCGGCATGCCGCACGGGGTGATCGCCCACAATCCGAAGGGCGAGTTCGACCTCGACGCCCTGGTGGCCAAGGCCAAGGCTTGGACCGGCCTCGTCGGCCTCGACCTCGCCAAGGACGCCTCCTGCCTGCAGCCGTTCGTCTGGGAAGAGGGCCTGTGGGCCTGGGGCGAAGGCTATGTGAAGCCGCAGCCCAAGCCCAAGTACGAGGTGGTGGTCGTCGACTACGGCGTGAAGCGCAACATCCTGCGGGCCCTGACCAGCGTCGGGGCGCGGGCGACCGTGGTGCCGGCCAACACCAGCGCCGAGGACATCCTGGCCCGCAAGCCGGACGGAGTGCTGCTGTCGAACGGTCCGGGCGACCCGGCCGCGACCGGCGAATACGCCGTGCCGCAGATCCAGAAGCTGGTCGAAAGCGGCACGCCGGTGTTCGGCATCTGCCTCGGCCACCAGATGCTGTCCCTGGCCCTGGGGGCCAGAACGGTGAAGATGGAGCAGGGCCACCACGGGGCGAACCACCCGGTGAAGGACCTGACCACCGGCAAGGTGGAGATCGTCTCCATGAACCACGGCTTCACCGTCGACCGCGACAGCCTGCCGTCGCCGGTGGTGGAGACCCACGTGTCGCTGTTCGACGGCACCAACGCCGGCATCGCCTTGAAGGATCGGCCGGTGTTCAGCGTCCAGCACCACCCCGAAGCCTCGCCCGGCCCGACCGACAGCCTCTACCTCTTCGAACGCTTCGCCGGCTACATGGATGGGGCGAAGGGATAGGGATTTAGGAAACCACGGAACCCACCGAAAACACGGAACTTGGTCAGAGCGCGAAGCGCTCGATCTGCACGCCTCCGGGCGCGCCGAAGTTCATCAACAAGCCCACTGAGAAGCCCGTCAGCTTGAGGTAGTTGATGACTTGCGCCCGATGCTCGGGCGCGATTGCGCGTACCGCCTTCAGTTCAACAATCAGCCGGTCGAAGCAGACGAAGTCCGGGACGTAGGCCGCGGTAAGCTGTTGGCCTTTGTACGTGAGGCGCAGCCTCGGCGTAGCGACGAATGGCAGACTTCGGGACGCGAGCTCGAGGCCGAGACATTCCTGATAGACTGCCTCAAGGAAACCGTCGCGCAAGGTGCGATAAACCTCGAACGCCGCACCTCTGACGGCGAACGTCTCATCCTCAAGGACGAGAGTTCCGCGGGTTCCGTGTGTTCCGTGGTCCATCTTTGCGAGCCTAGCCGCTCGCGAGAACCAGAACAATACAAGAACTCTGTCACGGCGCCTTGCGGATGAGATTGGTCGCGCCTGGGGGGACTTGGTCGATGGCGATGAGCCGGGCGGGGGCGCCGTCGAGGGCGCGGGCCTGGTGCCATTGGTCGACGGGGTCGATGGAGGCGTCGCCGGCCTTCAGCTCGTAGGACTGGCCGGTGACGAGGTTGTCCACCTGGATGCGGCCCGAGATGACATAGACGTAGCGCGGCCACGGATGCTTGTGCGGTGGGATCTGGCCGCCCGCGGGTATGTCGGTCTGCGAGACCTTCACCTCGACGGGGCCGGGCGGCGGCGTGATCGGTTGGCCGGCGGCGGTGGCCTCGAGGCTCTTGAGCGGCGTGGTGACGGGCGCGGGCGCCGCGACGGCGGCGGCGAGAAGCAGGGCTCGGATCATGGACCCGAGCCTGCCTCAAGCGTGTCGGAGTGGCTAGGTAGCCCTTTTAGGCGGCGGCCTTGGGGCGGGGACGGCGCGCGGCGCGTTTGGCCTGGGCGGCCGCCATACGCAGGGCGCGGCGCTCGGCGGCGGCGCCTTCCAGGGCGGGGATGAGATCGGTGGCGGCGGCGCGCTGCTTGTCGTCGCCCGCGTCCTTCAGCCGGCGGGCGTTGGCCAGAAGGTTGATGACCTCTTCGTCGCTGAGGAACGGGATCTTTTCGATGAGGGACATGAGACTGAAAGTGCTCCTGGAAGCTGGCGCCGGGACGCCCGCGGGCGCCGTTCCCTAACAATATGGCTGGGCCGCGATTTGGTTGCCGGTTCACGCGGGTTTTGACCGGCCCGGAATTTGATCCAGATCAAAAGTCGCGGACGGCTCCGCGCCTAGGGGACGGGCTATGAGCCAAGCCGCCGACACCGCGCCCAAGCCGATCACGCCCTACCAGGCCCTGGGCGAGGAAGTCGGCGTGCGCGCCCTGGCCGAGGCGTTCTACGACGCCATGGAGCGCGAGCCCTCGCTGGCGGCGCTGCGGGCGATGCACGGGGCGGACCTGACGCCGATGAAGGCGCGGCTGGCGGACTTCCTGATCGGCTGGACGGGCGGGCCGCCGGTCTATTCGGCGCGCCATCCGGGCCGGCCGTGCGTGATGAGCGCCCACGCCCCGTTTCCGATCGGGGCCGAGGCGGCCTCCCAGTGGCTGGCCTGCATGAAGATCGCCCTCGACGAGGTCGGCGCCGAGCCGGCGCTCCGCAAGCTGCTCGAGCCCGCGTTCGAGCGCATGTGCCAGGGACTTCGCAGCCGCTAGAGCCCGCGATTGCGGAGGGATTCTGCAGAGCAGCGATCTCGCCGCTTGCGCCCCGGGGATGCGGCCTCTAAGGGGACGCCTTAACCTGCAGTTCCAGACGGAGTCGGCGCGCGGATCCGCGCGGCCGCCCTTGCGCGCGAGACGAGATGCCCAAACGCACCGACATTTCCTCGATCCTGATCATCGGCGCCGGCCCGATCGTGATCGGCCAGGCGTGCGAGTTCGACTACTCCGGCGTCCAGGCCTGCAAGGCGCTGCGCGCCGAGGGCTACCGGATCATCCTGGTCAATTCGAACCCGGCGACGATCATGACCGATCCGAACGTCGCTGACGCCACCTACATCGAGCCGATCACGCCCGAGATGGTGGCCAAGATCATCGAGAAGGAGCGGCCCGACGCCCTCTTGCCGACCATGGGCGGCCAGACGGCGCTGAACACCGCCCTCGCCCTGGAGCGCATGGGCGTGCTCGAGAAGTTCGGGGTCGAGATGATCGGCGCCAAGGCCGAGGTGATCGACAAGGCGGAGGACCGCGAGAAATTCCGCAACGCCATGGACGAGCTCGGGCTGGAGAGCCCCAAGTCCAAGGCCGCCCACACCATGGAAGAGGCGCTGGAGGGCCTGGAGTTCGTCGGCCTGCCGGCGATCATCCGCCCCTCGTTCACCCTCGCCGGCACCGGCGGCGGCATCGCCTACAACGTCGAGGAGTTCCGCGAGATCGTCGAGCGCGGCCTTGACCTCTCCCCCACCACCGAGGTGCTCATCGAGGAGAGCGTACTCGGCTGGAAGGAGTACGAGATGGAGGTCGTCCGCGACAAGGCGGACAACTGCATCATCGTCTGCTCGATCGAGAACGTGGACCCGATGGGCGTCCACACCGGCGACTCGATCACCGTCGCCCCGGCCCTGACGCTGACCGACAAGGAATACCAGCGCATGCGCACCGCCTCGATCGCGGTGCTGCGCGAGATCGGCGTCGAGACCGGCGGCTCCAACGTGCAGTTCGCGGTGAACCCGGCGGACGGGCGCATGGTGGTCATCGAGATGAACCCGCGGGTGTCGCGGTCCTCGGCCCTGGCGTCCAAGGCCACCGGCTTCCCGATCGCCAAGGTCGCCGCCCGACTGGCGGTCGGCTACACCCTCGACGAGCTGATGAACGACATCACCGGCGCGACGCCGGCCTCGTTCGAGCCCTCGATCGACTATGTGGTCACCAAGATCCCGCGCTTCGCGTTCGAGAAGTACCCGGGCGCGGAGCCCCTGCTCTCCACCTCGATGAAGTCGGTGGGCGAGGTCATGGCCATCGGCCGCACCTTCGCCGAGAGCCTGCAGAAGGCGCTGCGCGGCCTCGAGACCGGCCTCACCGGCCTGGACGAGGTGGCCATCGAGAACGCCGGCGATCCGGAGATGGGCCACGCCGCGGTGCTGCGCGAACTCGCCAAGCCGACGCCGGACCGGCTGCGGGTGATCGCCCAGGCCTTCCGCACCGGCCTCACCTGCGACGAGATCCAGGCCGCCTGTTCCTACGAGCCCTGGTTCCTGCGCCAGATCGAGACCCTGGTGAAGGAGGAGGCCAAGATCCTCGCCCAGGGCCTGCCGCACGACGCGCAGGGCTTCCGCCGTCTGAAGGCCATGGGCTTCTCCGACGCGCGCCTAGCCAAGCTGACCCACACCACCGAGAACGAGGTGCGCGAGCAGCGCCGGGCGCTGGGCGTGCGGCCGGTGTTCAAGCGCATCGACACCTGCGCCGGCGAGTTCCGGGCCGATACGCCCTACATGTACTCGACCTACGAGACCGGCGCGCTGGGCCAGCGTCCGGACGACGAGAGCGAGCCCTCGGACCGCAAGAAGGCGATCATCCTCGGCGGCGGCCCGAACCGCATCGGCCAGGGCATCGAGTTCGACTACTGCTGCTGCCACGCGGCCTTCGCGCTCGACGAGATCGGCGTCGAGTCGATCATGGTCAACTGCAACCCCGAGACCGTCTCCACCGACTACGACACCTCCGACCGCCTGTACTTCGAGCCGCTGACGGCCGAGGACGTGCTGGAACTGATCAAGGTTGAGCAGAGCCGCGGTGAGCTCCTGGGCGTGATCGTCCAGTTCGGCGGCCAGACGCCGCTGAAGCTCGCCAAGGCGCTGGAGGACGCCGGCGTGCCGATCCTCGGCACCTCGCCCGACGCCATCGACCTGGCCGAGGACCGCGAGCGCTTCCAGCAGCTGCTGCAGCGGCTGAAGATCGCCCAGCCGATCAACGCCATCGCGCGCTCGGCCGACGAGGCCTTCGCGGCCGCGCACAAGGTCGGCTATCCGGTGGTCATCCGCCCGTCCTACGTGCTCGGCGGCCGGGCCATGGAGATCGTCCGCGACGACGAGCAGCTCGACCGCTACATCCGCACCGCGGTGCAGGTGTCGGGCGACAGCCCGGTGTTGATCGACCAGTACCTGTCGCGCGCCACCGAGGTGGACGTGGACGCCCTGTGCGACGGCGAGAGCGTCTATGTGGCCGGCGTCATGGAACACATCGAGGAGGCCGGCGTGCACTCGGGCGACAGCGCCTGCTCCCTGCCGCCGTTCTCGCTGAAGGCCGAGACCATCGCCGAGCTGAAGCGCCAGACCGAGGCCATGGCCCGGGCTCTCGAGGTGCGCGGCCTGATGAACGTGCAGTTCGCCATCGAGGAGCCGCAGAGCGCCAACCCGCGGATCTACGTGCTCGAGGTCAATCCCCGCGCCAGCCGCACCGTGCCGTTCGTCGCCAAGACCATCGGCCAGCCGGTCGCCGCCATCGCCGCCAAGGTGATGGCCGGCCAGCCGCTGAAGGGCTTCGGCCTGAAGGACGCGCCCTACGACCACGTGGCGGTGAAGGAGGCGGTGTTCCCGTTCGCCCGCTTCGCCGGCGTCGACACGGTGCTGGGTCCGGAGATGCGCTCCACCGGCGAGGTCATGGGCCTCGACTGGATCCGGCCGGGCGAGACGAGCGCCGCGCCGGCCTTCGCGCGGGCCTTCGCCAAGAGCCAGCTCGGCGGGTCGACGTTCCTGCCGAGCACGGGCTGCGTCTTCGTCTCGGTGAAGGACGCCGACAAGGCGTGGATCGTCGAGCCGACCCGCCTGCTGATCGAGGCCGGGTTCAAGGTGCTGGCGACCAGCGGCACGGCCAAGCACCTCGAGGAACAGGGGCTGAAGGTCGAGCCGGTGAAGAAGGTCCTGGAGGGCCGGCCGCACATCGTCGACGCGATGAAGAACGGCGACGTGCAGCTCGTCTTCAACACCACCGAGGGCAAGCAGTCGCTGGTCGACAGCTTCGACATCCGCCGCACGGCGCTGATGATGAAGATCCCCTACTTCACCACCTCGGCGGCGGCCCTGGCCGCGGCCCAGGCGATCGTGGCGACGGCTCAGGCCCCGCTCGAGGTGCGACCGCTGCAGAGCTACGCCTGACGACGCTCCCCCTCAGGGGGAGCATCTGAACGTCAGTCCTCGTGTTCGCCGGCCTCTGCGGCCTCCGCCTGCTCGCCCTGCTCGCCGGCTTCGGCGGCGGCGGCGTGGGGCGTGAAGGCCTTGGGATCAATGCGGGTCGCGCCGTAGGCGACGGCGGCCACGGCCAGGGCGGCCAGCGGCAGCGCGACCAGCGGGGCGGGCCGGGCGTCGCGGGCGCCGGGATGGCGCGCGGTGGGCTTGGCGCCGGTGACCATGGCGCGGACCAGGTTCTCGCGGCCGATCAGCGACATGGCGATCACCGCCACCACATGGACGCCGACCAGGGCCAGCAGGCCGTAGGCGATCACCTCGTGCAGCTCGTCCTCGCCGCCCTGCAGCGTCAGGACGCCGGTGGCGACGGTCCCGGCCACCAGGCCGAGGATCGCGAGGATGGCGATGCCGCCGAGGGGATTGTGGCCGAGCTCCGGCTCGCGACGGCCACCGGCCAGGCCCTTGAGGTGCTCGGCGATGCGCGTGGGCCTGAGAAAGTCCGTGAAGCGGGCGTGCTCGCCGCCAACGAGTCCCCAGACCAGACGGAAGGCGATCAGGGCCGCGGCGATCCAGCCGGCGGTCTGGTGCCAGGCCGAGAGCGCGCTGTCGTCTTCAGATGAGAGGAACGCCACCGCGATGGCGGCGACCAGCAGCCAATGGAACAGACGCGTGGGCAGGTCCCAGACACGGACGCTGCGGGGCTCGGATGCGGACGGATTCATGATCGGCTTCAGTCTCTGCTGCGAAGGCGCCACCCGCCCGTCTGCATAGGGTGAAGCTCGGCCCGGGGCCTTGCGCTGGATCAAGGCGAGGCTTGGCCACACCCTCTAGGCTTTGCTTCCTGGGCATGTTGCGCTTGCCTATCAGTCTGAATCGCGAGGCAGGCCCATGGCTCCACGACATCTGGAACGGCACGTCGTCCACCGCATCGGCTGGCTGCGCGCCGCGGTGCTGGGGGCCAACGACGGCATCGTCTCCACCGCCAGCCTGGTGGTCGGCGTGGCCGCCGCCGCCCAGGGACGCAGCGAGATCCTGCTGGCCGGGGTGGCGGGCCTGGTGGCCGGCGCCTTCTCCATGGCGGCGGGGGAATATGTCTCGGTCTCCAGCCAGGCCGACACCGAGAACGCCGACCTCGCCCGGGAGAAGGCCGAGCTCGCCAGCCAGCCGGCGTTCGAGCGCGAGGAGCTGGCGGGTCTCTATGTGGCGCGCGGCGTCGAGCTGGAGCTGGCCCGCAAGGTCGCCGACCAGCTGATGGCCAAGGACGCCCTGGGCGCCCACGCCCGCGACGAGCTGGGCATTTCCGAGATCACCCAGGCGCGGCCGATCCAGGCGGCCTTCACCTCCGCCCTCACCTTCTCGGCCGGCGCGGCCCTGCCGCTGGCGGCGGCGATGCTCGCGCCGAGGGCCCTGATCGTGCCGGCGGTTTCGATCGCCTCGATCCTGTTCCTGGCCCTGCTGGGCGCGATCGGCGCACGCACGGGTGGCGCCAGCATGGGCAAGGCGGTGGCGCGAGTGACCTTCTGGGGCGCGCTCGCCATGGCGGCCACCGCGGGCGTCGGCGCGCTGTTCGGCGTGGCGGCCTGAGCGGCGCGTGGCGCCGCCGACCCACTCGCGAAAGTTGTGATCTCGTCAGCCAAGCAATTGATTGACCGACGTTCTTTCCAGGCGCACCATCCCATCATCGCCTGACGAAAACAGGCGGCGATAAGGGTGCGCTCCGGCGGCCCCATTTATCCCCAGGGAGGGGATAGCGGCCGGAACGGCGTCCTTGCGGCGCCTGTCGCAGTCAGGCGGGGGACCCCCCGGTCCTCCGTGTAGGATTGCGAGGAAGCCTGATGTCTACCGAGCACCACGGTGAAGTTCATCACCACCGCAAGCACAACAATGCGCAGCGTTTCGAGACCCTGATCCAAGCCCTGATGGTGGTGGCCGTGGCCATCCTCGCCGTCTGGTTGGTCTATGGGTTCATGAACACCGGCTCCGGCACGCCGAGCTGGATGCAGTAACGGCCTGAGCCGCGGCCGCGCCTCCGTCGCGAGGGCGGCCGCCTCACGGTGCGAGGCAGGGCGCGCGAGGTGGGGTCTCGCGGCGCGCGGGATCGCTTTGCGCCACTCCCTTCCCTCCCATCACCCTCGTATCGACGTCGAAGGCGGACCTCGACGATCGGCGCCGCACACGATCTCCGACCTTGACGTCGGGTCGCGCTGGCGAGGCCGCGCAGCCTGCGCTACGCCTTCCTGAACAACGATCAGGGAGGTCGAGATGGCGGGTCGCGTGCAGGGCAAGGTGGCGCTGGTGACCGGCGGGGCGAGCGGCATCGGCCGCGGCTGCGCCGAGCGTCTGGCGCAGGAAGGCGCGGTAGTGGTGGTCACCGACGTGCAGGACCACAAGGGCGCCGAGACGGTCGAGGCCATCGCCAAGGCCGGCGGCAAGGCCAGCTACCTGCACCACGACGTCACCAGCGAGCAGGCTTGGATCGAGGTGATCGCCAAGGTGAAGGCCGAGCACGGCCGCCTGGACATCCTGGTCAACAACGCGGGCATCGGCCTCGGCGGCTCGGTCTTCGAGATGAGCCTCGCCGACTTCCAGCGCCAGCAGGCGGTGAACGTCGACGGCGTGTTCCTGGGCTGCAAGCACTCGATCCCGCTGATGCGCGAGAACGGCGGCGGCAGCGTCATCAACATGAGCTCGGTGGCCGGCCTGAAGGGCGCGCCGAACCTCGCCGGCTACTGCGCCACCAAGGGCGCGGTGCGGCTGTTCACCAAGGCCGTGGCCATGGAATGCGCGGCGGACCACGTGCGGGTGAACTCGGTCCACCCGGGCATCATCGAGACGCCGATCTGGGTGACGGTGATCCCGCAGGGCGGCCCGCCCGGGACCAACGCGCCGCCGGACCTCGACGCCATGAGCCAGATGGCCGTGCCGCTGGGCACGAAGGGCTATCCGGAGGACATCGCCAACGGCGTGCTGTGGCTGGCCTCCGAAGAGAGCCGCTATGTCACGGGGGCCGAGCTGGTGATCGACGGGGGCCTCTCGGTCCGCTAGGAGCGGCCTTCTTCGTTTGCCTAGCGCGCGGAAGGCGCGCTAAGCGGGCTCATGACCGCAACGCTGCACGTGATCTTCGGCCCTTCGGGCGCCGGCAAGACGACCTACGCCAACGCCTTCGCCCGCCGCGAACGGGCGGTGGTGTTCATCCTCGACGAATGGATGGCCCGGCTGTTCGGCCCGGACATCCCCAACCCGATCGAGTTCGAGTGGATGATGGAGCGGGTGCAGCGCTGCGAGGCGCAGATCTGGTCGGTGGCCGCGGGCGTGCTGGCCACCGGCACCTCGGTGATCATGGACATCGGCCTGATGCGCCGCGCCGACCGGGCGCGGGTGAAGGAGATCGCCGAGGGCGCCGAGCTGCCGCTGCAGTTCCACTACGTGGACGCCCCGGTGGAGACCCGCCGGGCGCGGGTGGCCGAGCGCAACACCGTGCGCGGCGAGAACTTCGCCATCGAGGTGACGCCGGAGATGTTCGAGTTCGTGGAGGGGATCTTCGAGCTGCCCTCGCCCGCCGAGCTGGACGGCGCGATCGTCAGCATCAGCGAGTAGCGGCGGAAAGCTCCGTCTTGACCGCCTCGAGGACCGGGCGCCAGTCACCCGGCGTCTGCTGGCGGAAGAGCCGCACCGTCGGATACCAGGGCGTCGTTTCGCCCGCCCAGCCCCAGCGCCAGTCGGGATCGTGCGAGAGCAGCACCCAGGTGGGCTTGCCGAGCGCGCCGGCGAGGTGGGCGACCGCGGTGTCGACGGTGACCACCCGCTGAAGGCCGATGACGATCCGGGCGGTCTGGCCGAAATCGGCGGCCCCGGTGTCCGCCTGGTCGAGGCTGACGGCGCCCGGCAGGGCGAGGAGCTCGGCGGCGAGCTCGGGCGGCAGCGAGCGCTGGGCGTCCTTGGCGTAGGCCGGATTGCCGCGACTGGCGACGCCGATCCCAACACCCGTCCCTTGTGTCGGGAAGTAGCTCTGCGGGGCGTGGACGCCGAGCCAACGCGGCAGGGAGCCGGCCATGACCCAGGCGTCGCAGCGCGGCAGGGCGAGCCCCTCGCGCCCGACCAGAACCTCGACCGCCAGGGTCTCGAACAACGGCGCGAGCGCCGGCGGCGCGACCATCACCACCTTGACGCCGCGGTCGCGCAGCAGGGCGGCGTAGCGGGCGAACATGATCTGGTCGCCGAACCCCTGTTCGGGCCAGATGAGCAGGGAGGCGACCGGCTGGCCCTGCCATTCCGGCGTCCGGAAGTCGGGCTTGCGGATCCCGAGGGCGGGAACCTCGGTGCGCGCCTCGTAGTAGGGCCAGGCCTCGGCGAAGGCGCCGCGGGCGAGGAGCTGGTAGGCGAGCGCGAAGCGGACCTGGGCCTCGTCCGGCTGGCGCGAGAGGATCTCACGGAGCACGGCTTCCGTGGCCGCCGGACGCACGGCCTGGCGAAGCTGGGCGGCCAGACGGTAGAGGTCCGGCAGGGGCAGGGTCTTGAGGTCCGTGGGCGCGCTCATGAGGCGAGCTTTAGCAGGCGCCAGGCGGCCGAAAAGGGCTTCAAATAGCGCCGCTCGCCTTCCGCTTGAGTTTTGCGGCGCACAATCCTATCTTCGCGCCCCCCGGACGCCTGCGCCCGCGGCCGGTTCACAGATCACCTTAGGGCGAAACCCGAGTCATCACCTCTATGGAAAAAGTTCCGATGACCGCCGAGGGCTACAAGGCCCTCGACGAAGAGCTGAAGCGTTTGAAGACGGTGGAGCGCCCGGCGGTGATCCAGGCGATCGCGGAAGCGCGTTCGCATGGGGACCTGTCGGAAAACGCCGAGTACCACGCCGCCAAGGAACGCCAGGGCTGGATCGAAGGCCAGATCGCCGAGATCGAAGACAAGATGGCCCGCGCCCAGGTGATCGACGTCACCAAGCTGTCGGGGACCCAGGTGAAGTTCGGGGCGACGGTCTCCCTCGTCGACGAGGACACCGACGAGGAGGCTCGCTACCAGATCGTCGGCGAGCACGAGGCCGACGTGAAACAGGGCCGTGTCTCGATCACCTCGCCGCTGGCCCGGGCCATGATCGGCAAGGAATCCGGCGACGTGGTCGAGGTGAACACGCCCGGCGGCGTCAAGGCCTACGAGATCACCAAGGTCGAGTGGCGCTAGCCACTCGGCGTTGATCCCGCTTTCGGGGTTGCGAAGACCTGCGTGGTTCTGACGCGCCGCAGGGCGCGAGCGCATGCTCGCGCGTGACGCGAAACTAACCTTAAGCTACGCAAGGAATTCGAAACATCCGTGCGGCAGCATGCCTGCTTCGCCGTCGAGTCGGGGATCTACACGTGGCCAACTACTTCTGGGACTCCATGACGCCTGCGCAGGCGTCCGCCTTCGCCAACGGCGATACGCTGTATTTCCCGGTGGGAACCGGCGCGCAGCTGTCGGTGCAGTTCGTGCCCTTCACCACCACCGGGCCGGCGACGATCTCCGTCACCGCCTTCGGCAAGACGCTGACGTTCGACGACGCGCTGAACGCGGGCGCGATCCGCGGCGCGAACCTGACCTTCCTGTCGGACAATTCGGTGCTCTACATCGGCACCACGGGCAACGATAACCCGGCCGTCGCGACCGGCGGCGCCGACGGCATGTTCGGCGGCGACGGCAACGACACCCTGCTGGGCGGCGCCGGCGGCGACGTGCTGCAGGGCAACCAGGGCAACGACTACCTGGACGGCGGGGCCGACAACGACGTCCTGTTCGGCGGCAAGGGCGACGACTCCCTGATCGCCGGCACGGGCAACAACTTCCTGCAGGGCAACATCGGCAACGACACCCTGGTGGGCGGCGCGGGCGCCGACACCATGCTCGGCGGTCAGAACAACGACAACATCAACGGCGGCGACGGGGCGAACTACCTTCGCGGCGACCTCGGCGACGACACCGTGTTCGGCGGCGCGAACGACGACACCATCCAGGGCGGCGGCGGCAACGACAGCCTCGACGGCGGCTCGGGCGGCACGGACAACATCGACGGCGGCGACGGCGCCGACACCATCTACTTCCATGGCGCCGGGGTGATCCTCGGCGGCAACGGCGACGACTCGATCAACGGCGCGAGCTCGGCCGGCGGGGCGGTGATCTACGCGGGTGTCGGCAACGACGTCATCGTCGTCGGCGCGGGCAACGACACCATCCTCGGCGACGACGGCAACGACCAGATCGTCTTCACCGGCGGCGGCTCGATGAGCGGCGGCGCGGGCGACGACGTGATCAACGGCTCGACCTCGACCGGCTCGTTCGTCGGCGACGGCGGCGACGGGAACGACTCGATCGCGGCCGGCTCCGGCGCGGCGACCCTGACGGGCGGCGCGGGCGACGACACCATCGGCGCGACCTCGGCGGCCAGCGGCGTGATCGACGGCGGCGACGGCGCTGACAGCCTGACGGTGGGCAACAACGCCTTCACCGTGACCGGCGGCGCGGGCGCGGACACGATCGTCGGCGGCAATGGCGCGGACAGCGTCAGCGGCGGCGACGGCAACGACCAGATCACGCTCGGCAACGGCGCCAGCACGATGGACGGCGGCGCCGGCGACGACACGATCACCGGCGGCTCCGGCGGCGACAAGATCATCGGCGGCGACGGCAACAACGTGCTCACCGGCGGCTCCGGCACGGACATCATGCAGGGCGGCGCCGGCAACGACACGATCACCGGCGGCGCCGGCCGCGACATCCTGGACGGCGGCACGGGCTCGGACAAGTTCGTCTTCGCCCAGGGCGACACCACGCCCAACAACGCCCTGTGGGACGTGATCAACCACTGGAACTCGACCGACACGCTGCACTTCGCCGGCCCGGCGGTGGCGAGCGGCAACTACGTCGAGATCACCGCGGCCGATGCGGCCACGGCGGTGGTCAACGCCACGGCCGACATCACCGCCGGCACGCACGACGTCGTGGTGGTGCAGGTGGGCTCGGACACCCTGGTGTTCGTGGACTCGGCCAACAACAACACGGTCGGCGACGCCGTGGTGCTGGTCGGCAAGAGCCTGGCCGATATCGACCTGACCAACTTCGTCTGATCCGACGGGCCAGACGCCAATGGGGGCCGCCCTTCGGGGCGGCCCTTTTGCTTTTCGGCGAATGGGACGCGGCTAGTGCAGCGCCGGCGCAGACCCGGCCGTCAGCCTGGGCGCGCCGCCGCGGCGGCCGGCAGCCGTCGAGACGGCGAGCGCCGCGCCGGCCAGGACGCCGAGGCCGGCGCCGACCGCGAGCACCCTCAGGCCGAGGCCCAGCGCCAGCCCGACTCCCACCGCAGCGCCCACTGCGGCGACGACGCCCAACGTCTTCGCTTGGTCTTCCATCGCAAGGCTCCAGAATCGCACCTACATTACGGGGATGGCTGAAGAACGTTCCGTCCGCTGCCTGATCGTGGGCTCAGGCCCCGCGGGCTACACCGCCGCCGTCTACGCCGCGCGCGCCCTGCTCAAGCCGGTGCTGATCCAGGGCATCCAGCCCGGCGGCCAGCTGACCATCACCACCGACGTGGAGAACTATCCCGGCTTCGCGGAGGTGATCCAAGGCCCGTGGCTGATGGAGCAGATGCAGGCCCAGGCGGTGCACATGGGCACAGAGATCGTCAACGACATCGTCGTCGAGGCCGACCTTTCCAAGCGTCCCTTCCGGCTGACCTGCGACAGCGGCGACGTGTGGCTCGCCGAGACCCTGATCATCGCCACCGGCGCCCAGGCCAAGTGGCTGGGCCTGGAGAGCGAGCAGAAGTTCCAGGGCTTCGGGGTCTCGGCCTGCGCGACCTGCGACGGCTTCTTCTATCGCGGCAAGGACGTGGTGGTGGTGGGCGGCGGCAACACCGCGGTCGAGGAGGCCCTGTTCCTCACCAACTTCGCCGCCAAGGTGACCGTGGTCCACCGGCGCGACGAGTTCCGGGCCGAGAAGATCCTGCAGGAGCGGCTGTTCGCGCACGAGAAGATCGAGGTGGTCTGGGACTGCGCCATCGACGAGGTGCTCGGCGCCGCCGACCCGCTGGGCGTCACCGGCGTGCGGCTCAAGAACGTCAAGAGCGGCGAGACCCGCGAGATCGCCTGCGACGGGGTGTTCATCGCCATCGGCCATGCGCCGGCCAGCCAGCTCTTCCAGGGCCAGCTGGAGACGGACGCCTCGGGCTATCTGAAAGTGAAGCCCGGCACGGCCTCGACGGCCATCGAGGGCGTCTACGCCTGCGGCGACGTCACCGACGACGTCTATCGCCAGGCGGTCACGGCGGCCGGCATGGGCTGCATGGCCGCGCTCGAGGCGGTGCGCTTCCTCGCCGAGGAAGACCACCGCAAGGCCCACCACCCGATCAGCCACGCCGAGGCCGAGAAGATCGGCGTCTGGTGAGCCTCGCCGGGCTTTTCCACAGCCCGGGACGGTCACGCCGAAACTCCGGCCCCTCGTCGCCAGTTGACGGGGCCGAGAGCAAGGTATGCGAGACAGCGAACGTTATATGGCGCAGGCCGACGCGGTGGCGCGGATGGCTGGGCGCGCGGCCAGCGGGGCCGAGCGGGAGGTCTACGAGACCATCGCCGAAGGCTGGCGCAAGCTGGCTCGCGAAGCGCGCCGTAACGAGCAGCACGACGAGCGCCGACGCGAGGACATCGAGGCCCTTCCCGAACAGCGCTTGGCGAGCGGCGGCTGAGCCCCTCGCCCGCGGGCGCCCGGCCCGCTAGTCTGGGCCCATGATCCGCTACGCCAGAGCCACCGACCACGCCGCCATCGCCGAGGTGGTGGAGGCCGCATTCGGCCGGGCCGACGAGGCGCGGCTGGTGGAACGCCTGCGCGCCGACGCCGACGCCATGTTCGAGCTGGTCGCTGTCGAGGATGGGCGGATCGTCGGCCACATCATGTTCAGCCGCCTATGGGCCGATCGGTACGAGCTCTACGCCGCCCTCGCGCCGGTGGCGGTGGCGCCCGAGCTGCAGCGGAGCGGTGTGGGCTCGGCGCTGGTGCGCCGGGGAGTCGAATGCGCGCCCGAATTCGGCGCGGCCGGCCTGCTGGTGCTGGGCGATCCCGCCTACTACGGCCGCTTCGGCTTCAGCCGCGAGGCGGCGGCGAACGTCGCCTCGCCCTACAGCGCCCTGCCCGCCTTCCAGGCGCTGGCCCTCGATCCCGGCGCCTTCGCGGGCCCGATGACCGTGGCCTACCCGGACGCCTTCGGCGGCCGAGACGCCTAAGAGGTTTAGCGGCCGCCGGTGGAGCTGCCGGTGGGGCTGGCGGTGTTCTGGGCGAGCACTGCGCCCCCGTTCATCCGCGCTTCCATGGCGGCGAGGCTGGCGTTGATCTTCCGGACCTCGTCCGGCGTCGGCGCGCGGCGGGCGGCGTGGATCGTGCCGGCGGCGGGCTGATCGGCGGATGCGGCGGCATCGGCGACCTGATAGGTGCGCGCCTCACCGCCGAGGGTGAGGGTCACCTTGCGGGGTTCCGGCGGCAGGGCTTCGGGCGCGCTGGCGAGGACGGCGGGCGTCAGCATCGCCTCGCGGCCCGAGTAGCGGCCGGTGAAGGCGGCAGGTTCGCCCCAGGCGCCGGTCCAGCGGTAGAAGATGTGCTGGCCGACCTGGGTCATCTTCACCAGGGTCGGGGCCCAGTACGGCGCCACATAGGCGGCGTGGTAGTGGGTGGCCGAGCCCACGTCCTTATCGACGTAGCCGGCGAGCGCCTTCCTGGCGACGCCCTCGGCGCGGTCCCAGAGGTCTGTTTCGGGCCTCCAGCGCAGGGCCCCGTCGCAGGTGAAGGTGAACTGGCAGCCGGTGGCGAGCGACGCCCCCTGATAAACGACGCCGCAGACGGTCTTCGGATAGGCCGGGTGGCGGACGCGGTTCAGCACCACCTGGGCGACCGCCTGCTGTCCCTTCAGGGGTTCGCGGGCGGCCTCGTAGTAGATCGCCTGGGTCAGGCAATGGACGGCGCGCTCGCGGTCGGCCGCGTCGGTCTTGAGCAAGAACGGCCGCATCGGCAGGATCGGCTCGGCGGCGAAGGGGCGCGAGGCGTTGATCTTCAAGGCATCGGCGCCGACGGCTTCGGCATTGGCCGGGATCGGCAGGCCGTTGGCCGGCGGCGCGGCCGGGGTGATGCCGAGCTGGGCCGGGTCGGCGCCAGCGGCGAGCTTCTGGAGCTGGTCGACGCTGAGGTGGGCCGAGGCGAGGCGGGCCTGGGGCGCGGCCGGCTTCTTTCCGGGCGGGGCGCAGGCGGCGAGGCTGGCGACAGCGACGGCTGTCACGGCCAGGCCTGCGATGGCGCGGGTCGGGTTCGAAGGATTGCGGCTCACGAGATCTTGAGGGCCCTGGTCGCTCCGGCTCGGGGGCGCTTCCTGGCCCCTAAACCCGGCGAAAACAAGGAACTTTCCTATAATGTTCGGCGGTCCCCAGCCATATGGGGCGGCCTCGGCCCGGGGCAAGCGAGACGGTTTTGCGAACTTAAGCGCTTGCGCCCGCTTCCCTCAGCGCTATATGGTTTGGGCAGGTTTTGCTCGGATTGAGCATAACTCAGCCGAAGGGCCCCGGCCCCGAGGCCTCTTTTTAGGCCTGAGAAATGCTCATTTTGAGCATAAGGGAGGTTCCCATGGCCGCCGACGGATTCCAGTTCGACTTCACCCCCGAGGTGGAGGCCGCGACCGCCCCCGCATGGGAAAAGGTGAAGCGGCACATCACGCCGATGGAATGGCGCGCCCAGGCCCCGCTGATCGCCGAGATCAACCGCCTGAAGCGCGAGAAGGACGCGGTCATCCTCGCCCACAACTACATGACGCCGGAGATCTTCCACGGCGTCGGCGACTACGTGGGCGACAGCCTCGGCCTGGCCAAGGAAGCGGCCAAGTCGAACGCCAGGATCATCGTCCAGGCCGGCGTGCACTTCATGGCCGAGACCTCCAAGATCCTCAGCCCCGAGAAGCGGGTCCTCATCCCGGACCTGCAGGCCGGCTGCAGCCTGGCCAGCGCGATCACCGGCGCCGACGTGCGGCTGATCAAGCAGCGCTATCCAGGCCTGCCGGTGGTCACCTATGTGAACACCACCGCCGACGTGAAGGCCGAGACCGACATTTGCTGCACCAGCGCCAACGCAGTGCAGGTGGTCGAGGAAGCCGCGCGTCAGTGGGGCGTCGACCGGGTGATCCTGATCCCGGACGAGTACCTGGCCCGCAACGTCGCCCGCCAGACCCACATCGGCATCATCGCCTGGAAGGGCCGCTGCGAGGTGCACGAGCGCTTCACCGCCGCCGACATCCTGGAGCTGAAGGAGGCCTATCCGGGCGCCGAGGTCCTGGCTCATCCCGAGTGCCCGGCCGAGGTGCTGGAGGTCTCGGACTTCGCCGGCTCGACCGCGGCGATGAACGACTACGTCCTGACCCGCAAGCCCAAGCGCGTGGTGCTGATCACCGAGTGCTCGATGGCCGACAACGTCGCCGCCGACGCCCACGACACCGAGTTCGTGCGGCCCTGCAACCTGTGCCCGCACATGAAGCGGATCAGCCTCGAGAACATCTACGAGGCGCTGGTGAAGGAGCAGTTCGAGGTGACCGTCGATCCGGCGATCGCCGAGCGTGCACGGCTGGCCGTGCAGCGGATGGTCGACCTGCCGCCGCCGCTGGTCCCGGCCCGCTACGACCTCGTCAAGGCGCGCCACCACGTCGATGTGGAGTTGATCTGATGGAGCGCCTTCGCCACGACGGCGTGGTCGTCGTCGGCGCCGGCCTCGCCGGTCTCACGGCCGCCCTGGCCGCGGGGCCGCGCAAGGCGCTGGTGCTGACGCCCGTGCCGCTGAACCACGGCTGTTCCTCGGCCTGGGCGCAGGGCGGCATGGCCGCGGCCCTCTCAGAGGGCGATGCGCCCGAGCTGCACGCCGCCGACACGGTGAGCGCCGGCGCCGGCCTGGTGGACCCCGCCATGGCGCGCCTGCTGGCCCAGGAGGGCCCCGAGGCGGTGCGCCGGCTCGCCGCCCTCGGCGCGCCCTTCGACCGCACGGCCGACGGCGGCTTCGCCCAGAGCCTGGAGGCGGCCCACTCGAAGGCCCGCGTCGCGCGGGTCAAGGGCGACCAGGCCGGCCGGGCGATCATGGAGGTGGTGACCGTCGCCGCTCTCGCCGCGCCCCACATCGAGGTCAAGGTCGGCTGGGCGCTGCGCGGCCTGCTGCAGGACGCCGACGGCCGCGTGCGCGGAGTGCTGGCCGAGCACGACGGCCAGATCATCGAGATCACCGCCGCGGCCACGGTGCTGGCCACCGGCGGCGTCGGCGGGCTCTACGGCGTCACCACCACGCCGGCCGAGCTGACCGGCGACGGCCTCGGCCTGGCGGCGCAGGCCGGCGCCCTGATCGGCGACCCGGAGTTCGTCCAGTTCCATCCGACGGCGATCGACATCGGCCGCGACCCGGCCCCGCTGGCCACCGAGGCCCTGCGCGGCGAAGGCGCGGTGCTGGTCAACGCCGGGGGCGAACGCTTCATGGCCCGCTATCACCCGGACGCGGAGCTGGCGCCCCGCGACGTGGTCGCCCGCGCCATCCACGCCGAGCGCGAGGCGGGCCGCGGCGCCTTCCTCGACGCCACCCAGGCGGTGGGCGAGCACTTCCCCGACGAATTCCCGGCGGTGTTCGCGGCCTGCATGGCCGGCGGAGTGGATCCGCGGGTGCAGCCGATCCCGGTCGCGCCGGCCTGCCACTACCACATGGGCGGCATCGTCACCGACGCCGAGGGGCGGACGACGCTGGCCGGCCTGTTCGCCGCGGGCGAATGCGCCTCGACCGGCGTGCACGGGGCCAACCGCCTGGCCTCCAACTCCCTGCTCGAGGCGGCGGTGTTCGGCGCCCGCGCCGGCAAGGCCGCGGCCCTGGAAGTCGACCCGGGGACCCGGCCGCTGGCGGCGACGCCGGCGCCGGTGCTGCCGGCCGAGGCCCTGAAGCGGCTGCGCGCCGCCATGAGCCGCGACGCCGGCGTGGTGCGCGACGCGGCCGGCCTCAACCGCCTGATCACCGAGATCGACGCGCTCGAAGCCGCTTGCGGCAAGGCCCCCGCCCTGATCGCGGCGCGCCTCGTCGCGACCTGCGCCCTCGCCCGCACCGAGAGCCGGGGCGGCCACTTCCGCGCCGACGCGCCGGAGGTGAAGGCGCCGAAGCGGACCTTCGTCACCCTGGCCGACCTGCCGGCCGCCTCCCCCTTCCGGTTCGCCGCCGAATGATCGAGCCCCTCCCCGACCTGCTCATCGCGCCCATCCTCGACGCCGCGCTCGCCGAAGACCTCGGCCGCGCGGGGGACGTGACCGCCCAGGCCTGCATCCCGGCCGAGGCGCGCCTGGTCGCCCAGTTCGCCACCCGCAAGGCCGGCGTGGTCTCGGGCCTCGACTGCGCGCGACTGGCGATCGAGATGCTCGATCCGGAGGCGCACTTCGAGGCGCTCGTCGAGGACGGCGAGGCCGTGCCGGCCGGAACCCTCCTGGCGCGGGTCGAGGCCAACGCCCGGGCCCTGCTCTCCGCCGAGCGCACCGCCCTGAACCTGATGGGCCGGCTTTCGGGCATCGCCACCCTGACGCGGGCCTATGTGGACGCGGTGCGCGACACCCGCGCCCGGATCGTCGACACCCGCAAGACAACGCCCGGCCTGCGCGCTCTGGAGAAATACGCCGTGCGCTGCGGCGGCGGGGTGAACCACCGCTTCGGGCTCGACGACGCCATCCTGATCAAGGACAACCACGTGGCCGCTTGCGGCTCGGTCGGCGAGGCGGTGCGCCGCGCCAAGGCCTTCGCCGGCCACCTGATGAAGGTCGAGGTGGAGGTCGACACCCTGGCCCAGTTCGACGAGGCTCTGACCCAGGCGCCGGACGTCATCATGCTAGACAACTTCAGCCTCTCCGACATGGCCGAGGCGGTGCGCCGGGCCGAGGGCCGCGTGGTGCTGGAGGCGTCCGGCGGCATCAATCTGGACACCGTGAGGGGTGTCGCCGAGACCGGCGTCGACGTGATCAGCGTCGGCGCCCTGACCCACTCGGTCGGCGTGCTCGACATCGGGCTGGACGCGGTCTGAGACCGGCCCGCAAGGCGCCTGGGCTTTAGGAACCGGCTCCCGGGGGCCGTGTTGACCTCCCGAACAAGGAGGCTCCCATGGCTTCGAAAGCTCCCCCCATCCCGCCGGAACAGCGGTCGCATCCGGCCGACAAGCCGCACGTGGAAGGCGCCGACGTCGGGCGGCGCGACCGGGTGACCGGCGACCAGTCCAGCCAGCCCGGAGACGACGACATCAACCTGAAGGAACAGGGCCGGCACGGGAACATCCGGCAGAACACCCACAACCAAGGCTACCAACAGGACCGCTGACATGCCGGACAAGCATCCCAACACCCATCGCTGGGGCGGTCCGGGCGCGAGCCACGAGAACCGCGACAAGCCCGAGCCGCACGAGGGCGATCCTCGCCACGCGGGCGAGCCGACCAACACCCCCTACAGCCACGTCTCGGGCGGCGGCGGCGAACGGGACCGCCACCACGGTCACGACGCCAAGGCCAAGGACGACACCGAGGAGAACTCGGCGCAGCGCCGCAAGCATTAGCGGACTGTAACTGGCGAGACGCCGGGGGCGGGCCTATCAGCGGCTCATGCTGAAGCTTGCCCCCGCCGCGCCCCTCGTGGCGCTCGCCACCCTCGCCTCGCCCGCCGCGGCGCAGGATTACCCCATGCACGTGGCCGCCCCCGGCGGCGAGGCGGTGATCCCGGCCGCGCCTTACCAGCGAGCCTGGGACGAGTTTCACTTCGCCCCTGCCCGGCGCGCCGGCGACTGGCTCTACATCTCTGGCGTAGTGGCCGGGCCACGCCCCGGTGAAGGCCATGACGTCGAGGCCTACAAGGCCCAGGTGCGGCGCGCCTTCAGAACCATCGAGGGGCTGCTCGAGGCCGAGGGCCTAACCTTCGCCGACGTGACCATGATCAACAGCTTCCACGTCTGGGAGGGGCCGAACTTCACCGGGACCAAGGCCCAGCAGTTCGAGGCGTTCAGCGCGGTGAAGGACGAGTTCATGCCGCCGCCGCACCCGGCCTGGACCGCCGTCGGATCCACCGGCCTGATCGCCGAGACCGGCGTGACCGAGATCCAGATGATCGCCTACGCGCCGCAGGTCTCGCGGCGCTAGACCGCCGCCAATATTCAACCACACGGTTGACAGTCTGAGGTCGCGCGACCATATTCAACCACATGGTTGAATTAAGCCCCGAGCACCTCGACACCGTCTTCCATGCCCTCGGCGACAGCACACGCCGGCGGATGTTGCACGACCTCGCCGCGGGCGAGCGCAGCGTGGGGGAGCTCGCCGCGCCCTTCGACATTTCGCTGGCCGCGGCGTCCAAGCACATCAAGGCGCTGGAGAAGGCCGGCCTCGTCCGGCGCGAG
Organism: Phenylobacterium soli; assembly: GCF_003254475.1. Lineage (NCBI taxonomy): Bacteria > Pseudomonadati > Pseudomonadota > Alphaproteobacteria > Caulobacterales > Caulobacteraceae > Phenylobacterium > Phenylobacterium soli. The sequence goes on from NZ_QFYQ01000002.1 coordinate 50,970, forward strand.
GTTCGCGGACGCAGCCATCTCTGCCGCCTCGAGGCGGGCCCTCTGGCCGAGGCCCATGCTTGGCTCGCCTTCTACGAACGGTTCTGGACCGACCGCCTCGACGTGCTCGAGCGGCTGCTGCGCGAAGACGCCCGGAAAGACTCCCAATCCGAAGCCCAGAAGGGCGCGAAGACTTCCGAAGGAGACCAGCGATGAGCGATGTCATGACCAAGGACGGTTACGGCCGGCTGACCGGACCGACGACCCTGCAGATCCAGCGCCGGCTGCCCGGCCCGATCGAACGGGTGTGGGGCTATCTCACCGACGGCGAGCTGCGCCGCCACTGGCTGGCGGCCGGCGAGATGGAGCTGAAGCTCGGCGCGAGCTTCGAGCTGGTCTGGCGCAATGATGAGCTGAGCGAGGCGCCGGATTCACGGCCGGACGGCATGCCCGTGGAGAACCGCATGACCTGCGAGATCACCCAACTCGATCCCCCACGCCTGCTGGGCTTCACCTGGCGCGGCTCCGGCGACGTGGTGTTCGAGCTCGAGCCGATGCACGGCGAGGTCCTGCTCACCGTCACCCATCACAAGCTGCCCGACCGCCCCACCCTGCTGAAGGTCGCCGCGGGGTGGCACACCCACCTCGACCTGTTGGTCGCCCAGGCGCGCGGGGAGAAGCCCGGAGCGTTCTGGAGCACCTGGTCGCGGCTGCACGAGGCGTACGGCGAGCGCCTCCCTTAAGCGGACTGCAGGCGGCGGGCGGCCTCGCGGGCGTCCGCCATCCGCTTTTCGGCGAGCGGGCCCATGCGGGCCTGCACCGTGGCGAGGATCTCCGGCGGCGCGGTCTCCGGCCGCCCGCCTTCGAAGGGTGGGGCCGGCGCATATTCCAGCCCGAGCTGGATCGCCCGGGCGTAGGCCTCGCCGGCCAGCTCGGCCAGCAGCACGAAGGCGAAGTCGATGCCGGCGGTGACGCCGCCGCCGGTCAGGATATTGCCGTCCCGCTCCACGCGCGCCTCGCTGACGATGGCTCCGAAAGGCTTCAGGAGCTCCCGCCAGGCCCAGTGGCAGGCCGCCCGGCGGCCGGTGAGGAAGCCGGCGGCCGCAAGGATCAGCGAGCCGGTGCAGACCGAGGTGATGTAGCGCGCCGAGCCCCCGAGGCGGCGGATCTGGGCCATGAAGGCCTCGTCCAGCATGGCGTCAGTGGCGCCGAAGCCGCCCGGCACGAGCAGCACGTCGCAGCGCGGGATGGCGGCAAGGTCGGCGAGCCTGGCGAACACCAACCCCTCCGCCTCGATGTCCTGCCCGTCCAGCGAGGCGGCGAGCACCTTGGCGTTCGGCGCCCGGACCAGCACCTGGTGGGGTCCGGTGAAGTCGAGGTGGGTGACGCCCGGATAGAGGGCGATGACGATGACCAGCTCGGGCGCGGTCTCAGGGTCTGCCATGGCGAGGCTCCGGATTTGACGGCGCTATCCTGGCAGGCCTAGGTTCCGGCCGAAATGCCGATGTTCCCTCGGAAACTGCCATGACCCGGCGCGTCGCCTTCGTGATCTTCCCCGACTTCCAGCTGCTGGACGCAGCGGGGCCAATCTCGGCGTTCGAGATCGCCGGGCGCTATCGCCCGGGGACCTACGACTTCTGCCTCCTCGCACCGCAGGCCGGCATGGTCGCCTCGACCTCGGGCGCGGCCCTGGGGGCGGCGGCGCTCTGCGAGGGCCCGTTCGACACCATCATCATGTCCGGCGGCGAGGGATCGCGCGACTACGCCCAGCTCGGGTCACTGCTCGACTGGCTGAAGCGCGAGGCGCCGCGGGCACGGCGGGTGGCCAGCGTCTGCTCCGGCGCCTATCTCCTGGCCAAGGCGGGGCTCCTGGACGCCCGGCGGGCGACCACCCACTGGAACAGCACCGACCACTTCGCCCAGGAATTCCCGGCCGTGCGGCTGGAGCCGGACCGCATCTTCACCCGGGATGGCCTGGGGCGCGACGGCGAGATCTGGACCTCAGCCGGGATCACGGCGGGCATCGACCTGGCGCTGGCGCTGATCGAAGACGACCTCGGCGCCAAGGTGGCCCGGCGCACCGCCCAGCAGCTCGTGGTGCATCACCGCCGGCCGGGCGGCCAGTCGCAGTTCTCGGCCCTGCTCGACACCGGCGGGGTGCACGGCCGCTTCGCCGGCCTGATGGACTGGATCCGCGAGCGGCTGGCCGAACCCTTGAGCGTCGAGCGGCTGGCCGACCAGGCGGCGATGAGCCCGCGCAACTTCGCCCGCGCCTTCCGCGCCGAGACGGGGCTGACGCCGGCCAAGGCGGTGGAGCGGCTGCGGCTGGAGGCGGCGCGGCTGCGCGTCGAGGCCTCGGCCGAGCCCATCGACCGGGTGGCCGAGGCGGTGGGCTTCGGCGACCCGGAGCGCATGCGCCGGGCCTTCCTGCGCGCCTTCGGCCAACCACCGCAGGCCCTGAGGCGCGCGGCGCGGGCCTAGAGCTTCGTCCTAGGAAGCCGTCGTGTCGGCCTTGGCCGTCTTCAGGTCGGCGCTGTCGGCCGTGGCCTTGGCGATGCCCGGCGCGACGCCTTGGGGGACGGTCGTCTCCTTCACCACGGCCTTGGCGTCCTTGCCGGCGACCGGCTGGGCGGCCGGCGCCGAGGCGTCCGACTTCACGGTCATGGCGGCCGCGATGCGCAGGGTCGGCGGCAGATTGGCGTCCGTCGAGGTGAACACCGCGCGCTGCGGCTCCGGCGCCTGGATGGCGTCGCGGGCGTGCGGGTTGAAGCGATAGAAGACGTGCAGGCCGACGGTGGCCACGCGCAGCATCTTCGGACCCCAGCCCGGCGAGACGTCGAGGGTGTGGAAGTGGGTCGCCGAGCCGACGTCGCGCAGCACGTAGCCGGAGAGCGCACGGGCGGCGATCTTGCGGGCGTCGTCCCAGGCCTCGACCTCGCGGCCGCGGCGCATCGAGCCGTCGCAGGCGAAGGAGAACTGGCAGGCGCCGGCCGCGCGCTGGAACACCACGCCGCAGACGGTCTTCGGGAAATTCGGGTTCTTGACCCGGTTCAGCACGACCGTGGCCACGGCCTGCTGGCCGCGCACGGTCTCGCCGCGGGCCTCGTAGTAGACCGCGTCCGTCAGGCAATCCAGGTCGCGCGCCTGCTGCATCGCGTCGGGATGGGCGGCGCGGGCGTTCAGGCGATCGGCCAGCAGCTGGACCTGGCGATCGGCGGCGGTGTCGTCGGCGCCGAACGGGTCGTGAGCCTGCGCCAGGCGCAGGACGGTGGGATCGGCCACCTCGCGCTGCAGCACGGTCTCGGAGAAATTGCCCGCAGCGACCTGGGCCACGCGCTCGGCGCGGGCATGGTCGGTGGCGGCGCGGGCCATGCCGCCGGCCATATAGACAGCGCCCAGGGACAGGCCGACGCCTGCGCCCATCAAAGCGGCGCTCAACAGCACGCGCCGATCGGCGCGGGCCTGCGTTCCAACAAACAAGATTATCGCGTCCTACGCGGCGAGGGCGACATGCCCCCCGACAGATGTCGCCGCGGTCGCCCCTGCACATGCTGGAAGCTTCCGCCGGCAGGCCTGCCCGGGACTCGATGGGGGCAGGCGACGGCAAATGGTGAACGATCTATGAAGGAATTGCGCGGCGAAAGCAAGCTCATTGTGCAATGCAGCAAAAGTGTCGCGGCGCGATCACTTCATGTCCCGGTTCGATCCACTTGCCGGCAGACGCGGCAAGTCCCGGGCCAGCTTTGCTTCATCCGGAACTTCGCCCGGCAAGCCTCGTTTGTTCAGCCGTCATCTGCCGACGGAGAACACTGACATGCGCAAGACTCTGAGCTTGCTCGCCGCCGCCGGGGCGGCCCTCGCCCTGGCCGCGTGCGGCCACAACATGGAACAACGCGCCGCCAGCGGCGGCCTGGCGGGTGCGGCGGTGGCCGGCCCGGTGGGCGCGGTGGCCGGCGCCGCGGGCGGCGCGGCGGTCAGCGCCACCCAGGACAAGGACAAGGGCCACTAGGCCCAGGTCCACAAGAATCCAGGGCCACCCAGTCGCCAGGTCCCGGTGAGGCGCCCTCTCCGCCGCTTTGCGGAGGGGGCGCGGTCGCCTGTCCGCGAGCCCGTGCTATGGTCCTCGTCCTGAACCCAAGGAGGCAAGGAGGCAGGCGTGACCCAGCACGACGCGCGCAAGGGCGGAGGTCTTGGCAAGGCGCTTCTGGCCGGCGTGGCCCTGGTGGCCGGCGCTTTCGTGGTGCGCGGCGCGATCCAGCGCCAGGGCCGGGCCAGGGCCTTCCTCTCCGAAGGCGTCGATGAGAAGACCTGGATCACCCTGGGCGGTCTCGAGCAGTGGGTGACGATCCGCGGCCGCGACCTGCAGAACCCCATCCTGCTCTTCCTGCACGGCGGGCCGGGCATGGCCATGAGCCCCTTCCTGCACCGCGCCTTCCCGCACTGGGAGGAGCACTTCACCGTCGTCAACTGGGACCAGCGCGGCGCCGGCCGCACCTTCGGCCGCCACGGCAAGAAGGGCACGGGGCCCCTGACCCTCGGCCGCATGGTGGTCGACGGCATCGAGCTCACCGAGGAGCTCAAGCGCCGCTTCCCCGGCGTTCCGATCCTTCTTTGCGGCTGGTCGTGGGGCAGCATCCTGGGCATCGAGATGCTGCGCGCCCGGCCCCACCTGTTCGCGGCCTATGTGGGCACGGGCCAGGTGGTCGACATGACCCGCGGCGAGAGCCTGTCCTACTTCGGGACCATCGACCGGCTGCGCGCCAAGGGCGACGAGCGGGGCGCGGCCCGGCTGGAGGCCATCGCGCCGCCGCCCTATCCGAACATCAAGTCGCTCAACCGCCAGCGCTGGCTGCTGCTTTCGACCATGCCCAAGGCCGAGCGGCGCGCGTTCCTCAGCGTGATCCCGAGCCTGCTGGTCGGTCCCGACGCCCGGATGAGAGACCTGCGGGACTACTTCAAGGGCCTGGAGTTCAGCCTGGAGAGCCTGTGGGGCCAGATCGCCGACTGGCGACTGACCGACGGCGGCGCCGAGTTCGAGACGCCGCTGGTGTTCATCGAGGGCGACCTCGACCTGCAGGTCCCGGCCGCCCTGGTCACCGAGGTGTTCGCCAAGCTGCGCGCCCCGGCCAAGGAGCTGGTGATCGTCGAAGGCGCGGCCCACGCCGCCCTCCTGACCCACCCCGACCGTTTCCGGCGCGAACTCGTCGAGCGGCTGCGGCCTTTCGCGCTGGGCCGGCCGGCGAAGGCCCGGCGGCGCAAGCCGGTCTAGCCGCGCGCCGAGCGGAGGCGTCTTCCGTCAGGGGGCGTAGCTGGAGCGGATCTTGACGCCCCAATGGGGACCGTCGGGCCCGTCCTCGCGGGTGATCACATAGACGCTGTCGAAGCCGCCGATCACCGAGCCGTCCTTCCGATAGCGGGTGAAGCGGGTGTCGATGTGCACCTTGTCCGGCCCGGCGTGGATCACCTCACGGCGGTCCCAGGCCGAGTGGTCCCATTCGGCCAGCGCGCCCTCGTTGAAGCGCTCGGGCGTCATGTCGCCCTTGTTCAGCGTCACCAGCCGGCCCGACGCCAGGCGGACGGACGGGAAGTTGAACGTCGCCTCGAAGGCCGCGACGTCGCGGCCGTTGAAGGCGGTCATGAAGTCGTCGAGCACCTTCTGGGCGGCGGCGACCTGCTCGGGGAATTCCTCTGGCCTGGGCATCTAACTCTCCATCTGCCCGATATGAGAACCCTGGTGACAGCACCCTGGCAACAGCTCCGCTGGCGTCGGGGCGCGCGAGAACCTACCTTGGCCTCCATGCCTCCCGCCTCTGTCAGCGACGTCTCCGGCGCCTTCGATTACGATGAAGGGTCCATGCCGATGCTGTGGAAGCCGCACCGTCCGGAGCGGCCAACCAAGTCGGAGGGCGGCAAGCGCTTCAAGCTGGTCTCGGATTACCAGCCGGCCGGCGACCAGCCGCAGGCGATCCGCGAGCTGGTGACCGCGGTCAATGCGGGCGAGCACGACCAGGTGCTGCTCGGCGTCACCGGCTCCGGCAAGACCTTCACCATGGCCAAGGTGATCGAGGAGACCCAGCGGCCGGCGCTGATCCTCGCCCCCAACAAGACCCTCGCCGCCCAGCTCTATTCCGAGTTCAAGAGCTTCTTCCCGGAGAACGCGGTCGAGTTCTTCGTCTCCTACTACGACTACTACCAGCCCGAGGCGTACGTCCCGCGGACCGACACCTACATCGAGAAGGATTCCTCGATTAACGAGCAGATCGACCGCATGCGCCACTCGGCGACGCGGGCGATCCTGGAGCGCGACGACGTGATCATCGTCGCCTCTGTGAGCTGCATCTACGGCATCGGCTCGGTCGAGACCTACACCGCCATGACCTTCGACCTGACGCCCGGCGAGCGGATCGACGAGAAGAAGCTCATGGGCGACCTGGTGGCCCTGCAATACAAGCGCAACGACCAGGCCTTCGAGCGCGGCTCGTTCCGTCGGCGCGGCGACACCATCGAGATCTTCCCGGCCCACTACGAGGACCGCGCCTGGCGCATCAGCCTGTTCGGCGACGAGATCGAGGCGATCACCGAGTTCGATCCGCTGACCGGCAAGAAGACCGCCGACCTCAAGGGCGTGCGGATCTACGCCAACAGCCACTATGTGACGCCGCGGCCGACCCTCAACCAGGCGATCATCCAGATCCGCGCCGAGCTCAAGGAGCGCCTGGACTGGCTGGTGGCCAACGGCAAGCTCCTGGAGGCCCAGCGGCTGGAGCAGCGCACCACCTTCGACCTGGAGATGATCCAGGCCACCGGCTCCTGCGCGGGGATCGAGAACTACAGCCGCTATCTCACCGGCCGTCGGCCCGGCGAGCCGCCGCCGACCATGTTCGAATACGTGCCCGAGAACGCCCTGCTGTTCCTCGACGAGAGCCACCAGACGATCCCGCAGATCGGCGCCATGTATCGCGGCGACTACCGCCGCAAGTTCACCCTGGCCGAATACGGCTTCCGCCTGCCCTCCTGCATGGACAACCGCCCGCTCAAGTTCGAGGAGTGGGACGCCATGCGGCCGGACACGGTGGCGGTCTCGGCCACCCCCGCCCAGTGGGAGCTGGAGCGGGCCGGCGGCGTCTTCGTCGAGCAGGTGATCCGCCCGACCGGCCTGATCGACCCGCCGGTGGAGATCCGCCCGGTCTCCAAGGACGGCTTCAGCCAGGTGGACGACGTCATCGACCAGGTGCGCCAGACCGCGGCCCGCGGCTACCGCAGCCTGATCACCGTCCTCACCAAGAAGATGGCCGAGGACCTGACCGAGTACATGCACGAGCAGGGCCTGCGCGTGCGCTACATGCACTCCGACGTCGACACGGTGGAGCGGATCGAGATCATCCGCGACCTGCGGCTCGGGGCCTTCGACGTGCTGGTCGGCATCAACCTGCTGCGCGAGGGCCTCGACATCCCCGAGTGCGGCTTCGTGGGCATCCTCGACGCCGACAAGGAAGGCTTCCTGCGCTCGGAGACGAGCCTCATCCAGACCATCGGCCGGGCGGCGCGGAACGTCGACGGCCGGGTGGTGCTCTACGCCGACCAGGTCACCGGCTCGATGGAACGGGCCATGGCCGAGACCGCCCGCCGCCGGGAGAAGCAGCAGGCCTACAACCTCGAGCACGGCATCACGCCCGAGAGCGTGCGCAGCCAGATCAAGGACATCCTGGCCTCGCCGTACGAGAAGGACCACGTGCTGGTGCCGGTGGGCGTGGCCGAGGGCGGCAAGCCGTTCCTGGGCGACAACTTCAAGACCACGCTCAAGGACCTCGAGGCCCGCATGCGCGAGGCCGCCGCCAACCTGGAGTTCGAGGAAGCCGCCCGCCTGCGCGACGAGGTCAAGCGGCTGAAGCTGCTCGACCTGGAGTTCGCCGCCGACGCCCTCGCCGGCCAGGGCGAGACCGGCGACAAGGACACGGTGAAGGGCCTGCGCGCCGAGGTGCGGGCGGAAAAGGCCGAGGCGTTCAAGAAGCGCGGCCGGGCGCGGCGCTAACGCCGCCTGGCGGAGGCCGCGCAATCAGCGTGCGCTCATGGACCCGGGTCAGTGGACCGGCATCCAGCCCGCCCGGCGAGCCTTGGCGGCCTCCTCGGCGAGGAGCGCCATCAGCATCCGGCGGCGCTCGTCGTCGGGCGCGTCCTTGAGTTGGCGCAAGTAGTTCAGGACGTTACGCCGGTGGACGAATTCCTGCGTGCTCATCTGCATGCCCCACCCCCGATCCGGAACGGAACACTCGCTAACTCATGTGAAAAGCTGCCTTCGCCTGTGACGGGAGTCGAGAGCGCGCGTCGGGTATCCGACCTAACAAATGTGTGAGGCGGTGGAAGATCGGGTATGCCGGCGGGTGCGAACGGCGGGCCGCTGGAGGCCGTGCCGGAGCCCTGCTTCAACGGTCTTCACGAAATCTCGGGCCGTTCACCATCCAGCTTAACTACACACTGTGTCCGGGAATCCCCATCTAGCCAGACAAGACGGTGAACTGGCGCCGTTCATGTATCCGTCAGGGAACCTGTGCCGTCTTAGTACGTAACCGAGACAACAGGACTGGAGGCCCTTCTCGACGCTGTCCATCGGGGACTGCGGAGGGCGCCACAACTCCTGGGTTGGCGATTTGAGGTATTACCGAATGTCACCGTCTCTCAGCGTGGTCGCCGACAACGACCTGAAGACCAGTCCCAAGACCGAGACTGTCGCCGAGCGCGTGCGCCGTCTGCAGGCCGAAGCCAAGCTTCTGGCCAAGGACCACATCCGCGCCCTGTCGGACCAGATGGTCGCCGTCGAGCAGATGGCCGCGGAAATCGCCGAAGGCGGCGAAGCCTATCCGCCGGGCGTCCGCGAGCTGGCCAGCCGCCTGGTCGAGGACCTGGACAGCCGCGTCCAGACCCTCGAAGCCATCGTCTCGCGCACCCTGTAAGCGCGCGAGGCGCCTAGCCGTCACCGCTTAGGCTTGGTCCCGTGGAGAGACGCCCGCGTTCGGTAAAGGGTGTTTCAGAGCGTATTCCGGGGGGACCGGACCAGCCGGCGGAACGGACGGGCGACGAGGTCGGACGGGCTTTGGCCGGGTGTCCCGGAAGGACACAGGAGACGCGGCCGAGACCGTTCACCAAGTCACTTAAGGATGTGGGACCCGCCGGATGGCGGGTTTTTTTCATGCCTCAGCCGCCAGCGCGGCGGGGACTATTGAACCAGGTCCCGGAACTCCTTGGAGCGGGCGAGCCAGGCGGCGGCGTAGCCGCAGATCGGGGTGATCTTGAGGTTCCTGGCCTTGGCGTCGGCGGCAAGGGCGGCCATCAGGCGCCCGGCGGCGCCGGTGCCGCGCAGGGCCGGCGGGCTCTCCACGTGGTCGATGAACATGCGCTCGCCAGCCAGGCGGTAGTCGGCCCAGGAGGTCTGCCCCTGCTCGTCCATCTCGTAGCGGCGGCCGGTGTCGCGCAGATCGCTCATCTTGATCCTCCGTGGTCCCTGGCCCCCTCGAACGCGGTGGCGGGCCCGACCGATCCCGGTCTAGCCTGAACCTGGGCTTTCCGACGAGGAGTCTCAAGATGACGCAACGTATGTGGATCGCGGCCGCCGCGGTGCTGGCGCTCGCCGCCTGCGGCAAGAAGACGGAGACGGCGCAGACCGGTGGCAACGCCGCGGCGCCGGCGGCGGAGACTCCCGCGGCCGGGGCTCCCGCGGCTGGGGCTCCCGCCTCGGCCCGGCCGGTGCGCAAGGCAGGCCTTTGGGAGCAGACGGTGGAGTTCGGCAAGATGCGGCAGACGAGCCGAATCTGCCTGGACGCGGCCACGGACGAGAAGCTGGGCCTGGAGGGCAACCGCGGTCCGAACCCCTGCTCCGAGAGCGCGGTGAGCGCCATCCCCGGCGGCTATGCGTTCCGCTCGGTCTGCGACATGGGCGAGGGCGGCAAGGTGACCAGCCAGGGCAAGGCGGTAGGCGACTTCGGGGCGAAGTACCGGGTCGACATCGAGAGCACCACCACCGGGGCGGCGGGGCCGGAGATGAACGGCGTGCGCAAGTTCGCCATCGAGGCGGAATGGAAGGGCCCCTGCCCCGCCGACATGAAGCCGGGCGACATCGCCCTGCCGAACGGGCTGAAGATCAACCCGGCCGCGGGGGCGAAGGCGAAATAGGCCGCACGACGAATGTCGGGGCGGCAGGGGCCGGTGCGTCCTTGGGGAAATCCTGAGGAGGATGTGATGCAACAGGTGAAGGATCGGGCGGCGGTGGAGGTCGTGGCGATCGAGCCGCGGGATGCGCGCGAGCTCGCGATCGCCCGGCTGATCGATGCGCCGGCGGACAAGCTCTTCCGCTGCTGGACGGACCCGGCGCTGATCCCCGAGTGGTTCTGTCCGAAGCCCTGGGTAGCCGAGGTGCTGTCCATGGACGTGCGGCCGGGCGGGACGCAGTCGCTGATGATGCGCGGCCCGGACGGCGCCAGCCATCCCTCGGGTGGGGTCTATCTCGAGATCGTGCCGGGGCGGAAGCTGGTGTTCACCAGTGCGATGGGCGAGGGCTGGCGGCCGGTGGAGGGCGACCTGCAGTTCGTCGGCGAGGTCAGCTTCGAGCCGCAGGCCGACGGGCGCACCCTCTACGTCGCCCGGGCCATGCACTGGAGCGAGGCCACCGCCAGGGCCCACCAGGAGATGGGCTTCGAAGGCGGCTGGGGCATCGCCGCGGAGCAGATGGCCGAGCTGGCGCGGCGGCTCTGCCCCCCCCGCCGCTAGACCAGCTCCACCGCCATGGCCGTGGCTTCGCCGCCGCCGATGCAGAGCGAGGCGAGGCCCTTCTTGCCGCCGCGCGCTTCGAGGGCTGCGATGAGGGTGGCGAGGATGCGTGCACCCGAGGCGCCGATCGGGTGGCCGAGGGCGCAGGCGCCGCCGTTGACGTTGAGCTTGGCCCGGTCGATTCCGAGCTCGCGCTCGGCGATCATGGCGACCACGGCGAAAGCCTCGTTGACCTCGAACAGGTCGACGTCGGCGACGCTCCAGCCCGCGCGCTTCAGCGCCTTCTGCATGGCCGGCACCGGCGCGGTGGTGAAGAGGCCCGGCTCGTGGGCGTGAGCGGCGTGGCCGGCGATCCGGGCGACGATGTTCATGCCGAGCTTCCGGGCCACGCTCTCGCGGGTCATGACCAGGGCCGCGGCGCCGTCGCTGATCGAGGAGGCGTTGGCGGCGGTGATCGCCCCGTCCTTGGCGAAGGCGGGCTTCAGCGTCGGGATCTTGGCGGGGTCGGCCTTGGCGGGCTGCTCGTCATCCTCGATCAGCACCGCGCCCTTGCGGGTGACCACCTCGAAGGGGACGATCTCCTTCTTGAAGGCGCCCGAGGCCGTGGCCGCCTTGGCCCGCTCCAGGGAGCCGATGGCGAACTCGTCCATCGCCTCGCGGGTGAACTGGTACTGCCTGGCCGTCTCCTCGGCGAAGGAGCCCATCAGGCGGCCCGGCTCGTAGGCGTCTTCGAGTCCGTCGAGATACATGTGGTCGTAGAGGGTGTCGTGGCCGATGCGGGCGCCGGCGCGGTGCTGCTTGGAGAGGAAGGGCGCGCCCGTCATGCTCTCCATGCCGCCGGCGACGATGATATCGGCGGTGCCGGCTGCCAGGGCGTCGTGGGCCATGATGGCCGCCTGCATCCCCGAGCCGCACATCTTGTTGACGGTGGTCGCCTCCACAGACTTCGGCAGGCCCGCGCCCAGCGCCGCCTGGCGGGCCGGCGCCTGGCCGAGGCCGGCCGGCAGGACGCAGCCCATGAAGATCTGCTCGACCGCGGCGGGGTCGGCCTTGGCGCGCTCGACGGCGGCGCGGACGGCCGCGGCACCGAGGTCGGTGGCCTTCACCGGCGCGAAGACGCCCTGGAAGCCGCCCATGGGCGTGCGGGCGTAGGCGGCGATGACGACGGGGTCGGAGGCGGTGTTGCTCATGCCGGAGATATAATTCACCAGACGATGAGATGCATCCTCCCGATGGGGAACCCCGCTCACGGCAGGACTCTCGCCTCAGGACTCAGGCCGCGCGGACGGTCCCGGCGATGAAGCCGCCGCCAAGCACGCGGGTGGGGCTTTCCGGCGCGTAGAGGACGCAGGCCTGGCCCGGGGCGACGCCTTCCTCCGCCCCGTCGAAGACCACGCCCGGCGCGCCATCGACCATGGCGAGGCGCCCGGCCACCGGCTCGCGGGTGGAGCGGACGCGGGCGAGCACGGGACGACCTGCCTCGGCGGCGGCCCCGATCGAGGCGTGGTCGCCGATCCAGTTGGTCTCCTTGAGGGAGAGGGCGTGGGTCATGAGGGCCTCGCGCGGGCCGACGATCACCTGCCGCGCGTCGGCGTCGATGCGGACCACGAACAGCGGATCGCCGACCGCGACATTGAGCCCCCGGCGCTGGCCGATGGTGTAGCGGGTGACGCCCTCGTGCCGGCCGAGCACGCGCCCGTCGAGATGCACGATGTCGCCGGGCTCGGCGCCGTGCGGGCGCAGCTTGTCGATGATCGTCGTGTAGCGGCCCTCGGGCACGAAACAGATGTCCTGGCTGTCGGGCTTGTCGGCCACCGACAGGTTGAGGCTGGCCGCGGCGGCGCGCACGGCGGGCTTGGGCAGGCCACCGAGCGGGAAGCGCAGGTAGTCGAGCTGTTCGGCGGTGGTCGCGAACAGGAAATAGGACTGGTCGCGCGCCGGGTCGAAGGCGCGGTGCAGCTCGGGGCCGGCGGCCCCCTCCTCGCGGCGGACGTAATGGCCCGTGGCCATGGCCGCTGCGCCGAGGTCGCGGGCGACGTCGAGGAGGTCGCGGAATTTGACCGTCTGGTTGCAGCGCACGCAGGGGATCGGGGTCTCGCCGCGCAGGTAGGCGTCGGCGAAGTCCTCGATGACCTGCTCGCGGAAGCGGCTCTCGTAGTCGAGCACGTAGTGCGGGATGCCGATCGCCTCGGCCGCCATCCGCGCGTCGTAGATGTCCTGGCCGGCGCAGCAGGCGCCCTTCTTCTGGATCGCCGCGCCGTGGTCGTAGAGCTGCAGCGTCACGCCGACGACATCGTAGCCGGCCTTGGCCAGGAGGGCCGCGGTGACGGTGGAGTCCACCCCGCCCGACATGGCCGCGACGATCCGCGAACCGACCGGCAGGCGCACGGCCGCCTGCGCCGCCTCGACGAGGTCGGCGGAGAGCTCGGACGGAAGATCGGGCGCAAAGGGCGCGTTCATGGGCCGCTATTTAGAGGCTCGGGGCCGCGATTGCGAGCCGGAGCCAGATGCTCCCCCACAGGGGGAGCTGTCCGGAACGGACTGAGGGGGTTGAGAGGCGGGGCGTCTGAGGCTCGTCGCTGCAACCCCCTCCGTCGCTTCGCGACACCTCCCCCTGAGGGGGAGGATCTGGACTACTGAATCTGCAGCAGGCTCAGGAGCGAGGAGTTCTTCAGGGTCTGGAAGACCTGGGCGGCGGCCTGGAAGGAGGTCTGTGCCATGGTCAGGTCGGCCGAGGCCTGGGCCATGTCGGCGTCGGTGATGCCGCCGATCATGGTGGTGAGGGTGGTCTGGCGGCTGCCCAGGTCGGATTTGATCTGGTCGACCCGCTGCTGGACCATGCCGTTCTGGGCGGCGAGCGCGACGGCGCCGGTGTGCACCGTGTCCCAGGTGGCCAGCTGGTTCTGCAGGAAGGTGCGCTGGGCCGGGCTGAGGGCGCCGTTGAAGGGACCCGAGGCGCTCTGATCGAACGCCTCGATGGTCTGCAGACCGGTCAGCATCGGCGTGCCGATGTCCGAGGCCAGGATGCCGGTGGTCACCTTGGTGGCGTCGTCCAGCTGGGTCGTGGCCTTGAACTGGTCGTTCTGGAAGAAGGACGAGATCGGCGGGCCGGCGGTGAGGCTGGCCAGCGTCGTGGCCGTCACCGGCTGGGTGTTGATCAGGCCGCCGCCGAACAGGTAGGCGCCGTTGTAACGGGTGTTCATGGCGCCCACGGCCTTGTTCATCTGGCCCTGGATCTCGGTCATCAGGTTGGTGGCGTCGCCGGAGGCCAGGGTGTCGGCGATGGCCTGGCGGATGGCCTGGGCGGAGTCGGCGACCTGGTTGAGGGAGGTGTCCTGGGTGGTCAGCTTGTCGGCGATGAGTGTGTTCTGGTCCGAATAGCCCTGCAGGCGGACCTGCATCGACTTCATGGCGGTGAGCAGCTCGTCGTTGCGCGCGAAGCCCTTGAGGTCGTGGCCGTTCTTCTGGGTCGAGACGCGCTCGCCCGCCTCCAGCTGGCGCAGCTGGGCGTTCATCAGGTTGGTGATCACGGCGTTGTAGTTGCCGACCGTCGAGACGCGGGTGACCATGGCGATGCTCCTCAGACCATCTGCAGCAGGGTGTCGAACAGGTCCTTCGTCGCCTGGATCATGCGGGCGGAAGCGTTGAAGGCCTGTTGATAGGTCTGCAGGCGGACCAGTTCTTCGTCGAGATTGACGCTCTCCACCGAAGAGCGGCGGTTCTGGGCCTCGGTCTGGATGGCGTCGGCGCTGGTCTTGGCGGTGGAAGCCGCTTCGGAGTCGCGGCCGAGGGCGCCGCCGAACTGCGAGGCGTAGCGCGAGACCGTGGCGGTGAGCTGGCCGAGCGAGCCGGCCGGCTGGAAGAGGGTGGTGACGTCGCCGGACTGGGCGAGGCCCACCGCCCCCTGCCCGTCGCCGGGCCGCAGCGCCGGCTGGCCGGCGGCGACGGTGAGGTCGAGATGGGCCAGGGCCAGAAGGCTGGGGTTGGCGGTGATGGTGCTGTCGACGTCGAAGCGGCTGGCGCGGGCAGAGCGCTCGACGACGCCGATGCCGAAGAGCTGGCTGAAGGATGGCCCGCCGGCGCCGCGCGAGGTGCCGTCCTGGACCACCGACAGGCCGGCGTTGAGCGGCTGGTTGGCGGCGAAGCTCATCACCCCGTTGGCGTCGAGGGAGAACTGGCCATAGAGGCCGACGCCCGTCGTCGTGGAGTTCAGGGTGTTGAGGAGATCGCTCATCTGGGTGAGCGCCGGCATGGTGACGGTGATGTCGCGGATCGGCTTGCCGTCGGCCTGGGAGAGCCGGAAGGTGATGGTCTGGCCGGCCGTGAAGCCATGGGCGTCCGCGGCCGAGAGCCCGGTCTCGTAGGTGGTGAAGCCGCTGGCGCGGACCAGGTCGTTGAGGCCGAAGAAGGCCGAGAAGCCGCGCCCGGTCTTGGACGACGTGCCTTCGTCGATGGCCACGCCGTTGGTCCCCGTGGCGCTGATCGACAGCTTGTTGTTGACGTAGGTGGCCGTGCCGTTGGCGCCCATGGCCGCGTTGAGGTCGGCCAGGAAGGTGGCCGGCGAGGTAGCGCCGGGCGCGCCGCCGTCGACGCTGATGGTCTGGGCCGTGAAGTCGATGGCGTAGGTGTGCTGCACCACCCCGGCCGAGTCGGTGATGGCGATCGTCGACGCACCCGTGAAGCCGTTGAGGGCGGTCGGCAGGTCGAGGCCGGTGTCGCGGCCGGTGAGCGTGGTCAGGGGCGGCACGGCGGCGGAGGCGTTGTGCGCCGCGTTGAGCTGGTTCACCGCCCGGGTCACGAACTCGCCGAGCTGGTCGGAGATGCCGGGCAGCTTCTGGTCGCGCATCTCCATCAGGCCGCGCATCTCGCCGGAGGACATGGTGATCGGCTGGACGGTGGAGGAGACCGAGCCGCCGGTGGCGGTGACGTAGCCCGGCGTCGAGGCGGTCTTGTTGTAGGACAGGGTGACGGCCGTGTCGCCGGCCAGCAGCACGCCCTCGGGCGAGCGGACGTCGACCCCACCGCCGGGCCGCTGGGCGACCTTGATGCCGATCAGGCCGGAGAGTTGGTCGAGGAGCTGGCTCTGGATGTTCTCCGCACCCGAGGCGTCGGCCTGGACCAGCTTGGCGCGGCTGATGTCGGCGTTCAGCTTGCTGATCTGCTGCAGCAGGTTGTTGGCCGTGTTGATGTCCGAGCTGATGCGCGTGTCGATGGTCTGGCCGAGCTGGTCGACCTGGGTGTTGATCCGGTCGGCCTCGGTCAGGAAGTCCTGCACCGTGGAGATCACCTGGCCGCGCAGCAGGCTGTTGGCGGGATCGTTCGCCGCCGCGGCGGCGGCCGTGTAGGCCTTGTCCAGCCGGCCGAAGAAGTAGGTGCTGCTAGAGGGGTCGCCGAATAGCCCCTGGGCGTTGTCGAGGTACTGCGAATAGGCGGCCCAGCGGTTGGAGTCGGCGCCGGCGGTCAGGCTGGCGAGCTGCAGGTACTGGTCGGTGACCCGCTCGACGCCGGTGACCTGGACGCCCTGGCCCATGCCGCCCACGGTGAGCTGCTGCTGGTTGACCGCCTTGCGCACATAGCCGGGCGTGTTGACGTTGGAGATGTTGTCCGAGACGGTCCGCAGGCCCGTCTGGGCGGCCATCAGGCCCGAGGTCGCGGTCTGCAGCGCGATCGACAGCGACATGGCTTAACCCTCCGCCCGGCAAAGGCTGACGCGCGAATAGGCGGAATCTGCCGGGCGCATGGTGTACGCGCGCCAACCGTTCGCCAAAAAGTCCCGCGTTTTCAACATGGTCCCTCTCCGGACCTGATGGACATCATGTTATGACGCGCAAGAGCGGCGCCAGTCGGACCGGGCCTCTCCCCGGCCCGGCAGGGAACGCCCCATCAAGACGCCATCGGCCCGGCAAAAAGCGCCATCGGACCCCCTCGGCGAGGCGCCCAGACAGGGCTCTTTATTTCGTATTTTCAGATACTTGTCTGTGTGGCGCGAAGGTTGCTCCGGACTGTCCGAATGAACCCGGCGCCAAGCGCGCCACATCGGACAGCCAAGGCTCACATGACTGCGCCCGTGCTTAACGCCTCGCCCTTCCCCGCTCCCGGCGCCTCCGCCGGGCAGGGCGGGATCGCGGCCGGCGCCCAGGGCCAGGGTCAGGCGCAGGCCGGAATGGCCGGCGCGGTGGCGGGCTTCGAGGCGCTCATCGCCGCCCTGTTCGGCGACCAGGCCGGGACCCTCGTCCAGCCGGGCGCGGCCCAGGCGGCCGCGGCCGGCCCCGCGGGCGCCTCCCAACCCAGCGCCGCCAACGCCACTACGACGGGCGACGCGACGGGGGCGGGCAAGACCGCAGATGGCAAGACCGCCGACGGCCAGGACGTCGCGGGGGCGCAGGCCCAGGCCGCCGCCCTGCTGGCCGGCGCAGCCCAGGTCCCGCAATCGGCGGCCCCGCAGCCTGCGGCCGGCGCCGCGCCGACGGCCGACCCGGCGGCGGAAGCGGCTGGCGACGGGAGCAAGGCCAAGACGGCGCAGCCCGCGCAGGCGGCCTACGCCCACGCCAACCCGAACGCCGCCTTCCTGCGTGACAGCGGCGCGCCCGCGGATGGCGCCGTCCCGGCCGGGGCCCCGGTCGCGACGCCGGCGGAGACCAAGCCCGCGGGTCCGACCACGGCCGAGCCCGCGGCCCCGCAGCCGCCGATCACCGAGGCCGCGCCGGCTCCGGCCGCCGCCTTCGAACAGCTCGCCAAGGCCGACCCCGCGCCCGCGGTCAAGGCCGAGACGCCGGCGACCGCCGCCGCGCCGAGCACGCGCTCGCCGGCCGCGCCCTCGGCGCCCACCGAGGCTGCGCCGACGGCCGGCCCGCAGTCCGCCGCCCCGGCCGCGGGCGAGCCCACGGCTCAGGGCCAGGCTGACAGCCAGGCTCAGGTTCAGGCCCAGCCGGGGGCCCAGACCGCGGCCCAGAGCACGGCTCAGAGCACGGCTCAGAGCGCGGCCCCGGCCGTCCAGACGCCCGCCCCGGCGAACGCTCAGGCGAACGCCCCGCGTCCGGCCGTGCGCGATCGCGGCGCCGCCAAGACCGAGACCGCCGGCGCCGACCCCTCGGCCAAGGCCCTCGCCCCCGGCCACCTGAAGCGTGTCGAGGGGGTGAAGACCGAAGCAGCCACCGAGGCCGTGAGCCAGGCGGCCGCGGCGAGCGCCGAGGACGCCGACGACGGCGCCGCCGGGAGCGCGGACCACGACGACGCCCGCGCCGCGCCCGGCGCCGATCCGGCGGCCAGCGCCCCGCAGTCCGCCGCCCCGGCCAATGTGCACGCCGCGGCGAGCGCGCCGCGCGGCGCCCCGCAGACGGTGGCCAACCTCGCCGCCCAGATCGTCAAGAAGCTGGAGGCCAAGACCACCCGCTTCGACGTGGAGCTCGACCCGGCGGGCCTGGGCAAGGTCAACGTGCGCGTCGACATCTCCGCCGACGGCCAGATCAGCGCCGCCCTCGCCTGCCACAACCCGCACGCGGCCGAGGCGCTGAAGGCGCGCTCGAACGAGCTGCGCCAGGCCCTGGAGCAGGCCGGCTTCGACCTTTCCGGCGGCCTCTCGTTCGAGATGGCCGGCGGCCAGAACGGCGGCGCGGGCGCCGGCCAGGGCCAATTCGACAACCAGCCGGGCGCGAGCTTCCGCGGCCGGGCCTTCGCCAACGCCCTCGAGACGGCGGACGGTGCGGCCCAGGCGGCGGCGGACAGCGCGCTTCGCTACGGATCCAGCCGGACCTCCGGCGTGGACATCCGGATCTGATGGGAGGCCCGCGATGACCGTCGGCAGCACGACCAGCACGACCTCGAGCGCCGCCGTCGCGGCGCAGACCAACACCGACGCGCTGTCCCAGCTCAGCAGCAACTTCCAGAGCTTCCTCAGCCTGCTGACCACGCAGCTGAAGAACCAGGACCCGCTGTCGCCGATGGACTCCACCCAGTTCACCCAGCAGCTGACCCAGATGGCCGGGGTGCAGGCGCAGCTCAACGGCAACGCCCTGCTGCAGCAGGTAGCCGCCAACACCGGCACCGGCATCTCCACCGCGGTGGGGCTGATCGGCAAGGAAGTGCGCGCGCTGAGCGACAACGCCGACCTGAAGAACGGCAAGGCGCAGTGGACCTACAACCTGCCCTCCAACGCCGCCGCCCTGAAGGTCGAGGTGGTGAACGCCCAGGGCGTGGTGATGCACGCCGAGCAGGTCTCGGCGGCCGACGGCCTGAAGGCCGGCGACCACAACTTCACCTGGAACGGCAAGGACATGACGGGCGCGGCGGCCCCTGACGGGACCTACACCCTGAAGGTGACCGCCGCCGACACCACCGGGGCGGCGATCGCCAGCACGACCTACGTCCAGGGGCTGGTGACCTCCGTCGAGCAGTCGAACGGCAGCACCCTGATCTCGGTCAACGGCACCAAGGTCAACTGGAGCACGGTGAAGAGCATCACCCAGCCCGGCGCCTCGACCGCTTCGTCTTCAACCGCGTCGAGCGGCTCATGAGCCGCGCACGCACCCTGAAACCCGGACGGCAAAACGCCGCCCAGCCTGACGGCCAAAACGCGCCGTCCGGATCCGCAGCACGCGGGCTCTTCGAACCAGAACGGAAGGACCCATGAGCATCAATTCGGCAATGCTCGCCGGCGTGTCGGGCCTGGTGGCCAACTCGTCGGCGCTGGCGGCGATCTCGGACAACATCTCCAACGTCAACACCGTCGCCTACAAGCGCAACCAGGTGAACTTCGCCAACGTCGTGACGTCCCAGGCGGTGGCCGGGCGCTATTCGGCGGGCGGCGTGCAGGGCGTGACCCACAGCTACGTCTCGACCCAGGGCCTGATCCAGTCGACCGCGCGGACCACCGACCTCGCCATCAGCGGCGACGGCTTCTTCGTGGTCACCCAGAAGGCGAGCAACCTGACGCCGTCCGACGCGCGGGAATTCACCCGCTCGGGCTCGTTCAACGTCGACGCCAACGGCTACTTGGTGAACGACTCCGGTCTCTACCTGCAGGGCTGGCCGGCGAGCGCCACGGGCACCTTCGCGCTCGACCCGTCGGACGTGAACAAGCTGTCGTCGATCAACGTCAAGAACCTCGGCTCGGCGCTGCAGCCGACCGGCAACCTCGGCGTCGTCGCCAACCTCGACAGCGGCACTCCGGTCTCGGCGGCCATCACCTCGGCCACCTACAGCGCGGCCTCGGCGACGACCAGCATGGCCGCCTATGCCGCGGGCGTGGCCACCGGCACCAAGCCGGACTTCACGCTCGACATGAACGTGATCGACAGCCAGGGCAATTCCCACAAGTTCGAGATGGCGTTCCTGAAGGACTCCACCGCGAACACCTGGAAGACGGAAGTCTACGCGGTACCCGCCAGCGACGTGAACGCCGGCGCCAACGGCCAGATCGCGGCCGGCGACGTGGGCTTCCTGGGCGATGGCACCTTCGATCCGGCGACCACCACCCTGACCATCCCGATCGCCCTGAACGCCTCGTCGGGCGCGGCTCCCGCCTGGGCCACCTCGCTGGGCGTCAACGCCCAGAACATCAACGTCGACCTGACGAAGCTCACCCAGCAGTCGGGCGCGTCGACCGTGACGACCATCACCAACGACGGCGCCGGCATCGGCAACATCGTCGGCGTGCAGGTGGACGCGCACGGCGTGGTGTCGGCGATCTACGACAACAGCCAGGTGCGCAAGATCGCCAAGGTGGCGGTGGCGACCTTCCCCAACCCGGACGCCCTGAAGCCGGTGAGCGGCAACGCTTACCAGGTGACGATCCCGGCCGGCCAGATGGTGCTGAAGGACCCGGGCGTCGGCGGCGCGGGGCAGATCTCGCCCTCCAGCCTCGAAGCCTCGACGGTGGACCTCTCGTCCGAGTTCACCGGCCTGATCTCTACGCAAAAAGCTTATTCAGCTTCGTCGAAGATCATCACGACTGCCGATCAGATGTTGGACGAACTGATCAATATTATCCGATGAATACAGGCGTTAATGCGAATTAACGTCTGGCGCGATTGTAAATTGTACCAGAACGTTACACGAGGGGGCGATGGTTAGTCGTTTCTTTACTATAGCGATTCAGCGGCCGTTAGCGACCGCGGGCTATCCTTCCCATCAACAGTGATGGTGGGAAGAGCTTAAAAGCCATGTTGCAACAACAACAGGTGCGCACGAACAGCCGGGGCGAGGCCTACGTCATTGGCCCGACCGGCGCGCCGTTGACGATCCGCGACCTGCCGCCGCCCAACACGGGCCGATGGGTCATCCGCCGCAAGGCGGAGGTGGTGGCCGCCGTCCGCGGCGGCCTGCTCTCTCTGGAAGACGCTCTCGAGCGCTATTCCCTGACGAGCGAGGAGTTCCTGGCCTGGCAGCGGTCGATCGACCGTCACGGCATGGCCGGGCTGCGCACCACGCGACTGCAACAGTATCGCTGAACCATTTCCACTCCCCCCGGAAGGTTCGCGACAGCGGCCGTGTCCCCTCCAGGACACGGCCGCTTCCATGTTGAGGGCTCCTAAGGCGCGGCGTCACCGGCGCGTTCGGCGATCGGGCGCACGTCCTGGACGAGATGGACGAGCACGCGGCCCGGCTCCTCCTCGTAAACCATGTGGGCCGAGTTCTCGAACCAGACCCAGCGCTTGGCCGGCGCGTGGAGGCGTTCGTACCAGCGGCGCACCGGGGCGCTGGAGGTGGTGTAGTCGTAGCGGCCGGCGAACATGAACAGCGGGCAGCCGATCCGGGTGATCGAGGTGAAGTCGCTGGCCAGCAGATCGGGCAACAGTTTCGGCAGGGAGAAGGCGCTGCCCTCGTCGATGGCCTTGAAGTCCTCGGGCGAATAATCCGGCGAGATGCGCTCGGCGTTCTCCCAGACGTCGTAGCTCGACCGGCCGTGGGTGAGGCCGCCGAAGTGGACGGACCACTTGCGCTCGATGTTGAGCTTCTCCAGCGGCACGGAGCCGTCGGCCTCCGGATAGGGCGCGATGGCGGTGAGCTCGCGCACGGCCTCGGCGTCGCCCGCCCTGCGCGCCTCATTCAGGGTCCAGGCGTAGCCCTCCGCCTCCTGCGCCTTGAAGTCGATGATCTGGCCGACGCCGACATAGGCGTAGATCCAGTCGGGCCGCCGGACGGCGAGTTGCAGGCCCACCGAGGTGCCCCAGGAATGACCAAGGACGAACACCTTCCGCTTACCGTAGGTCTTGCGGAGGTAGGCGAGCAGCTCCTCGCCGTCCTCGACGATGCGCTCGCGCGTCAGGGTGGGAGCGACGAGTTGAGGGTCGTTGAGGCGAAAGGTCTTGCCGGCGCCCCGCTGATCCCATTGCACGACGGTGAAATAGTCGGCCCAGGCGGGCTCGAAGAGGTAGCGGTTGGGAAGATCCGGCGCGGCCGGCCCGCCATGGACCACGAGGAGGATCGGATTGCGCCGGTCGCGGCCGCGGACGGTGATCCACTGGCGGATGCCGCCGATCTCCACCGCCTTGGCCTCGTCGACACCCTGGCCCGAGACGATCTTGCCGACGTCGGCGAGGATGGCGTGGGGTTCGGGCGGGCTCGCGGCCCAGGCGGGAAGGGCCGCAAGGAGGGCGGCGGCGAGGACGGCCCCTGCGGTGGCGAATCTCATGGCGGAGAACTCCTGGCTGACTGTCGCCAGGCTTAGCCGCCGTCGCCGCTTCGCCGCACCTTAAAAGGCGGACATGCAAACGGCCGCGCCCGGCGAGGGTCGCGGCCGCTTCCTTGTCGCCCGGCGCCCTAGAGGTGGTGGGTGCAGAAGGCGAGCAGCAGGATCACGGGCACCGGCACGCCGATGGCCCACAACAAGATCGATCGCATGGTTCCTCCCAGCGTTTTCAGCGGGGGAGCCAACGCGGGGCGGAGCGGAACCGTTCCAGCAAGGCCTCAGTCGAGGATGCCGCCCGAGATCTCCGACGGCGCGGCCGTCGCGCGCCGCTCGGCCCGCCAGCGCTCCTCGCAGGCGATCAGCGGATTGCGGCGGCCGTCCACCACCCGCATCCGCACCGGATCGCCCCGGTAGCCGTCGCAGAGCGCGGGGCCCGCACGCCGGCCGGCGGCGAGTTCGATGTGCAGGTGCGCGCCCTGGGCGCCATGCGCGCCTTCGGCCAGGACCCGCGGGAACGGCTTGCCGGCGCGGCGCAGGCGGGCGGCGGCCTCGCGCTGGGACATGCCGGGGACCACGGCGTCGTAGGCGCCCGGCCGGCGGCGGTCGCCGGCCGAATGGGCCGAGCGGCGCCCCGCCGGCACGGTCCCGGCGCCCTGCCGGCGCAGGGCGTCTTCCTGGGCGGGCGTGCGATAGCCGCTGGTCTGACGCCAGGCGCCGGGCCCGAACACCTCGTCCATGGTGTTCCGGAAGCCGTCGTCCGCGCCTGCATCGGCGGCGGCCGCGGCGGGCCCGGCGAGGAGCACCGCCAGGAGGAGGACTGGGAGATGGAGCCGCATCGGGCCGCTGTTGTACCGCCGGCGGGCGGCCGGCATTGACCTGGGTCAGCCGCCCGATGGCCGGAGCCCGGCCGCCGCGGTTAAGGTCTCGTTACCCATCCTGGGGGAATTCCGCGTCCGCCGGTTTGGGCCAGGCGGAACGCAACCTGGACGGCGTGGAACTCGGCGTGGAGGCCCGGAATTCCCAGGCCATACCGCAACGACTGCTTCGCCATGCTCGCCATCCTCGCCGCCGCATCGATCCTTGGGGCCCGCCCGCTGGACCTGCACGATCCCGCACGCCGGGCGATGACGGTGCACAATCAGGGCGTGGTGCTGATCCGGCTGGACGCCGACGGCCTGGTGCGGGCGCGCGGCTGCGACGGCGAGCTGCGGCACGTGGGCGATCTTTCCGACCCGCGTCGCCTGCACATCCAGAACGACGGCACGCTCGACGGCCTGGTGTGGGACGCGCGGCTCGATCCGGCGCAGCGGGAGACCTTCCGGGCGATGATGCGGGCCTTCGGCTATTCGGACCACAAGGCCCTGGCGGCCATGTGCCTGCCTACAACCGCCGAGCCGCAGCTGCGCGCCGCGGAGATCAGCCCTGACGCGACTGGCTCATCAGGCGGTCGGTCAACTTCCTCACGCTGATCACGATCCGCTCGCGTTCGCCGGCCTGGCGCTCGACCAGCAGGCGGGCAACCTGGGCGTCGTCGTGGAAGGCGTAGCCCTTGATCGCGTCGAGGATCGCCTTGGCCAGGTTGTCGAGGTCGAGCCAGGGCGGATCGCCCACGTATTCCATGCGGATCTCGACGGAGAACTCCCCCCAGCCGGGCCGGGCGCCGCGCCAAACCTTGCGGAAGAACTCGTAGATCAGCGGCTTGTAGTACTTGGCCTGGGTGGTGAGCCCGTCGACCTCGACCACCAGGGCGCCGCCGCCCTCGCGGGCGCGCACCTTGCCGTGCTGGGTCCAGGTTTCGCTCATCGGCAGGCTACTTAGCGGCAGGATGGGTTGCAGTCTCGCGCGGTGTCGCTAAACCGGCGCGGCCCGCTGGATGGAGACGAGAGCCATGACCGCCACCCGTACAGAGACCGACACCTTCGGCCCCATCGAGGTGCCCGCCGACCGGTACTGGGGGGCGCAGACCCAGCGGAGCCTGCAGAACTTCAAGATCGGCTGGGAGAAGCAGCCGAAGCCGGTGATCAAGGCGCTGGGCGTGGTGAAGCGCGCCGCGGCCGAGGCCAACATGGCGCTCGGCAAGCTGGACCCCGAGATCGGCAAGTTCATCGTCGCCGCCGCCCAGGAGGTGATCGACGGCAAGCTCGACGACCACTTCCCGCTGGTGGTCTGGCAGACCGGCTCCGGCACCCAGTCGAACATGAACGCCAACGAGGTGATCTCGAACCGAGCGATCGAGATGATGGGCGGGGTGATGGGCTCCAAGAGCCCGGTCCACCCGAACGACCACGTCAACATGAGCCAGTCGTCGAACGACACCTATCCGACGGCCATGCACATCGCCTGCGCCGAGGAGGTGTCGCGTTCGGTGATGCCGGCGCTGGAGCACCTGCACGCCGCGCTGAAGGCCAAGTCGGCGGCGTTCGACCACATCATCAAGATCGGCCGCACCCACACCCAGGACGCCACGCCCCTGACCCTGGGCCAGGAATTCGGCGGCTACGCCCACCAGGTGGCGATGAGCGTGCGGCGCATCAAGGAGAGCCTCTACGGGCTCTACGAGCTGGCGCAGGGCGGCACGGCGGTGGGCACCGGCCTGACCGCGCCGGTCGGCTTCGCCGAGAAGGTGGCCGAGCAGATCGCGGCGATCACCCGGCTGCCGTTCGTCACCGCGCCCAACAAGTTCGAGGCCCTGGCGGCGCATGACGCCATGGTGTTCAGCCACGGGGCGCTGACCACCGCGGCGGCGGCGCTCTTCAAGATCGCTAACGACATCCGCTTCCTGGGCTCGGGCCCGCGCGCCGGCCTCGGCGAGCTGGCCCTGCCGGAGAACGAGCCGGGCTCCTCGATCATGCCGGGCAAGGTGAACCCGACCCAGGCCGAGGCCCTGACCATGCTGTGCGCCCACGTCATGGGAAACAACGCCGCCATGGCCTTCGCCGGCAGCCAGGGCCACTTCGAGCTGAACGTCTTCAACCCGGTGATGGCCTACAACTTCCTGCAGTCGTGCCGGCTCCTGGCCGACGGGGCGATCAGCTTCACCGACAACATGGTGGTGGGTATCGAGGCCCGCGAGGACAACATCAAGGCCAACCTCGAGCGCAGCCTGATGCTGGTGACCTCGCTCAAGGAGCACATCGGCTACGACAAGGCCGCAGCCATCGCCAAGAAGGCCCACAAGAACGGCACCACCCTGCGCGAGGAGGCCGTCGGCGGCGGCTATGTGACGAACGAGCAGTTCGACGCCTGGGTGCGGCCGGAGGACATGATCCACCCGGGCTGATGGTCCAGACCGTCCGCATCCAGGGCCCGCTGCCGGAAGGCTTCGAGGCGCTGCGCCAGGAGGCGGAGGCGGAAGGCCACAAGCACCTCACGCGGTTGGCGCGCGAATGGGCGACGGAGCCGCAGGCGTTCCACGTCCTGCTTGGCGTCTTCCACGAGGGCGGGCTGGTGGCGATCGGCGGCGTCACCGACGAGCCGGAGGACGCCGGCGAGCCCGCTTGGCGGATGCGGCGGCTCTATGTGGCGAGGCGGGCGCGAGGCATGGGCGTGGCCCGGGCGATCGCCAACGGCCTGGGGCAGGAGGCGCTGGACAGCGTGAGGCTGGTCACGGTCCACGCCGGGTCGAACGAGGCGGCGCGGTTCTGGGAAGCGATGGGTTTCAGCCCCGTCGCCGGGCGGCCCTGGAGCCACGAATTCCGCGGCTAGGCTACTCCGCCGCGAAGCTCACCGGGTCGGCGTGGGCCCACAGGTGGGCGCGGTAGGCTTCGAAGCACTGCTCGCCGCAGATCAGGCGCATCAGGGCGCCCTCGGCGATGAGAGGAGCGCAGCTCGGATCCTCGGTGACGAGGGGCAGCAGCGCCTCGGCGTTCCAGGCCTTGGAGTGCTCGACGTCGAGGTTGGCGTGGAGCACGAAATACTTCCGCTGCTCCGGCGCGACCTCCAGGCGCTTCAGGCCGTCGGCGACGGCCGCGACACGGGTCGGGGCGGTCAGCTCGACGACGCCGAGCGCGCCCACCGACTGGTAGCCGTAGCGCCGGGTGGTCGCGAGCGCGGTCATGGTGTTGGCCAGGCACAGCGACTGCCAGAGGGTCCCCTCGATGGTCGGCGAGAGCTCCAGCCCCTTCACGGTGCGGTCGAGCATCGGCCCGTGCATGCCGCCCATCGAGCCGCGGCCCATCTCGTCCCAGTAGTTGCGGGCGAGCTCGAGCTTGGGGCGGGCCGGCAGCTTCACCTGGGTCATGGCCACGAGGTCGTCGAACCCGGCCTCCCCGGCCGCCTCCTGGGTCAGGAACCACCGCATCTCCTCGAGCGTGGCCTCGGCGGCCAGCCAGGCGAAGAGCTGGTCCCATTGCCCGGGACCGGTGTCCTTCAGCGCCTCGAACCAGGCGATGAAGCCCTCGGGCTCGGTCGGGACTTCGGCCAGCAGCGGCGCGACGTGGGCGCGGAACGCCTCCACGAAGGCGCCCTCGAGGCGCAGCATCCGCGTGTCCTCGGCGAGGTCCTGCAGCCAGGTCTCAGAGGGTCGCCCGACGGCGAGGCGGCGGCGGTTCCAGCGGGCGAGCGCCAGGTGAAGGCGCCGGGAGTCGGGGATCTCGGGGCTGAACTCGCCCAGGCCGGCGAGGCGCGTCCCTGCGGTGATGCGGTCGGTCATGGGACCGCAACAAGCGTTCGAAGGACGGGGATGGTTCCTAGTGCGGAGGTTCTTGCCCGTCGCGCAGCCGGACGGAAAAGCGGTTCCCACTTTTCCTGGCTGTCGCTCCTAGGCCTTCCGCGCCACCGCGAAGTCGGCGAGGTCTTCCAGGGCGGGGCGCCAGCCGATGGCCGGGAACTCGGCGAGGGCGGCCTTGGCGCTCTCGGCGTAGGCCTGGGCGCGGTCCAGGGTGTCCTGAAGCGCTCCCGTCTGGCGCATCAGCTCGCGGACCCGCTCGAAGTCGCCGTCGGCCTGCTCGCGGCGGTCGACGGTGCGCAGCCAGAACTCGCGCTCGGCCGGGCCGGTGCGGGCGATGGCCAGCAGCAGCGGCAGGGTCGCCTTGCCTTCGCGGAAGTCGTCGCCCGGGTTCTTGCCGAGCTCGTCGCTCTCGCCGGAGTAGTCGAGGGCGTCGTCGACGAGCTGGAACGCCAGGCCGAGGTCCTGGCCGTATTTGCGCAGCGCCCGGCGGCGCTCCGGCGGCGCGCCGGCCGAGACCGCGCCCGCCTCGGCGGCGGCGGCGAACAGCTCGGCCGTCTTGGCGCGGATGATGTCGATGTAGAGCGCCTCGGTGAGATCGAGGTCGTGACTGCGGGTGAGCTGCAGCACCTCGCCCTCGGCGATGACGCGGCTGGCGCGGGCGAGGATCTCCAGCGCCGGCATGGAGTTCGCCCCCACCATCAGCTCGAAGGCGCGGGCGAAGAGGAAGTCGCCGACCAGCACCGAGGAGGGCGCGCCCCAGATCAGGTGAGCGGCGACCCGGCCGCGGCGTAGCTGGGAGGAATCCACCACGTCGTCGTGCAGCAGGGTGGCGGTGTGGATGAACTCCACGGCGGCGGCGAGCTTGAGGCAGGCGTCGTCGCGGGCGCCCGCTAGGCGCGCGGCGGCGACGGTCAGGAGGGGGCGCAGCCGCTTGGCGGAGCCGGAGATGAGGTGCTCCGCGAGCGCCGGGATGACCGGCACGGGGCTGTCCATGTGCCGGCGGATCAGGCCGTCGACCGCCGCCATGTCGGCCTTCGCCAGCCCGAGCAGGGCGTCGAGGGAAGGCGGCTTTTCGACGACGGCCGTGCGAGCGGCTTCCACGAGGACCTCGGACTTCTGCAAGGGCGAGGGCTTCCCGAAAGGGGCCTGCGCCGTTGCGGCGGACAATGGTGACGCGCTAGGCCGTGGTCAAGCGACCCGCGCGCGAGCAGGTTCCTGAGCTTACACCAAGGGCGGCCGGATGGACGAGATCAGCGAGGATTCCGTGCTGGACGGGCGGGTGCGCCTGCGCCAGCCGGCCCGTGGCTATCGCGCCGGGCTCGACGCGGCCCTGCTGGCCGCCGCCTGCGACGCCGGCCCCGGCCAGCGGGTGCTCGAGGCCGGCTGCGGGGCGGGTGCGGCGCTGCTGGCGGCCGCCGCCCGGCGCCAAGGGGCGCGGTTCGCCGGCGTCGAGCGGGATGCGGCCGCGGCGGCCCTGGCGCGGGAGAACGCCGCCCTGAACGGCCTGTCGGAGCGGGTGGAGATCCTCGAGGCCGACGTCGCCGCGCCGTTCTCCAGGCTGGGCCTCGCGCCCTTCGACGCCGCCCTGTCGAACCCGCCGTTCTTCGACGATCCGGGGGCGCTGAGGGCGCCTTCCCCCGAGCGGCGGGGCGCGTGGATCGCCGACGCCGGGCTCGCCGCCTGGACCGGGTTTCTGGTGAAGGCGGTGCGCGAGGGCGGCACGATCACCCTGATCCATCGGGCCGACCGGCTCGCCGACCTCCTGACGCTCCTGGCGGAGAAGGCGGGCTCGTTCCAGGTGCGGCCGATCCATCCCTTCGCCGATGCGCCGGCCAAGCGGGTGATTGTGCGGGCGGTGAAGACCGGCAAGGCGCCGCTGCAGCTCCTCCCCGCCCTCGTGCTGCACGACCGGGCGGGCGGCAAGCACAGGGCCGAGGCCGAGGCGATCCTGCGCGGCCGGGCGGCGCTGGAGTGGGTCTAGGCGGGACACCTAGGCCGAGGGATCCGGATCGTCGATCGGCTCCGGGAACGGGATGACCGGGATGTCCGGCGGATCGGCGCCCGGCGGCATCTCGGGCGGGATGTGCGGGCCGGGCGGCTCGGGCTGGAGCGGCTCGCTCAGGCGCGCGGGCATGGCGGTTCTCCGTGACGTGCTCGGCGAACCTCCTAGCGTCCGGCAGGGTTCCGCGGCTTGCGCTGGATCAAGCCTGAGCCGGATCAGGCAGGGCTCAGCCCGATGCGCTCGCGGTAGGTGGGATGCACCAGGTCGTGGGTCTCCGGGTGCTTCTTCATGTAGCCGGCCATGAAGGGGCAGAGCGGGATCACCTTCAGCCCCCGCTGGCGGGCGTAGTCCATGGCGTAGACCGCGAGCCGGCTGGCGATGCCGCGCCCCTCGAACACGGTGGGCACCACCGTGTGCGGCAGGATGATGCCGCCGGCCACCAGCTGGTACTCGGCGAAGGCGGTCTCACCCTCGAGCACGATCTCGAACCGGTGGGTGGCGGTGTTGTCGACGACGGCGGGGATTTCGGTCATGCCGCGATCTAGGCACGAAAAAGGGCCCGGACGCGAGCCCGGGCCCCTCATCAGCCTGCAATCCGCGGTCCGGATCAGTTCCGGCTGGTGTCGACCAGCTTGTTCTTGGTGATCCAGGGCATCATGGCGCGCAGGCGGCCGCCCACCTCCTCGATGGGATGCTCGGCGGCGCGGCGGCGGGTGGCCTTGAAGCTCGGCGCGCCGACCGCGTTCTCCTGCATGAAGTCACGCACGAAGCGGCCCGACTGGATATCCTCCAGCACGCGCTTCATCTCGGCCTTGGTCTCCGGGGTCACGATCCGCGGCCCGGTGACGTACTCGCCGTACTCCGCGGTGTTGGAGATCGAGTAGTTCATGTTGGCGATGCCGCCCTCGTAGATGAGGTCGACGATCAGCTTCACCTCGTGGAGGCACTCGAAGTAGGCCATCTCCGGCGCGTAACCGGCTTCCACCAGGGTCTCGAAGCCGGCGCGGATCAGCTCCACCAGGCCGCCGCACAGCACGGCCTGCTCGCCGAACAAGTCGGTCTCGCACTCTTCGCGGAAGTTGGTCTCGATGATGCCCGAGCGGCCGCCGCCGATCGCCGAGGCGTAGGCGAGGCCGAGGTCCATGGCGCCGCCGGTCGGGTTCTGGTGCACCGCGATCAGGCAGGGCACGCCGCCGCCCTTCTGGTACTCGCCGCGCACCGTGTGGCCGGGGCCCTTGGGGGCGACCATCAGCACGTCGAGCGAGGCCTTCGGCTCGATCAGGTTGAAGTGGACGTTGAGGCCGTGGGCGAAGAGCAGGGCCGCGCCGTCACGGATGTTGGGGGCGATCTCCTCGCGGTAGATGGCCGCCTGCAGTTCGTCGGGCGCGAGGATCATGATCGCGTCGGCCCACTTGGCGGCGTCGGCGACGCTCATCACCTTCAGGCCGTCGGCCTCGACCTTCTTGGCGGTGGCCGAGCCCGGCTTCAGCGCCACGGCGACGTTCTTGCAGCCGGAGTCGGTGAGGTTCAGCGCGTGCGCGCGGCCCTGCGAACCATAGCCTACGATGGCGATCTTCTTGTCCAGGATGCGGGAAATGTCGGCGTCGCGATCGTAGTAGACGCGCATGTTTGTTCTCCTAGAGGGACAAGAAGCGCTGCGGCCGCGCAATCGCAGTGCAGCAAAGCCGGGGCTCTCAAGCGGTTTTTTGCCGAAACGTCAAGGGAAGCCGGCCCCGAAAGGGGCCTTCGGGCCGCAGAGTCGCAGCCGAGCCGCCGGCCGCCCCCTCGCCCGCGCTTTAGACCGGGGCCGCGAAGCATGGCACAAGGTTCGTCCAACGGCGCATCTTGGGGTTGAAGTGACGGCGGCGGCGAAAACGGCGGACAAGCAAGCGCCAGGGACGGCGCAGCGGGGGAGCTGCGCCAACTGCGGCGCGGCCTTGCGCGGGCGCTGGTGCCACGACTGCGGCCAGTCGGCCGACGACCACAAGCGCTCGATCCTGCACCTGGGCTGGGAGGCGATCGAGGGGCTGCTGCACCTCGACGGGCGGCTGGCCCGGACCCTCCCGGACCTCTTCTTCCGGCCCGGCCGGCTGGCGCGCGACTACATGGAGGGGCGCATCGCCCGGCACGTGCCGCCGTTCCGGCTGTTCCTGGCGGCGCTGGTGATCTTCATCCTGGCCGCCGAGGTGGCGGCGCACCACTACACCCTCGACCAGGAACGCCAGAAGGAGGCCAAGGCCGCGGCCCTGGCGACGCCGGCCGGCCGCGCCGCAGAGGCCGCCAAGATCCGCAACGAGGCCGCGGCGTCGCGCACCGAGGACCTGCGCGAGGCCGCCACGGACCACGCCGAGGACCTCAAGGACAAGGACGAGAAGCCGGGCAAGGTCGAGGCCCGCTACCAGCGGCAGCTGGCCAAGACCGAGGCGCGCTACGCCGAGGCCCTGGCGCACGCCGACCGGGTCGCCCAGGGCTTGCCCGAGCCGCCGAAGCCGCCCTCAGCGACGGAGAACTGGCGCAAGGTCGCCCAGCGGCGCGCCGCCGAGAACCCGGAGTACTACTGGACGGTGCTGTTCGGCTGGGGCCACCGCCTGGCCTGGGTGCTGCTGCCGGCCGTGGGGCTGATGCTGGCGGCGGTCTATCGCAACAAGCCGCAGATCTTCCTCTATGACCACCTGACCGTGGCCATGCAGCTGATGGCGTTCATCTTCCTGATCAGCGCCCCGGCGTTCCTGATGTCCTCGCCGTGGATCTTCTACTGGCTGGCCGCCGCGCTGCTGTGGACGCCGGTGAACCTCTTCCAGACCCTGCGTGGCGGCTACGGCTCGAGCGTGGTCGGCGCGGCGGTGAAGACGGCGATCGTCTGGGTGGCCAACCTGGTCATCTTCTGCGTGCTGACCTTCGCGCTCAGCATGTGGAGCCTGGCGCAACTGGCATGATCGAGGTGACGGGCCACATCGCCCTCGCCGACGACGAGGTGCAGGTGCGGGCGGTCCGCGCCTCCGGACCCGGCGGCCAGCACGTCAACAAGGTCTCGACGGCGATCGAGCTGCGCTTCGACGTGATGGGCTCGCCCTCCCTCCCCGAGCGGGTTCGCGAGCGGCTGGCGCGGCTGGCCGGCAGCCGGCTGACCCAGGAAGGCGTGCTGGTGCTGGTCGCCCAGGAGCACCGCAGCCAGGAGATGAACCGGCAGGCGGCCTTCGATCGGCTGGTCGGCCTAATCCGCAAGGCGGCCGAACCGCCGCCGCCGCCCCGCAAGAAGACCAAGCCCAGCAAGGCCGCCAAGCAGCGCCGGCTCGACGCCAAGAAGACCCGCGGCGGCATCAAGGCCATGCGTGGACGGGTGCGCGGCGACGACTGAGCGCCTCATTAATCCAGGGGAGGACGGGAACCGGACGAGCAGCGGCAAGCTTGAGCATTGTCAGGCCGGTCCTCAGGCCGACGTTCAGCCCTCTGGCATGGTTTCGCCGCAATGGCCTATAAGCTCCGCTCCATGCACCGCGTTCGCCTCATCGCCGCTCTTGCCCTGACCTCCGCGGTCGCCGCCTGCGCGCCGAGCCTGGGGCCGCCGCCGCCCGGCTATGTGCCGCCGCCCGCGCCCGGCGAACCGGGCTTCCGGGCCTCGGAGTTCGGCTGGTCGCAGGCGCCGGGAACCAGCGCCATCAGCGGCCGCCTGACCTACACGCGGGGCCAGAACCATTACAGCTGCCAGGGCGCGAGCGTGATCCTGACGCCGGAGACCCCCTGGTCGAAGCGCCGGATGGAGGTGCTGTACCTCTCGTCCGAACGCGCCGCCCTGCCGGCGGAGGAGGTGCGCGCCCGCACCGCCGAAGCGCCGCCCGGCGACTCCTCGCCGTTCATCAAGCGCACGGTTTGCGACGCCCAGGAGCGGTTCAGCTTCACCCACCTGCCCGCCGGCGCCTGGTACGTGATCACCATCGCCAAGCCCGTGAAGGGCGGCGAGAGCCTGGCCCTGATGCGGCGCGTGGTGACCAAGGGCGGAAAGGCCAGCGTCGTCACCTTCTGACGGCGCCCGCCAAGCTTCACTTGGGTTAAAATATTCCCGGCGCGGCGGTGAACCGCCGGGCCCGCGGGGGATTTTCGCAATTGAGAGACGGGCGGGGCGGCTCGGTCCCCGCAGGAGGCTCGCGATGCGGATTCCCCAAGCCACCAAAGCCATCAGCATCCTTTCGATCGGGGTGAGCGCAGCCATGCTCGCCGGCCTGCCGGCCTGCGCCGCCCGGCCCGCCAATTCGGCGTTCTCGGCCGAGCGGTTCGGCACGCCCGCCAGCTATCGCGCCCCGGCCGCCCGCGCGGTGACCGGCCACGGCTACAGCGCCCGCTCGCGCCACATCGCCGACTGTCTGGCGACCTATCGCAACTACGACCCCGACACCGACCGCGTGACCCTGCGCCCGGGCGTCAGCCGCAAGTGCGGGCTGTAGCCCAAGCGCGGCCCTAGGAACCCGTTCGCCTTTCGAGGCCTTTGCAGGGCCTGAAGGGATGCCGAACGGAGATATCTGGTGATGCGCAAGACGTTAGGCGCCGCCCTCATCGGCCTCACGGTGACCGGCGGCATGGTCATCGCAGGTGCGGCCCAGGCCCAGCCCTACCCCTATTACTATCCGCCGGCCACCGGCTACTACGACAACGGCTACTATCGGCCGGCCCCGCCCGCGCCCTATTACAACGGCTACTACAACGGTTATTCGAACCGCTATTACGGCTACGGCGACAGCGGCGCGGGCCTCGCCGGCGCCCTGATCGGCTCGCTGCTCGGCGACAACTACGCCGGCCCGCCTGTGCCGGTGGACCGCTACGGCCCCGACCCGAACGGCATGATCGCGCCCGACGGCCACCGCATCAAATGCAAGCTGCGGACCGGCTACGACGGCTACGGGCACTACGGCACCTACAGGCAGTGCTGGTAGCGCCGATCCTCCCCTGAGGGGGAGGTGGTCCGCAGGATCGGAGGGGGTTGCAGCCCACGAGCGTCAGACGCCCTGCGGCTCAACCCCCTCAGCGCTTCGCGACAGCTCCCCCTGAGGGGGAGCACCTGGATCAGTGCACCTTGGCGATCAGTGCACCTTGGCGCGGCCGATCTCGAGCCCCTGGTCGCCGGCCTCGACGTCGATCACCGAACCGTCCTCGAGGTCGCCCGCCAGGAGCTTGCGGGCGATGGGATCGACCAGCTCCTTCTGGATCACCCGCTTGAGCGGGCGCGCGCCATAGACCGGGTCATAGCCGCGCTCGGCCAGCCAGTGCATGGCGGTCGGCGACAGCGAGATGGCCATGCGGCGGTCGGCGAGCAGCTTCTCGACGCGCTGGAGCTGGATGCGGACGATGTTGTCCATTTCCGCCCGGCCGAGGCGCTTGAAGAGGATGATCTCGTCGATCCGGTTCAGGAACTCCGGCCGGAAGTGCTTGCGCACCACATCCATGACCGGACCGCGGGCCTTCTCGACGTCGTCTCCGTCGCCGAGGCTGGCGAGGTACTCAGAGCCCATGTTCGAGGTCATGATGATCAGAGTGTTGCGGAAGTCGACCGTACGGCCCTGGCCGTCGGTCAGGCGTCCGTCGTCGAGCACCTGCAGCAGGACGTTGAAGACGTCCGGATGCGCCTTCTCGACCTCGTCGAACAGCACCACCTGGTAGGGCCGGCGGCGCACGCTCTCGGTCAGCGCCCCACCCTCGTCGTAGCCGACGTAGCCGGGCGGCGCGCCGATCATCCGGCTGACCGAGTGCTTCTCCATGTACTCGCTCATGTCGAGGCGGGTCACGGCGGACTCGTCGTCGAACAGGAACTCGGCGAGGGCCTTGGTGAGTTCGGTCTTGCCGACGCCCGTGGGGCCGAGGAAGAGGAACGAGCCGATCGGCCGGTTGGGGTCCTTCAGGCCCGCCCGTGCGCGGCGCACCGCGTCGGAGACGGCGACGAGCGCCTCCTCCTGGCCGACGACGCGGCCACGCAGGGCGTCTTCCATGGCAAGCAGCTTCTCGCGCTCGCCCTCGAGCATCTTCTCCACCGGCACGCCGGTCCAGCGGGAGACGACGGCGGCGATCTGCTCGGCGTCGACCACCTCGGGCGTCATGGCGTCCTTGCTTTCGGCGGCCTCGGCCTCTGCCAGGCGCTTCTCCAGCGTCGGGATCTCGCCGTAGGCGATCTCGGAGGCGCGCTGCAGGTCGCCGCGGCGCTGGGCGCCGACGAGCTCGGCGCGCAGCCGGTCGAGCGCCTCGCGCGCCTGGGCGGCCTGACCGACCTTCTCCTTCTCGGCCCGCCAGCGGGCCGTCATCTCGGCGCTCTCGCCCTCGAGGGATTTCAGCTCCTCCTCGAGCTTTTCGAGACGCGCCTTGGAGGCCGCGTCAGTCTCCTTGGAGAGGGCCTCGCGCTCGATCTTCAGCTGCACCACGCGGCGGTCGATCTCGTCGAGCTCCTCGGGCTTGGAATCGACGGCCATGCGCACGCGGCTGGCGGCCTCGTCGACGAGGTCGATCGCCTTGTCCGGCAGGAAGCGGTCGGTGATGTAGCGGTTGGAGAGCGTCGCGGCGGCCACGATGGCGCTGTCGGAGATGCGCACGCCATGGTGCACCTCGTACTTCTCCTTGAGGCCGCGCAGGATCGACACCGTGTCCTCGACGGTGGGCTCCTCGACCATCACCGGCTGGAAGCGGCGGGCGAGCGCCGCGTCCTTCTCCACGTGCTTGCGGTACTCGTCGAGCGTGGTGGCGCCGACGCAGTGCAGCTCGCCGCGGGCGAGCGCCGGCTTGAGCAGGTTGGAGGCGTCCATGGCGCCGTCGGTCTTCCCGGCGCCGACCAGGGTGTGCATCTCGTCGATGAACAGGATGATCGAGCCCTCGGCGGCGGTGACCTCTCCGAGCACGGCCTTCAGCCGTTCCTCGAACTCGCCGCGGTACTTCGCGCCGGCGATCAGGGCGCCCATGTCGAGCGCCAGCAGCTTCTTGTCCTTCAGCCCCTCGGGCACGTCGCCGTTGACGATGCGCAGGGCCAGGCCCTCGACGATGGCGGTCTTGCCGACCCCCGGCTCGCCGATGAGGACCGGGTTGTTCTTGGTGCGTCGGGAGAGGACCTGGATGGTGCGGCGGATCTCCTCGTCGCGGCCGATCACCGGGTCGAGCTTGCCGTCGCGCGCGGCCTGGGTGAGGTCGCGGGCGTAGCGCTTGAGCGCGTCGTAGCCCTCCTCGGCCGAGGCGCTGTCGGCGGTCTTGCCCTTGCGCATGGACTGGGCGGCGCTGTCGAGCGCGGCCGGATTGGCGCCGGCCGACTTCAGGGCGTTGGCCGCCTCGCCGCCTTCCTTGGCGATGGCGATCAGCAGGCGCTCGGTGGTTACGAAGGCGTCGCCGGCCTTCTTGGCGCCCTCCTCCGCGTCGGCGAACACGCGCGCGGTTTCGGGCTTCATGTAGAGCTGGCCGGAGCCGCCCTCGACCTTGGGCAGCTTGGAGAGGGCCGCGTCCACGGCCTGGTCGGCCTCGTCGGGCCGGCCGCCGGCGCTCTGGATCAGGGCGCGGGAGAGCCCGTCCTTCTCTTCCAGCAGGACCTTCAGGATGTGCTCGGGCGCGAGCTGCTGGTGACGGCGGGCGAGCGCCAGGCTCTGGGCCGAGCTGATCGCCTGCTTGGCGCGGTCGGAATAGATGTCGATGTTCATCGGGTCCCCTTGGATAGGCGGATCGCCGGGGAAGCCTTGATCAAGCGCAACCCCAGCCCTCCCGATGTAGTGTGGCAGATGGGCCACACAAGGGTCGAGAGGCGGCCCGGAAGGTCGAGCTTGGCCCGATCCGGCCGCCAGGGACAAGCGGCCAGGGACAAGCGGCCGGGCGGGCCCGCCGCCTCAGCCCAGCAGGATGTCTCCGGGCGCCCCGAGGGAGAGCGGGCCGACGCTGACCGGCGGCGCGTGGGCGGCGACGTCATAGGCGGCGAGGCCGTCGATCAGGGCGAGCCTGGCGCCGGCGACCGTGGCGGCGACCACCGCGGCGACGGCGGCGTCCTGGTCGTCCGGCGCGGCGATCATCGTCAGGGCCGCTCCGCCCATGGCGCGCAGGACGTCGGCGTCGGCGTGGCCGTAGCCCTGCACGGGATCCTCCGAGGAGGAGCTGAAGAAGTGCTCCAGGGCCGAGGCCCCGAGGATCAGGGCGTGGGCGCCGGCCGCGGCCAGGGCCGGGTCGGGCGCCTGGGCGCCGGTGCTGGAGGTCGTCACGGCGTTGTTGGCGATGACGAGCGCCGCGTAGCCGTACGCGCCCGGATCGGAGAAGGCGTAGCTGGTCGCCGCGCTGTCGAGGCTGATCGTGCCGTGCGGCAGCCCTTGCGAACCGTCGCAGCCGAGATCGGCGCCGCACCAGCCTCCCTTGTAGTCGATGTGGCAGACCTTGCCCTCAGGCGTGAATGTGGCCGTCCCCTGGATCGAGAGGTTGCTGTTGAACGGATTGGTCGTCCCGTCCGGCTGGGTGATGTTCACCGCGGCGGTGACGTTGAGCGAGAACTGGGCGGTCAGCTGGCCCGCCACCGACTTGGTGAAGACCAGCGAAAGCGCCTCGTTCGAAAGCAGGCTGTACTGCGGGACGCCGGACTGGGCGGCGGACATCAGGTCGACCTGCTTGGAGAGGTTCAGGTTGACCGTATCGCCGCTGGCGAAGATCGACTCCGCGCCGTTGTAGGTCCCGGTGGCGTAGGGCGTCACCAGCGGGCGGGTGACGACGTTGGAGAGGGTGGCGTCTGGCATCGGGTTGTCCCTTTCAAGCGGGACCACCAACCGGAAGGCGAAGCTCCGGGTTCCATACCCGGTTTACGAGAACCGCCCCCGCCCCCAGCTTCGCGCCGGTCGTCAGCGCTGGGCGGCGTAGAGCTTGACCACCCGGTAGAGGAACTCGCGCCCCTCGTAGAGGGAGCGGACGCGGATACGCTCGTTGAGGCCGTGGACGCCGCCGCCGTCCGGCTCGCCGAACATGCCCGAGAGGCCATAGGTCGGAACGCCCGCAGCCAGCATGAAGCGGCCGTCGGTGGCGCCGGTGGACATGGCCGGCACCAGCGGCACGCCGGGCCAGAGCTCGCCCGCCACCTTCTCGGCCGGGCCGAGGATCTGTGGCGTCAGGGGCGGCGGCGGCGAGACCGGGCTCTTGGCCCCGGCCGGCTCCAGCTTCACCGCGGGCTCGGCCATGACCTTGGCCAGGGTCGCCTCGGTCGCCTCGACGCTCTCGTCGGGCAGGATGCGGCAGTTGACGTTGGCGCTGGCCTTCTGCGGCAGGGCGTTCAGGGCGTGGCCGCCGTCGATCATGGTGGCCACGCAGGTGGTCCGCATCATCGAATTGTAGCCGGGATCCTTGGCGATGGCGGCGATGGCCTCGGGCGTCGGGGCGTCGGAGGCGGCGAGCTTCATGGCCGCGCCCATCTCGCCGCCCATGATGGCGCTCATCTTGGTGAAGTGCAGACGCGTGGCCTGGTTGATGTGAACCGGGAAGTCATAGGCGCCCAGCCGGGCGAGCGCATTGGCCAGGTGGTAGATCGCGTTGTCCTTCACCGGGCGCGAGGAGTGACCGCCGGGATTGGTCACCGAGAGGGTGAAGTCCTGGTAGACCTTCTCGCCCGCCTGGATGCCGAGGAACACGCGCTGGTCGCCCTGCAGGCGCCCGCCGGCGCCCTCGTTGAGCGCAAAGGCGGCGTCCATCAGTTCGCGGTGGGTGGAGAGCAGCCAGGAGACGCCGTTGAAGGTGTCGGGTGTCTCTTCGCCGCAGGTCAGCGCCAGCTTGATGGAGCGGCGCGGTTTGAAGCCCTCCTTGCGGAAGCGGATCATGGCGTCGGTAAAGGACGAGGCCATGGCTTTGTCGTCGCTCGCGCCGCGGGCGTAGAAGTAGCCGTTCTCCTCGACCAGCTTGAAGGGATCGCGCGTCCAGTCGGCGCGCTTGGCCTCCACCACGTCGATGTGGGCGAGCAGCATCACCGGCTTCAGCTTGGCGTCGGAGCCATGCAGCACGGCGATGAGGTTGCCGTCCTTGGGCCGGTCGGCGGGCGCCAGCACCTGGACGTCGGCGGCCGGGTAGCCGGCGGCCTTGAGGCGAGCGGCCATGGCCTCGGCGGCGCGGGTGCAGGACCCGTGCTCGGCCGTGGTGTCGATTTCGATGAGCTCCTTGTAGAGGTCGCGGAACTCGGCCTGGCCGGGGAAGTTCGGGGCGGCCGCAGGGGCGGCGGCGGTCTTGTCGGCGGCGAGCGCGGGCGATGTCGCGGCGACGAGCAGGGCCGCGGCGGCGGCGACGGTTCGGAACATCAGGGCCCCTCCAGGTTACGCGGCGGGACCGTAGGAGGCCGTCACAATCGCGGCAAGGCCGCTTAGTTGACCTCTGTTTTCTGGGGCGGCTTGGGCGGCAGCGGCGCGACGGGCACGCCGTCCTCGACCAGCTCCTTGACCTCCTTCGGCGAGGCCTGGCCATAGATGCCGCGGTCCTCGGCGCGCCCCTCGTGGATGGCGCGGGCTTCGGATGCGAAGGCGTCGCCGACGTCGTCGAAGTTCTCCTCCACATGCGCCCGGAGCTTGCCCATCGCCTCCATCATCATCTGGGCGCGGCGAGGCGCTTCGTCCTGCACGGTCTTGCGGGCGCCGACGACGGCCGGAGCCATGATCTGCTTGCGGACGGTCTTGGACGCGCAGACCGGGCATTCCACGAGGCCGCGCGCCTGTTGCTGGTCGTAGTCGGCCGAGGAGCCGAACCAGCCTTCGAACTCGTGGTCGTGGTCGCAGACCAGGGCGTAGCGGATCATCGGACGGGTTCAGGGGCCAGTGAAGGCGCGCGCATTGGCAAGGGCCGGGATGGCGCGGCGCGCCTTGCCGGCGGCCGCCAGGTCGAGGTCGGCGAGAAGCACGCCTGGCTCGTCGTGGTCAAGCCGGGCGATGACCTCGCCCCAAGGGCCGACGACGATGGTATGGCCCCAGGTGCCGCGGCCGTCCTCGTGGAAGCCGCCCTGGGCGGGGGCGAGGACGAAGGAGCCGGTCTCGATCGCCCGGGCGCGCATCAGCACCTCCCAGTGGGCCTCCCCGGTCGGCCGGGTGAAGGCGGCCGGGATGGTCATCACCTCGGCGCCGGCCAGAGCCAGGGCGCGGTAGAGGGCCGGGAAGCGCAGGTCGTAGCAGATGGTGAGTCCGAGCTTCGTGCCCGGGATGTCGGCCACCACGGCCCTGTCGCCGGGGGTGTAGCTCTCGCTCTCCCGCGCCACCTCGCCGGTAGGCAGGTCGACGTCGAACATGTGCAGCTTGTCGTAGGTGGCGGTGATGGCGCCCTGCGGGTCGATCAGGACGGCGCGGTTGGCGCACTTGCCGTCCTCGCGTCTCACCAGGGCCGAACCGATCAGGATCCAGACGCCAAGGTCCTTCGCCGCCTCGCGCATGCCGGCGACGAAGACGTCCTCCTCGAGGCTCATCAAGGCCGGGAACAGCTTGGCCCGGTCCTTCTGCAGGATGTTGGAGCCTTCGGGGGTGGCGATGAATTCCGCGCCGCCCGCCGCGGCCTCGCGGACCAGCGGCAGGATCTGGGCGAGCGCCGCGTCCTGGGACGCGGGCGTGCGGGACTGGATGAGGCCGACCTTCATGACCAGGCTAGATAGGCCATCCCCTCCCTGAAGAGGAGGGCTCGCGTGCTAGGCCGCGGCCTGCAGCAGAGGGTCGAGTTTCCCCTCGCGCTCCAGGGCCATCATGTCGTCGCAGCCGCCGATGTGGCGATCGCCGACAAAGATCTGGGGGAAGGTCATGCGTCCGGAGCGCTGGACCATCTCGGCCTTCTTGTCCGGATCGAAGGCGGCTTCGATCTCGGTGAAATCGACGCCCTTCTCCTCGAGGAGGGACACCGCCCGGATGCAATAGGGGCAGTAGGGCTTGGTGTAGATGGTGACGTGGGCCATGGCGCTCAAACGAAGAATGGTCGCGAAAGCTTCATATGGTGAGTCCGCCCATCTCTTTAACCCGGGCCACCACTGCGACATCGACGCGCGCCGCGCCGGCGGCCTTGAGCGCCCGCGCGCAGCCTTCCGCCGTCGCCCCGGTGGTCATGACGTCGTCGATCAGGAGGATGTGCTTGCCCTCCACCTGACGGCGGCGGGCGGCCGGGACCACGAAGGCGGCGGCGACGTTGCGACGGCGCCCTGACCCAGACTTGCCCGCCTGGCTCTCGGTGGCGCGGCGGCGGACCAGGGCGTCCGGCAGGTAGGCGAGCCCCTCGCGGCGGGCCAGCGGCCGGGCGATCTCGGCCGCCTGGTTGTAGCGCCGCTTGAGCAGGCGAAGCGCGTGCAGCGGAACGGGGGCGACGGCGTCGGCCTCGACGACGAGGTCGCGGGCGGCGCGGCCGATCCACAGGGAGAACAGCTCGCCGAGGTCGGGCCGGTCGGCGTGCTTGAGCTTGAGGATCGGCTCGCGGGAGGCCTCGTCGTAGAGGCAGGCGGCGCGGGCGGCGTCGAAGGCGCGGGGCCGGGCGAGGCAGGCGGCGCAGCGCGCAGGTTCCCCGTTCAGGCCGGGGCCCTGGTCATAGGGAAAGGGCGATCCGCAGCCGTCGCAGACCGGATCGTCGAGGAAGTGGATGCGGCTCCAGAGCTCGGCGGGGAGGCCGCCGGCCGAGGCCGCGGGACCGCCGTCGAGGCTGCGGGGCGGGAAGACCAGGTCGAGCGCGGTTCGCCAGGCGGCCCGCAGGTGCGGGGCTGGCGTCCAGCCGGCGAAGGGACCATGTTCCGCGCGCAATGTCCGAACCGCCCCGCCTCTTCGACCGAACCCTGCACCGCAAGCGACTGGACCGCGCCGCCAGGGGCTTCGGCCAGGCCGACTTCCTGCACCGCCGCGCCGCCCAGGACGTGGCCGAGCGGCTCGAGGCGATCATGCGGAATTTTCCCGTTGCGGTCGAGCTGTCCTCGCGCGGCGGCGCCTTCCGCGAGGCGCTGAGCGCGGGCCCGGCGGCCGAACGCGTGGGGTTCCTGGCCGAGGCCGACCTGTCGCACGCCATGCTGGGCGGGCGCGGCGGCGCCCGCCTGGTGCTCGACGAGGAGGCCCTGCCCTTCGCCTCCGAGAGCCTGGACCTTGTGGTCTCGACGCTGGGCCTGCACTGGACCAACGACGTGGTCGGCGCCCTGGTGCAGATCCGCCTGGCGCTGAAGCCGGACGGCCTGTTCATCGGCGCCTTCCTGGGCGGCGCGACCCTGACCGAGCTGCGCCAGTCGCTGATGGACGCCGAGGCCGAGCTGCTCGGCGGGGCCGGCAGCCGCGTCTCGCCCTTCGCCGACACCGCCGACGCGGCCTCGCTGCTGCAGCGCGCCGGCTTCGCCCTGCCGGTCGCAGACGTGGACAGGGTCACGGTGAGCTACGAGCACCCCATCCGGCTGATGGCCGACCTGCGCCAGATGGGCGAGACGAGCGTGCTGGCCGAACGCCATCCCAAGCCGATGACCCGCGCCCTGCTGGCGCGGGCGAGCGAGCTCTACGTGCAGCGGTTCGGCGGGCCGGACGGGCGCGTGCCGGCCACCTTCGAGATCATCACCCTGACCGGCTGGGCGCCGCACGAGAGCCAGCAGAAGCCGCTGCGCCCCGGCTCGGCCAAGATGAGCCTCGCCGAGGCCCTGGGCACGGTGGAGCAACGGCTGCCGCGCTAGGCGGGCAAGCTTATCCACAGCGACAACTCGCCACGGCGGCGCTTGCTGCGAAGCACCCTTAAGGTTGCGCTTGAGGGACGCTCTCGCCCCGGGGGCAGATTTGAAAGTCGTTTTCGCCGCAGGACTCGCCTGCGCCGTTTCCCTCGTCGTGGCCGGATGCGCTGCGACGCCCGAACAACCGCGCTCTCAGTCCCGCAGCTACTATTCGCCCGCCGTGCGCGCGACGCCGTCGGGACTGACGGCCGAAGCGAGCGTCTTCGAAGGCTACATGCGCCGGGCGCGCGGCATCGACGCCAGCTTCTCGGGCCCGGCCGAGGTTTCAGAGGCCCTGCAGACGGGGGCGGCGGGAGAGCCGCGCCAGCTGGAGAGCGGCATGATCGCCTACGCCGCGGTCGCCGCCCTGCAGGAGCCGCGTTTCGTGGACGGACTTCGGGGGAGCCGCGCCGACCGGGGGGACCTGGCGCGGCGGCTCGCCAGCGATCCCGCCTATGCGCTCGAGCTGCCCGGCGGAGAGGCCGCGGCGGCGCGCGCGGCGGGCGCGCTGGCGAGCCAGGGAGAGGCGCTGCGCGCGCAGGGACTGAAGGTGAAGCGCGCGGCCTATTCGGTGCAGCACCAGGCCTGGTCGAAGCGCAACGTGCCCGACCCGCGCGGCCGGCTGGCCCGGGTCAAGCAGCTCTCCAGCGAGCCGATGCGGGGCGGCGAGGACGCTGCGCGGCTCTATGCGGCGATGGCGGAAGGCGGGCGGCGCGGCGGGGCGGCGAGCCCGGCGGTGACGCGGGCCGTGGCGGTGGCGGCGTTGAACGTGCTGGGTCAGGAAGGCCGCGGCCGTGCGCTGATGAGCGAGCCCCGCACCGCCTCCTGCCTGCGGATC
This sequence comes from Phenylobacterium soli, assembly GCF_003254475.1. Lineage (NCBI taxonomy): Bacteria > Pseudomonadati > Pseudomonadota > Alphaproteobacteria > Caulobacterales > Caulobacteraceae > Phenylobacterium > Phenylobacterium soli. Next base: position 94,505 of record NZ_QFYQ01000002.1, read on the forward strand.
GCCAAGCTCAATCTCTACCAGTGCCTGGCGGCCGCGGGGCCGCAGTACGAGGACATCTTCTGCCTGGGCGAACACGCCATGGCCGAGACCGGCAGTTGCGTCGCCGACGCAACGCGGGCGAGCCGGGTCAGCTATCGGCGCTAGTCGCCCAGCAGGTGCAGCGCCACCTCGCGTCGGTGCGGGCGGCGGCGGTGCTCGAAGAGGTAGATCCCCTGCCAGGTTCCGAGGGCGAGCCGACCGCCGATCAGAGGGATCGACAGCTGCACGCCCGTGAGCGCCGCGCGCAGGTGGGCCGGCATGTCGTCGGGCCCCTCGTCCTGGTGGATCCAGTCGCGGCTTTCCGGCGCGACGCGCGCGATCCAGGTCTCGAGGTCGCGCTGCACGTCGGGGTCGGCGTTCTCCTGGATCAGCAGGGACGCCGAGGTGTGGCGGCAGAAGACAGTGAGCAGGCCGGTGGTCATCCCCTGCCCCGCTGCCCAGCCGGCGACCTCGCGGGTGATCTCCACCAACCCCTGTCCGGAGGTCTGGATCGCGAGGATCCTCGCCGCCTGGCGCATCAGAGGACGTCGCGCAGCCAGGCGACCAGCGGCGCGTCGGCGGGCGGCATCTCGTAGTCCCCGAGCTTCGAGGGCTTCACCCAGGCGAGCGCCGAGTGATGGCGAGCGACGACGCTGCCCTCCCAGCGCCGGCAGAGGTAGAGCGGCATCAGGAGGTGGAAGTCCTCGTAGGTGTGGCTGGCGAAGACGAAGGGGGCAAGGCAGGCGCTGGCGACGCGGATGCCCAGCTCCTCGTCGAGTTCGCGGATCAGGCAGGCTTCGGGAGTCTCGCCGGCCTCGACCTTGCCGCCGGGAAACTCCCACAGGCCGGCCAGCGACTTGCCCGGCGGCCGCTGGCAGATCAGCACCCGGCCGTCGACGTCGACGAGCGCCGCGGCGGCGACCAGCAGGATCGGCTTGCCCTCGGCCATCCTCAGGACCGGTAGTCCCCGTTGATCTCGACGTAGCGCTTGGTGAGGTCGCAGGTCCACATCTCGGCCGAGCCGCGGCCGACGCCCACGTCGACGGTGACCTCGAGCTCCTTCTTCTTCATGTAGGCGCTCATCTTGGCCTCGTCGTAACTGGAGGCGATGAGGCCGTCCTGGGCGGCCCAGTGGGGCCCGAACTTCACGCTCAGCTTGTCGCGGTCGATGGGCTCGTCGGCGCGGCCCACCGCCATGACGATGCGGCCCCAGTTGGCGTCCTCGCCGGCGAAGGCGGTCTTGACCAGCGGGCTCTCGCAGATCGTGCGGGCGATCTTGCGCGCCGAGGCGTGGCTCTCCGCGCCGGTCACGGACACCTTGATGAACTTGGTGGCCCCCTCCCCGTCCCGAACGAGCTGCTGGGCGAGGTTCATCAGCACCCCTTCCAGCTTGTCGCGGAAGTCCGCCAGGCGCTTGTCGCCGGCCCGGCTGATCTTGGGCGCGCCGGACTTGCCGGTGGCGAACAGCAAGAGGGTGTCGTTGGTCGAGCGGTCGCCGTCCACCGTGATCGCGTTGAAGGTGTTGCGGGTATAGAGGCTGCAGAGGATCTGCAGCGCCGCCGGCGAGATGGCCGCGTCGGTGACCACGAAGGCCAGCATGGTCGCCATGTCCGGCGCGATCATCCCCGAGCCCTTGCAGATCCCGGCGATGCGCACCTTCTGGCCGTCGATCGTGGCCTCGGCGTAGGCGCCCTTCGGGAAGGTGTCGGTGGTCATGATCGCCTGGGCGGCCTGCGCCCAGTAGTCGTCGGTCAGCCGGGCGCCGACCTCAGGCAGGCGATGCGTGATCTTGGAGTCGTCCAGCAGCACGCCGATGACGCCGGTGGAGGCGACCATGACGTCGCGCTGGCGGCAGTCGAACCGCTTGGCGACCGCCGAGCAGACCCGGCGCACCGCGTCCGCGCCGGGCTTGCCGGTGAAGGAGTTGGCGCAGCCGGCGTTGACCACGACGGCCTTCACCCCCTCGCCCTTGGTCATCGTCAGGTGGCGCTTGCACCAGTCGACCGGGGCCGACCCCACGCCGTGGCGGGTGAACACGCCGGCGGCGCTGGCGCCCTCCGGGAAGTGCATGACCAGCAGGTCTTCGCGCTCGTGCTTGTAGAACCCGGCGCGGCCGGTGGCGAGCTGGACGCCGGCGATCGGCGGGATCTTCGGGAACGGGACGACGAGCGGGGAAACGGGCATGTCGGACTTGGTCTTCACGGGGGCCTTGGCGGGAGCGGACTTCCTAGCCGCCGGCTCGGCGGCCTCGGGCGCGGCGTCGAACTGGCGCGACTGCTTGTCGGCGCGCTTCAGCGCCGCCCGCTTCAGGGCGCTGGCCAGCGGGTCGAAGGCGCGCTCGAGGGTATGGCCCACGACCTCGACGGGCTTGGCCGCCGCCTCGAGCGCCTTTTCGGCTGGGCTCTTCGCGCCAGCCTTGGCGGCTGCGCCCTTGGCGGTGGGGGTATTCGGCTTGCGGGTCATCGAGTTCCCCCCTTGGCGATGGCAGGCGTGACGGCGGATTCGGCGGGCTTGGGCTGGGCCTTGGGGGCGTCGGCCGGCGGCGGCGCCGGCGGGCCCTGGGCCTCGCCCTTGATGAGCCGGACGATCCTGGCCCGTCCGCGCAGCTTCTCCAACTGGTCGCGGATCTGATCGTAGGTCAGGAAGCGCACGATCTGCGGCCGGGCGGCGTCGAAGGTCAACGGCGCCTCGAGGCGCCGGTCCTCGACCTTGATCAGGGCATAGCCGCCGTCGACGGCGACGGGTCCGACGAGCTGGCCCTTCTTGGCCGACTTCAGCGCCGCCACATAGGCCTCGGGCATGACGTCGGTCGTGAAATAGCCCATGTCGCCGCCGTTGAAGCGGGTGGCCGCGTCGGTGGACTTCTCCATCGCCAGCGCCTCGAACGAGGCCCCGGAGCCGATCAGCTTCTTCACCGTCTCGGCCTCCGCCTGGGTGGCGGTGACGATCTGGCGGGCGTGGATCTCCTCCGAGCGCTTCGCGAGCTTGAGCTGCTCCTGGTAGAGGTTGCGGATGGCGTTCTCGTTGACCGCGTCGGCGACGACGCTCTCGACGAGCAGGTCGCCCATCACCCGCTCGCGGGCGGCGGCCAGCCGGCGCTGGGCCAACGGATCCTTGTCGAGCTTGCGGCGGGCGGCCTCGGCGGCCAGCAGCTTCTGGTCGACCACCTCGTCAAGCACCCGGTGGAAGACGTCGGAGGTGACCTCCAGCGGCTCGCCCTCGCCGATCAGGCCCTGGCTGACCGCCTCGCGCTTCACGTCGGAGGCCCAGATGGTCTGGTCGTCCACGGTGGCCACCGCCTGGTCGCCGCGCTCGGGCGGCTGCTCCGGCCCGCGGCCCTTGCCGCACGCCGTCACGGCGAAGGCGCAGGCGAGCAGCAGACCCGCGAGGCGCAGGATCCGGACAGGCTGTTCGGCCCCCATTCAGCTCATCCTCGTTCTCGGGACGGTCGCGCCTCTTGCGCCGCCGCTCCCTAGCCATTTACGTCACGCGATGCAAAGGTTGGACCGACTGTTCAAAAGGCGCGGTTAAGCCGGGCCGGCAAAATCCATTTCCAGGGAGGATCATTTCAAATGCGCGAAGCCGTCATCGTCTCTTACGCTCGCACCGGCCTGGCCAAGTCCGGCCGCGGCGGGTTCAACATGACGCCGACCGTCTCCATGGCCGCCCACGCGGTGAAGCACGCCGTGGCCAAGGCCGGCGTCGACGGCGCGGACATCGAGGACGTGTTCATGGGCAATGTGGCCCACGGCGGCGGCAACGTCGCGCGCCAGGCGGGCCTGCTGGCCGGCCTGCCGATCACCACCTCCGGCGTGACCGTCAACCGCTTCTGCTCCTCGGGCCTGCAGACCATCGCCATGGCGGCCAACCACGTCCGCAACGACGGCGCCGCGGCCGTGGTCGCTGGCGGGGTCGAGTCGATCTCCATGCCCAACATGGGCGCGGGCAAGGACAACTTCGATCCGAAGCTGACCGAGATGCACCCGGCGATCTTCATGGCCATGATCGACACCGCCGACATCGTCGCCGAGCGGTACAACGTCAGCCGCGAATACCAGGACGAGTACTCCCTGGAGAGCCAGCGCCGCATGGCCGCGGCCCAGCAGGCCGACAAGTTCCGGGACGAGATCGTCCCCATGCAGACCCGCATGAAGAAGGTCGACAAGGCCACGGGCCAGGAGTCGGTCGTCGACTACGTGGTCGACCGTGACGAGTGCAATCGTCCGGACACCACCCTGGAAGGCCTGCAGAAGCTCGAGCCGGTGAAGGGCGCGGGCAAGTTCATCACCGCCGGCAACGCCAGCCAGCTGTCGGACGGCGCGGCCGCCGTGGTGGTGATGGAAGCCAAGGAAGCCGAGCGCCGCGGCCTGACGCCGATGGGCGTGTTCAAGGGCTGGGCCGTCGCCGGCTGCGAGCCCGACGAGATGGGCATCGGCCCGGTGTTCGCCATCCCCCGGCTGCTGGAGCGTCACGGCCTGAAGGTCGACGACATCGACCTGTGGGAGCTGAACGAGGCCTTCGCCTCGCAGTGCCTCTACTGCCGCGACCAGCTCGGCATCGACCCGGAGAAATACAACGTCAATGGCGGCTCGATCGCCATCGGCCACCCCTTCGGCATGACCGGCGCGCGCCTGGCGGGCCACGTCCTGCAGGAAGGCAAGCGCCGCGGCGCGAAGAACGTGGTCGTCTCCATGTGCATCGGCGGCGGCATGGGCGGGGCGGGACTTTTCGAGGTGTTCTGAGGCTGACCGCCACGTAATCGGGATCGGGCCTGCTCCTCGCGAGCAGGCCCTTTTCTTATGCGGGGCGGGCGGAGGGCCGCGTTGACACTGCGAGGGGGGCTGCTTAAGTCTCGCCGGCCTTCAAATGAGCGGTTTTTCTGGCCAATCTCGCAGGCCGCCGCCCATAAATCCGGACCTCCCCCTTGAGCATCTTCGAACGGTTCTTCGGCTCCTCCAACGACCGCAAGGTCAAGACGCTGCTGGCGCGGGTCCAGAAGATCAACGCCCTCGAGCCCCAGATCCAGGCGCTCTCCAACGACGACCTGCGCGCCAAGACCGCGGAATTCCGCGATCGGCTGGCCAAGGGCGAGACCCTCGACAACCTGCTGGAAGAAGCCTTCGCGGTGGTGCGCGAGGCCGCCAAGCGGACTCTCGGCCAGCGTCACTACGACGTGCAGCTCGTCGGCGGCATGGTCCTGCACCAGGGCGGCATCGCCGAGATGCGGACCGGTGAAGGCAAGACGCTGGTCGCCACCGCCCCGACCTACCTGAACGCGCTCGCCGGCAAGGGCGTGCACGTCATCACCGTCAACGACTACCTCGCCCAGCGCGACGCCGAGTGGATGGGCCAGATCTACCGGTTCCTGGGGATGGAAGTGGGCGTCATCGTCCATGGCCTCAGCCAGGGCCAGCGCCAGGCGGCCTACAACGCCGACATCACCTACGGCACCAACAACGAGTTCGGCTTCGACTACCTGCGCGATAACCTGGTCTACGACCAGGGCGAGATGGTCCAGCGCGGCCACAACTTCGCGATCGTCGACGAGGTCGACTCGATCCTGATCGACGAGGCGCGCACGCCGCTGATCATCTCGGGCCCGACCGAGGACCGCTCCGAGTTCTACCGGACCATCGACGCCCTGGTGAAGGAGATGATCCAGGACCCGGAGACCTTCGAGCACGACGAGAAGCAGCGCCAGGTGATGCTCACCGAGCTCGGCGCCGAGCGCATCGAGGAAGTGCTGGTCGCCGCCGGCCACCTGGAGCCCGACACCGCCGGTCTCTACGACGCCGCCAACGTGTCCGTGGTCCACCACGTGAACCAGGCGCTGCGCGCCAACGTGCTCTACACCCGCGACAAGGACTACATCGTCCGCGCCGGCGAGGTGATCCTGATCGACGAGTTCACCGGCCGCATGATGCACGGCCGGCGCCTGTCGGAAGGCCTGCACCAGGCGATCGAGGCCAAGGAAGGCGTCGTCGTCCAGCCCGAGAACCAGACCCTGGCCTCGGTGACGATCCAGAACTACTTCCGCCTCTACGCCAAGCTCTCGGGCATGACCGGCACCGCCGCCACCGAGGCCCAGGAGTTCTTCGACATCTACAAGATGGAAGTCGTCGAGATTCCGACGAACCGGCCCATCGCCCGCGTCGACGACGACGACGAGGTCTATCGGACCGAGGCGGAGAAGAACCAGGCGATCATCGCCCAGATCGAGGACTGCTACCGGCGCGGCCAGCCGATCCTGGTGGGCACCGTCTCCATCGAGAAGTCGGAGCACCTGTCGGACCTCCTGAAGGCCCACAATTTCGAGATCGACGGCAAGAAGCAGGCCGGCATCCCGCACAGCGTGCTGAACGCCCGCTACCACGAGCAGGAAGCCGAGATCGTCGCTGACGCCGGCGTGCCGGGCGCGGTGACCATCGCCACCAACATGGCCGGCCGCGGCACCGACATCCAGCTCGGCGGCAACGTCGACATGCGCCTCGCCAAGTGGCGCGAGGAGCAGATCGCGGCCGGCGCGGAGCCGACGCCGGAAGCCTCGGCTGCGCGCCGCGCGGAGATCGAGGCGGAGATCAAGGACCGCAAGGAGAAGGCGCTGGCCGCCGGCGGCCTCTATGTCCTCGGCACCGAGCGCCACGAGAGCCGGCGGATCGACAACCAGCTGCGCGGCCGAACCGGCCGCCAGGGCGACCCTGGCCACTCGAAGTTCTACCTGTCCTGCGAGGACGACCTGCTGCGCATCTTCGCCGGCGACCGGCTGGACGCGATCATGCGCACCTTCGGCGTCCAGGAAGGCGAGGCGATCACCCACAAGTGGCTGAACTCGGCCATCGCCACCGCCCAGAAGCGCGTCGAGCAGCGCAACTACGAGATCCGCAAGAACCTGCTGAAGTACGACGACGTCATCAACGACCAGCGCAAGGCGGTGTTCGAGCAGCGGGCCGAGTTCATGGCCGCCGCCGACATCTCCGACGTGGTCGAGGAGATGCGCCGCGACACCATCGAAGACCTGGTCACCCGCCACCTGCCGCCCAAGGCCTACGCCGAGCAGTGGGACGTGGAGGGCCTCACCCAGAGCGTCCAGATCTTCCTCGGCCTCGACCTGCCGATCAAGGACTGGGCGGCCGAGGACGGCATCGCCAACGAAGAGATCGAGCAGCGCATCAACGCCGCCGCCGAGCAGCGCGCCCAGGAGCGCGAGGCGCTCATCGGCGACCACATGCGCAACATCGAGAAGAGCTTCCTGCTGCAGATGATCGACATGCAGTGGCGCGAGCACCTGATGCACCTCGACCATCTGCGCAACGTCATCGGCCTGCGCGGCTACGGCCAGCGCGATCCGCTGAACGAGTACAAGACCGAGGCCTTCTCGCTGTTCGAGAAGCTGCTCGTGGACCTGCGCCAGGAAGTCACCCGCTGGCTGATGACGGTGGAGTTCCAGATCGAGGAGCCGCCGCCCCCGCCCGCCGGTCAGATGTTCGAAGTGCACATGAACCCGCAGACCGGCGAGAACGAGGCCGAGCGCGGCTATCTGCCCGACAACGTGCCGGCCTCCGAGCGCGAGGCCCTGCCGGTCAGCGCGCTGCCGGCCGGCTGGGAACAGACCGGCCGCAACGCCCCCTGCCCCTGCGGCTCGGGCAAGAAGTTCAAGCACTGCCACGGCGCGCTGGTCTGAGGATCGGCCCCCTCTCCTCCACGGGGCGCGCGGAGGAGAGGCGCTAGCTGTTCGGCTCGACCACCACGGTGCCGACCTTGGTCCCGGCCTCCACGGCCTCGTGGGCGGCCGCGCAGTCCTTCAGCGGATAGAGCCCGGCGACCGAGAGAATGCGCTCGCCCGTCGCGATCCAGCGGGTGATGTCGTCCTGAGCCCGGCGGCGCGCCTCGTGCGGACTGGACGGCAGGTAGACCCCGGTGATCGCCAGGTTGAGCCGCATCGCCGCGCCCACGGCGAAGGCGGGATTGGGATCGCCGCGCGTGGCGTAGTAGGCCACCGATCCGTTCATCCGCACGCTTTTCAGGGTGGCGGCCAGGTTGCCGCCGAGGTCCACCTCGACCACGTGGTGGACGCCCTCACCGCCGGTGATCTCCGCGATGCGGGCGGCGACGTCCTCGCGCCGGTAGTCGATGACGTGGTCGGCTCCGCCCTGGCGCGCGCGCTCGGCCTTCTCCGGCGACGAGACCGTCGCGATCACCGTCGCCCCGGCCCATTTAGCCAGCTGCACCACATAATGGCCGACCGCGCCCGCCCCGCCCGTCACCAGCACGAGGCGGCCCTGCACGGGACCGTTCAGGAACAGGCTGCGGTGAGCGGTCATGCACGGGATGCCGAGCGTCGCCCCCTCGGCGAACGAGATCCCCGGCGGCAGCTCGCGGATCAGGTCGACGTCGAGCTCGATCAGTTCGGCCGCCGTCCCGAAGGCGCGGCCGTTGCGCTGGCCGTTGTAGAACCACACCCGTTTGCCCACCCAGGCGGGATCGACGCCCGGACCGACGGCTTCGACGAGTCCCGCGCCGTCGGAGTTGGGGACGATGCGCGGATAGGGCATCGGCCCGGCGGCGCCCGCGCGCCAGTAGGTGTCGGCCGGATTGACGCCGGAGGCCATGATGCGGATCAGCGCCTGCCCGCGCCCGGGCGCGGGGTCGGGCAGGTCGCCGTACTGGAACACCTCCCGCGCCGGACCCGTCCGGTCGTACCAGATCGCCTTCATCTTTCCTCCCGCGCGGTGCGGGAGGACCTTAGAACGAGGCCCAGTTGCCGTGGAAGCCGAAGGGCACGCGGCGCGGGACCTTGGCGGTGGCGATCGGCCCCTTCTCCAGGTCGAGGGCCTCGAAGATCAGGAGATCCGATCGGTTCTCGGCCGCGCGCCAGACCACCGCGGTGAGCCAGCCGTCCCCTTCGTCGGCCGTCTCCGAGCGGGGCACGAACACCGGCTCCGAGGTGAGGTCGCCGCCGCTCAGCGCATAGAGCTGGCGCTTGCCGGTCTTGAGGTCGAGGTGGGCGATGGCGCACTGCTTGATGGTGCCCGAGGCGGTCGGGTCGGCGGCGTACCAGCCGTGGCGGTGCTTGAGCGTCTCGGCCCGCGGATCGACCCGCGGGAACTCGCCGTCGAGGTCGTCGAGCGGCTCCTCCTTGATGGCGTCGGAGGCGCCCGTGAGGTCGAAGGTCCAGCGGAAGAGGCGGGCGGCCGCCTTCGTGCCCGGCGAGCCGTCGGCGTTGGGGAACAGCGGCGCCACGTCGTAGCGCATGACGTCGGCGACGAGCTTGCCTTCCTCCTCCCAGGCGTTCAGCGGGTGGAAGACGTAGCAGGCCTCGGTGTTGAACCAGCGGATGGTGGAGACGTCGGCGTCGCGGCGCATGACCCCGACGAAGCTTCCCTTGCCCGGCTCCCAGGCGAAGGGCGGCATGCCCTTCATCGCCCGCTCGAGGCTGCCGGTGAGCGGCAGCACCGGGAAGAGCACATGGTTCTCGGTGACCATGAAGTCGTGGATCATCGAGCAGTAGGGCGCCTGGAAGTCGTCGCGCCGGACGACCTCGCCCTTGGCGTCAGTGACGCCGTAGCTGATGCCGGTGGCGAAGGGCGCCTCGCCCACCGCATAGGCGAACCAGACCATCTCGCCCGTCTTCGGGTCGATCTTCGGGTGGGCCGTGGTGCGGCCCTTGTAGGCCTGCGCGTAGCCGAGGGTCTCGAGGCTCCGCGGGTCCATGGCGGTGGGCATATGGCCCTCCTCCAGGGCCAGCAGCTTGCCCGCGTGCCAGACGATGTTGGTGTTGGCGACGCCGGAGTCCTGGCCCATGGCCGCGGGATCGGTGGTCATCGGGTTGCCGAAGGTGCCGAACAGGGCGCGGCCCGCCTCGTGCTCCAGCTTCCACTTCGGCGTCCGCACATAGCGGTTGCGGTAGGAGGCCTTGCCGTCGGCGAGGTAGAAGCCGTGGACCATGCCGTCGCCGGCGAACCAGTGGTGGTTGGGGTCGCGCGGCTCGAATTGCGGATTGGGACCGGTGCGGAACAGCGCGCCGCGCAGGCCGGCGGGGATCTCGCCCACCACCTCGAGCTCGAAGTCATCCTCGCTGCGGAGCGGTGCGAAATTGCCCGCCAGATAGGGGTTGATGCGAACCTCACCGTCCATGGCGTTTCCCCGTTATTAGATCTTACGTTGTAAATTTATTGAGTAAGAGGTAGCCCTTCGCAAGTCCCTTTTTCGTGACCTGCCCAACGGTGTCCCAAGAGTCCGCATGCCTCGCGTCCTGACCGAAGCCGATGTCGCCGATTTCCGGGAGCGGCTTTGCGGGGCGGCCGAGCGGCTGTTCGCCGAAAAGGGGCCCGATGCGGTGACCATGCGCCAGCTCGCCGCCGAGCTGGGCGTCTCGCCCATGACCCCCTACCGCTACTTCCGCGACAAGGACGACATCCTGGCGGCGGTGCGCACCAACGGCTTCAACCGCTTCGCCGAGGCGCTGGAGACGGCGCGGGCGGCGGCCAAGGGCGCGCGGGCCAAGGGCGCAGCGGTCGGTGAGGCCTATGTCGACTTCGCCTTCGAGCACCCGCACACCTACAAGCTGATGTTCGATCTCAACCAGCCGCATGAGGCCGAGTACCCCGAGCTCGTCGAGGCGGGGAAGCGCGCCCGCACCACGATGAGCGCCTATGTGAAGGACCTCGTGGCCGACGGCGTTCTGGCCGGCGATCCCGAGCAGATCGGGGTGATGTTCTGGGCGGCGGCCCACGGCGCGGTGGTCCTGGAGCTGGCCGGCAAGCTTCCCGCCGGCGCGGCCCGCGACCTTCACCGGGCGATGAACTCGGCGATCGCCCGGGGCCTGCGACCGGGCGCTTAGGCCCGCACCACCTCCGAGCCCGCCCAGCGGTCGTAGCGGGCGCGGGGCGAGGCCTCGGCGAGCATGGCGAAGGGGGCGAGGACCAGGAGCCCGAAGACGCCGACCGCCAGGTAGTAGCCCGTCGGCGGCAGGCGCACGCCGGCCAGGGTCGCGGCGAGCGGGGCGATCAGCACCAGCGCGCCGCCGCCGTAGATCACCAGGTTGCGCAGGACCGCGCGGGGAAGGCCGAGGCGGCCGCCGTCCGCGGCCACCACCTTCAGGCCCATCAGCCGCTTGCCGGGCGTCCAGCCGAACAAGCCCTCGCAGAGGCCGACCGCCAGGATGAAGGCGAGCGGCCAGGCCCAGTCGAGGATCACCGGCGTTACCGGAACGCCGGCCCTGTCCACCGGCCGGCTGAAGGCGAGCGAGCGGGTCATCTCCCCGTCCTGCGCCTCGAGCACCACCGAGACGTATCGGCTGGTCTCGATCCCGGCCATCGAGACGGCGCAGACCTTGGCCGAGACCGGCCGGGCGGCGCCGAGCGCGCCGACGCCGTCCAACACCTTGGCCGACAGCGAGGTCAGCGGCTGGCAGGCGGTGCGGGTGAACGGAGCGGAGGAGCGCAGCTTGCCGCCGCTCGCCGAATAGAGGGCGGCCGCCGCCAGCATGGCGAGGGCGCCGAGGACCACGATGTCCATCGCCCCCGCCCCCAGCCTGCGCCAGAACAGGTCCCGCGCCTCGGCGCGATCCTCGGCCTTCGCCATGGAACAGACCCCCCAATCCCCGAGGCGCCAGCTTGACCGCCCCTGCGTCAAACGTCGAGGGTTCACGCGCAACCGGGAGGCCGCCTCATGAGCAAGTCCAGCAAGCCGCAGGAATTCGAGGTCCACTGGAAGAAGTCCAAGGTCCGCGAAGTCCTCGACCTCGTGAAGGACTATCCCTGGCCGCCGGCGCCCGAGGTCCCCGACGGCTGGGCCTATGGCTGCGACGGGGGCTGGCTGCGCGGGCTCTGCGACTACTGGGTCGACGACTACGACTGGAAGGCCGCCGTCGACGACCTCAACCGCTTCCCGCAGTTCACCGCCAGGGTGGAGGATTTCGACCTCCACTTCCTGCACGTGGTCGGCGAGGCGGGCGGCAAGCGGCCGCTGATCCTGACCCACGGCTGGCCCGGCTCGCACTACGAGTTCTGGGGCGTGATCGAGAAGCTGGCCTTTCCGTCCAGGTTCGGCGGCGAGGCCAAGGACGCCTTCGACCTGGTGATCCCGTCCCTCCCCGGCTTCGGCTTCTCCTCGAAGCCCAAGGCGCCGATCGGCCAGCGGACCACGGCGCGCCTGTTCAACACCCTGATGACCGAGGTGCTGGGCTACGAGACCTACCTGGCCCAGGGCGGCGACTGGGGCGCGCTGGTCACCTCCTGGCTCGGCCACGACCACGGCGCGCACGCCAAGGCCATCCACCTCAACATGATCGGCTTCCGTCCCGCGGGCGGGCCGGTGAACGACGCCGAGATCGCCTGGATCCAGCGCCAGAACGGCATGATGGACGTGATGGGCGCCTACTTCCGCCTGCAGGCCTCCAAGCCGCAGTCGCTGGCCTGGATGGGCGCGGGAAACCCGGTGGGCCAGGCGGCCTGGATCGCCGAGCGCTTCCACGACTGGTCCGACCTGCGGGAGAAGAGCCTCGACGAGGCGCATCCCAAGGACCGGCTGCTGACCAACATCATGATCTACGTCATGACCGGCAGCTTCACGACGGGCGCCTGGTACTACCGCGGCCTGCTCGAGGAAGGCGGGGTCAACTTCAAGGAAGGCGAACGCTGCGAGACGCCGACCGCCTTCGCCAACTTCCCCGGCGAGCCGCTGTACACCGCGCCGCCGAAGAGCTGGGCCGAGCGGGCCTACAACATCACCCGCTGGAGCGAGATGCCGCGCGGCGGCCACTTCGCCGCCATGGAGGAGCCGGACCTGTTCGTCGACGACGTGCGGGCCTGGGCGCGCGAGCTGCCCTAGGCGGGACAGCCCTGGCGGGTGTCCGGCGGGTCGGGCTAGAAGGCGTCATGGCCCGCTACGACTTCGCCTCCGACAACACCGCCCCCGCCACGCCCGAAGCGCTCCAGGCGCTGATCAGCGCCAACGAGGGCTTCGCCTCCGGCTACGGCACGGACCACGTGAGCCGCCAGGCGGCCGACCTGGTGCGCGCGACGCTCGACGCCGACGCCGAGGTGCGTTTCGTGGCCTCGGGCACCGCGGCCAACGCCGTCTCGCTGGCCGCCCTCTGCCGCCCGTTCGAGGCCGTGCTGGCGCATGAGCACGCCCACATCTGCACCGACGAGACCGGCGCCCCGGGCTTCTTCGGCCACGGCCTCGGGCTGATCGGCCTGGCCGGCGCCTCGGGCCGCATCGACGGCCCGGCGCTGGCGGCGGCGCTCGACCAGCCGGACATGTCCTACCGCCAGTCGCCGGCGGCCCTGTCGCTGACCAATTCGACGGAATACGGCACCCTCTACGCGCCCGAGGCCCTGGGCGACCTGATCCAGCCGGTAAAGGCCAAGGGCTACGGCGTCCATCTCGACGGCGCGCGGCTCGCCAACGCCGCGGCCGCCGGCTTCGACCTCAAGCGGATCAAGGATCTCGGCGTCGACATCCTGGTGTTCGGCGGCACCAAGGCCGGCATGCCGCCGACCGAGGCCGTCGTCATCTTCGAGCGCGCCCTCGCCCGCCGCTTCGACGCCCGCCTGAAGCAGGCCGGCCAGCTTCCGTCCAAGGGCCGCTACTACGCCGCTCCGTTCATCGGCATGCTGCAGGACGGCGCGATCTTCCGCCACGCCGCCCACGCCAACGCCATGGCCAAGCGCCTTGCGGGGCTCATGCCCTTCAAGGTCCGCCACCCAGTGGACGCCAACGGCGTCTTCGTCGAGATGGACGACGCCACCCTCAAGCGCCTGCACAAATCCGGCTGGTTCGCCTACCGCTTCCTCGACGGCTCGGTGCGCTTCATGTGCTCCTGGGCCACCACCGCCGAGACGGTCGACGCCCTCGGCGAGGCTCTGAAGAGCCTGGCCTGAGGCTGGGCGCAGGACGCACCTCCCAAGCCGAAAAGTGACGCTAGGTCACCGAATGCGTCCGAAACGTCACAATGTGGCAACTTTCGGGCGAAATGTGGCAACTTGGCGTTGCTCGCGTTCTGCGTGCATGACAGCTTGCGCGTTCCGCCTCGGGCCATTTTTGCCTTGGAGGCGCACGCATTCAGGCTGGGGAAACGCTACACATGACGTTCACTGGGGGATTTTTGCGCGCCTCGCTGCTCGCGTCGGCAGCGACTGCCTGCACGCTGGCTCCGCATTTCGCGCAAGCGCAGGAAGCCGGCGCTTCGGCGGTGTCGGAGATCGTCGTCACAGGCTCGCGCATCCGGCGGCCCGACTTCGTGTCGCCGCAACCGCTGGACGTCGTGACGTCCGAGACCATCGATCAGCGCGGCTTCACCAACGTCGCCGACGCGCTCAATGAGCTTCCGTCCATGGGCGTGCCGATCAACCCGGTCGGCGACCAGGGCTCCTTCGGCACCGGCCGCCAGTACGTCAACCTGTTCAGCCTCGGCACCAACCGCACGCTTACCCTGGTGAACGGCCGCCGCTTCGTGAGCGCCAACGTCGCCTCGATCTTCACCGGCGCCAGCGCCGGCGCCCAGGTCGACCTCAACGCCATCCCGACCGGCCTGATCGACCGCATCGAGACGGTGCAGGCCGGCGGCTCGGCGGTCTATGGCTCGGAAGCCATCGCCGGCGTCGTCAACATCATCACCAAGGACCACTACGACGGGGTCGAGTTCGACGGCCAGTACGGGGTCTCCGACCAGGGGGACGGCGAGGAGTACCGGGCGCGGATCATCGCCGGCCGCAGCTTCATGGACGAGCGGCTGAACGTCTACGGAAGCTATGAGTACAACAAGACCACCGCCCTGGCGTACACCGACCGGAAGTACACGGCCCAGCAGCTGACCTTCGCCAACAATCCGGCGAACACCGGCGCCAACGACGGCATCCCCGGCAACATCATCTGGCAAAACCGTCGGGTGCCCGAGACGAACCTCGGCGGCATTCCCTTCCGCACCGGCGGCTCGGCCCTGTCTGGCATCCTGACCATCGTCGACGCCAGCGGCAACCGCGTGCCGGCGCAGTTCGCGCCCGACGGCACGCTCGTTCCCTATTCCACCGGGACCTTCATCCAGGCGGCCACCGCCTCCGGCGGCAACGGCCTGAACCTGGCCGAGCTGACCTCGCTGGTCTCGCCGGTGGAGCGCCACGTGGTCTCCGGCTTCGGCACGTTCAGGCTGACCGACCACATCAAGCTGAAGGGCGAGGGCTTCTACACGCACCTCGAGTCCACCGAGCCCTTCAACCAGCCGATCTTCAACGCCCCGGTCTTCGGCGGCAACTCGGCGTCCCTGCGGATGTCGACGTCGAACCCGTTCCTCAGCGCGCAGGCGCGGACGGCGATCCTGAACCAGCCGACGGCGCTGCCGGCGGACACGGCCTCGCCCGGCGACCGGCTCTTCTTCCTGTCGCGCTCGTCGGTCGATATCGGCCCGAACCGCACCCACACTGTCGGTGAGACCGGCCGCGGCGTGATCGCTCTGGAGGGCGACTTCGACATCGCCGACCGCCACTTCTACTGGGACGCCTCGGCCAACTACGGCAAGTCGTGGGGCTACTTCGAATCCACGAACATCGATCAGTCGAAGTTCCTGCTGGCCATCGACGCGGTCCGGGACGCCAGCGGCGCCATCGTCTGCCGCGACGCGACCGCCCGGGCGGCCGGCTGCGCCCCGCTCAACCTGTTCGGCCAGGGCGCCCCCAGCGCCGCGGCCCTGAAGTACGTCAACGTCCACTTCCAGAGCGACTACACCATCGAGGAGCGCGACTACCTCGCCAACCTCGGCGGCGACATCGTCAACCTGCCGGCCGGTCCGCTGAGCGTTCTGGTCGGCGCGGAATGGCGCAAGGAGAGCTCGAGCTTCGAGCCCAACGACCCGCAGCGCAACGGCGTCGGCCGCAGCGCGGCCATCACCGCCCTCGACGGCTCGTTCACCTCCAAGGAGTGGTACGGCGAAGCGACCCTGCCGGTGTTCGGCAAGGACTTCGGCTTCCTCGGCATGCGCAGCCTGGAGTTCGACGGCCAGTACCGCCGCGTCGACAACTCGCAGGCCGGCAAGAACAACGCCTGGAGCTATGGGGCCCGCTGGCGTCCGTTCGAGGATCTGCTGATCCGCGGCTCGCGCAGCCAGTCGTTCCGCGCCCCGGCCATTACCGAGCTGTTCCTGCCGCAGGCGACCAGCTTCACCTCCGCCACCGATCCCTGCGACAAGGCCAACATCAACGGCGGTCCCAATCCCGCCGCCCGGAAGGCCAATTGCCAGGCGGCGTTCCAGGCCCTCGGCCTGCCGGCCGGCTACCAGCTGACCTCGCAGGTCCAGTCGGCGACGGTGCAGGGCACCACCTCCGGCAGCCAGGACCTGAAGAACGAGATCGCGCGCCAGGACACCCTGGGCGTCGTCTACCAGCCGCACTTCGTGCACGGCCTGACGTTCAAGTTCGACTGGATGAAGATCGACATCACCCACGCGATCTCGAACTTCACCCTGAGCTCGATCCTGCAGGTCTGCTACGACTCGCCCTCGGCCCCGGCCGACGCTTGCAGCCGGTTCCAGCGGGGCACCTCGGCCTCGGCCCGCCCGGGCCAGATCCTCGGCGTCGGCGAGGCCGTGGGCAACGGCACGACCTCCACCGGCCCGCGGACCGGCTTCATCAACGCCGGCTACACCAACTTCGAGGGCTACACCTGGGGCGTGAACTACAACCTCGACCTCGGCGACATCCCCGAGGCCAATGGGCTGTGGAACGGCAATCCGGGCACGCTCGAGTTCAGCGTCGATTTCTATCATATCTCCAAGCTCGAGACCTCGGTCACGGGCCTGGGCTTCGACCTGAACAACGACAAGGGCGAGATCGGCAACGCCAGCGACCAGTGGCGCGCGCAGGTCAACTACAGCCGCGATCCGCTGAGCGTCACCTGGACGACCAGCTTCATCGGCCGGTCGCTGTTCAATCGGGACTTCACGTTCGAGACGCGCTACCCGCTGTCGGTGGCGGACTACTACCGCAACGACGTGGCGGTGACCTACGACATCACCAGCTTCGCCGGCCATCCCATGGGATTGGACAAGCTCCAGGCCCGGCTGGTGGTGAAGAACGTCTTCAATGCCCCGCCGCCCTACGGCGCGGCGACGTCGGCCAATGGCATCGCGACCTACGACATGATCGGCCGCTACTACGAAGTGGGCCTGAAGGCGCGCTTCTAGGGGCGATCGCGCCCGCCTTGGGGGAGGCGGGCGCGATGAGCCGCAAAGAGAAAGGGCCGCCGGAGCGATCCGGCGGCCCTTTCGGCTTTCAGTCAGGTCGGGCTCAGGCCGTGGCCATCGCCTTCTTGGCGACCATGCCGGCGAGGCGGCCCTGGATGATCTCCTCGGCCTCGCGGACGATGCGGGTGATCAGGTCGGCGCAGGTCGGGATGTCGTGGATCAGGCCCTGGACCATGCCGGCCGACCAGATGCCGGCGTCCTGGTCGCCGATCTCGTAGACCGAGCGGCCGCGCGAGCCGGCCACCAGTTCGCGCACGTCCTCGAACTTGGCGCCTTCCTTCTCCATGGCCACGACCTGCTGGCTGACGGCGTTCTTCGCCACCCGGCTGGTGTTGTGCATGGTGCGGAAGATCAGGTCGGTGGCGCGCTCGTCGTTGGCGACGATCTGCTCCTTGATCTTCTGGTGGATCGGGCTCTCGACGGTGCACATGAAGCGGGTGCCCATGTTGATGCCGTCGGCGCCGAGCGCCAGGGCGGCCACCAGGCCGCGGGCGTCGCCGAAGCCGCCCGAGGCGATCATCGGGATCTTCACCTTGTCGGCGGCGGCCGGGATCAGGATCAGGCCGGGGACGTCGTCCTCGCCCGGGTGACCGGCGCACTCGAAGCCGTCGATGGAGATGCCGTCGACGCCCATCCGCTCGGCCGAGAGGGCGTGGCGGACCGCGGTGCACTTATGGAGCACCTTGATGCCGTGCTCCTTGAAGTGGTCGACGTGCTCCTGCGGCTTGTAGCCGGCGGTCTCGACGATCTTCACGCCAGAGTCGATGATCGCCTGGCGATACTCGGCGTACGGCGGCGGGTTGATCGCCGGCAGGATGGTCAGGTTCACGCCGAACGGCTTGTCGGTCAGCTTGCGGCAGCGGTCGATCTCGCGGCGCAGGTCGTCCGGCGTCGGCTGGGTGAGCGCGGTGATGAAGCCGAGACCGCCGGCGTTGGCCACGCCGGCCACCAGCTCGGCCCGGCCAACCCACTGCATGCCGCCCTGAACGACGGGATGCTCGACGCCAAAGGTCTCGGTGAAACGGGTCTTCAGCGCCATGTGCGCTCCTCCAAACGTTTGTTTGTCTGGCGCAGTTGAACCCGGCGACGCCGCGTCAGGCAAGGGCGTCGTGCGAGAGCCCCTACTGCAGGCCCTCGCGGCCGATGGCGTAGAAGCGCTCGGCGCGCTTCTTCTTGAGCGCCTCGGGCGAGAGGCCCTCGAGCGCCTGCAGCTCTTCCTCCAGGGCGTCGCCCACCGCCTGGATGGCGGCCTCGACGTCCGAATGGGCGCCGCCGGCCGGCTCGGGGATGATCCGATCGACGATCTTCACGGCCAGCAGGTCCTGGGCGGTGATCTTCATCGCCCGGGCGGCGTCGGCCCCGGTGCGCGCGCCGCGCCACAGGATCGAGTTGGCCCCCTCCGGCGCGATCACCGAATAGATGGCGTGCTCGAGGATCAGGACACGGTTGGAGGCGGCGAGCGCGATCGCCCCGCCCGAGCCGCCCTCGCCGGTGATCACCGCGACGTTGGGCACGCCCAGCAGCAGGCACTTCTCTGTGGAGCGGGCGATGGCCTCGGCGACGCCACGCTCCTCGGAGGCGACGCCGGGATAGGCGCCGGCGGTGTCGACGAAGCTGACCACCGGCAGGTTGAACCGCTCGGCGAGCTCCATCAGGCGGATGGCCTTGCGATAGCCCTCGGGCCGGGCGTAGCCGAAGTTGTGCTTCACGCGGGTGACGGTGTCGCGGCCCTTCTCGTTGCCGACCACCACGACGGGGCGGCCGCGGAAACGGCCGATGCCGCCCATGATCGCCTGGTCGTCGCCGAAGGTGCGGTCGCCGCGCAGCTCGACGAACTCATCGATCAACGCGCCGCAGTAGTCGACGAAGTGCGGCCGGTCGGGATGGCGGGCGACCTGGGTCTTCTGCCAGGCGTCGAGGTTGGAATAGGCCTCGCGGCGCATCTCCCGCGCACGGGTCCGGAGCGCGTCGATCTCGGCGTCGAAGGCGCCGGAGCCGGCGGTCTCGGAGAGCTTGGAGAGCTCCTCGATCTTGGCTTCGAGCTCAGCGATGGGGCGCTCGAACTCGAGGTAATGGACAGCCATCCGGAAGGGCTCGCCTGTGCCGTTTGCGAAGCGGCGGAAGTTAGGCGGGATGGGCGCAGCTCACAAGATGCGGCGCCGCTGCCCATCCTCCGGCCGCGCCGTTTGGCGGAGCCGGCTTCACATTTGAGGGCGCCGCCGGTGCAACCCCGGGCGCGGGCTTCGAGTTTGTAGGGCCGAGGTCACGCCGGGCCCGACGTCTCGCTGGGGGGTCTAGACGGCGGACCGCAGGCGCGTCTCGTCAACAACGCGCGGTTCTGCCCCGACACAGCACGTTTCCGCGCTCGAGGAGAGAGAGATGCTGAACGCCTTCAAGATCGCCATGGTCTCGACCGTCGCGCTCGCGACCGCCGCCCCGGCCATGGCCCAGTACCAGTACGGCCAGTACCAGTACGGCCAGTACCAGTCCGGCCCCTACCAGCCGACCCCGCAATACCGGGCCGACCAGGAGCGCTACGAGCAGCAGCGCGAGGAATATCAGCGCCAGCGCGACGCCTATGAGGCGCGCCGCGACGACTACGACCAGAACCGCCAGGGCTATCAGGCGGCGCGCGTCGAGTACCAGCGCCGGCTCGATGCCTATAACCGCGCCCGCTACGACTACGACCGCCGCTATGGCTACGGCGCCTATGCCCGCCGCTACGGCCCGGCGCCGGTGTGGAGCGACACCAACTGGGCCTACTACGCCCCGGCGACGCCCTATT
Organism: Phenylobacterium soli; assembly: GCF_003254475.1. NCBI lineage: Bacteria > Pseudomonadati > Pseudomonadota > Alphaproteobacteria > Caulobacterales > Caulobacteraceae > Phenylobacterium > Phenylobacterium soli. The sequence continues at coordinate 114,547 of NZ_QFYQ01000002.1, forward strand.
ACGCCCCGAGCGCGCCCTACTACGGGGCCAACACGGCCTACACCGAGCCGGCGCCCGTGAAGTGCGACAACTCCACCACCGTCGGCGCGGGCGTGATCGGCGCCATCGCCGGCGCGGTGCTGGGCTCGAACGTCGCGGCGCGCAACGCCAAGACGGAGGGCGCGGTCCTCGGCGGCGTGGTCGGCGCTGGCATCGGCGCGGCCGTCGGCCGGGCGCACGACAAGTACAAGTGCGACCACCGCGGCCCGTACTTCACCTACCAGGAGACCATCCCCTACCGCGAAGGTCGCTACTACCGCTCGGATCGCTACAGCGAGTACCAGCGGATGGGCTGCCGCCTGGCCAGCGCGCCGGTGGACTCCTACGGCCAGGACTACCGCTATGTGCGGGTCTGCCCGGATCCGGACGGCCGCTACCGGATCGTCGGCTAGAGCTGACGCCAACAGGACCTTTGGGAGCCCCTCTTCGGAGGGGCTTCTTTTTGGCTCAGCGCTTCTTGGCGAGCGGGTGCTTGGTGGCGACCACCTCGCGCAGCCGGTCGGACGCCACGTGGGTGTAGATCTGGGTGGTGGCGATGTCGGCGTGGCCGAGCAGCTTCTGGACGACGCGCAGGTCGGCGCCGCCCTCCAACAGGTGGGTTGCGAAGGCGTGCCGCAGGACGTGCGGGCTGACGCGGGCCGGGTCGACCCCGGCGTCGGCGGCCGCCTCGTCGAGCATCTGGGCGAAGCGGCGGGGCGTCAGGCGGCCGGTCTTGCCGCGCGAGGCGAACAGCCAGGGATTGGCCTTGTCGCCCTTGGGAAGCAGGGCGGGGCGAACCTCCAGATAGGCCTTCACCGCGGCGCGGGCGGCCTCGTTCAGCGGCGCGAGGCGTTCCTTGCCGCCCTTGCCCTTGACGATCAGATAGGCCGGATCGCGCGCCAGCGCCGCCAGCGGCAGCGCAGTGAGTTCGGAGATCCGCAGGCCCGAGGCGTAGGCGAGCTCGACCATGCAGGCGAGCCTCAGCCCCTGTGCCCCGTCCCGGGCGGCGGCCGCGGCGATCAGGCGGTCCATCTCCTCGCGGGAGAGCACCTTGGGCAGGGACCGGCCCTTCTTCGGGGCCTCGACCCGGCGGGAGGGGTCGTCCGCGCGCCAGCCCTCGCCCAGCGCGAAGCGGTAGAACTGGCGTATGGCGGCGCGGCGGCGCGCGGCCGTAGCGGCGGACAGGCCGCGGACGCCGAGGTCGGCGAAATAGGCTTCCACGTCCTCGGCCGAGGCGTCGGCGAGATCGCGCCCTCGGCCGGCCAGAAAGCCCGCCGCGTCCTGCAGGTCGCGGGAGTAGGCGGCGAGCGTGTTCTTCGCGGCCGCGCGCTCGACCGACATCATCTCCAGGAAGGCCTCGGCCCAGGACGCGCCCCGGCTGGTCATGCTGCGCCGGTCATTTGAGGCCGAGCAGCCCTTCGAGGGCGAAGGCGCGGGCGTCGGCCTCCAGCCCCGCGCGGCGCAGGGCGCGGACGATGCGGGCGCGGTCGGCGGGCGCGAGCTCCGACGAGCCCGCCTGGGCGCAGGTCCACAGCGCCAGGAGCGCCGTCTCGCCGGTCCGCCGCTCGGCCGCGGCGGCTTCGAGCGCCAGGTTGCGGCCGGCCGGCGCCTTGCCCTCGGGCAGGGTGAGCCCGGCCATGCGCGCGCGCAGCGACGGGCCCAGCGGCTCGGCGAAAGGCTCGGACAGCAATGCGGCGGCGGAGGCGCGGGCGCGCGCCTTGGGGTCCCTGGCGTCGGCGGCGTCGAGCAGGCGCTCCAGATCGGCGGCGGCGAGCGGCCCGCCGGCGGCGATCGCCTGGACGGCGCCCGCCACGTCCGGCGGCGCGATGGAGACATCCCACTTGGGGTCGGCCGGATCGCCCTGCACGAGGGCGGCGGCCACGGCGGGCGCGGGCTTGGCCTGGGAGAGATCGAGGCCGAGGTTGCGGGACAGGGCGTAGTCGAGGCCGTTGCGCATGCTGGGTGCGCCGGGAGAGCCGACGCCGGCGAGCTTGGCGCCCATCAGCCGGGCGAACACCGGGTCCGGGGCCTGCGACTGGGCGAGATCGAAGGAGAGCTGCGCCTGCGGTCCCTGGCCGGCGATGGCCTGGCAATAGGTGCGCAGCCGCACCCAGTAGACATCCTCCCGGCCGGCGGTCAGGGCCTGCTCGATCTGGCAGGCGCGGGCGTCCTGACCGGCGAGGAGCGCGCTCTCGGCGGCGACGCGGGCCAGGCCGGGGTCGCGGTCGAGGGCCGGGGCGCGCGCCAGCAGGGCCGCCGCACCTTGCGGATCGCCCTGGGCCATCAGGGCTTGGGCGCGCTGGGCGACGAGGCCGTCGGCCTGAGCCGCGCCGTCGGGCCCCTGGGCGCCGGTGGCCAGCACCCGGCGGGCGAGCGCGGCGGCGGCCGGCGGCAGCGGTCGCTCGGCCAGGAGCGGCAGCACCGCCTGGACCACCTGCAGCGAGGTCCCGCGCCAGAGATCGGGCGGCAGGCCCGTGGGCCGGACCGGGGTGGTGAAGGCGTCCGGCGCAGCCAGCGCCGCGACGGCGACCGGCGCCTCCGGCGGGGCGGGTGCGATATGCGGCGGCTGCGGGGCCGTGGTGACGAGGCCGCTGTCTGGCGGCGGCGGCGCATCCGCCGGCTGGGCCACGGCGGGCGCGGCGGACAGCACCCAGACGGGCGCCAGGATCACGGCGAGGCGGGAAAGCGGGCGGCGAACCATGTGAGGGAGCATACTTGGCCCGGGAAGTTGGCGCGAGCGGGGCGGCTCGTGTAAGCGTGAGCGTCTCCATGGACCGATATGAACCGCTTCGCCGCCGCACCATCGCCCTCGTGGGCCTGATGGGGGTCGGCAAGTCCAGCGTGGGCCGCCGGCTCGCCAGCGCACTCCACCTGCCCTTCCGGGACGCCGACGCCGAGGTCGAGGCCGCGGCCGGCCGCTCGATCTCCGACATCTTCGCCGAACTCGGCGAACCCGCCTTCCGCGAGGGCGAGCGGCGGGTGATCTCCCGCCTTCTCGAGATGCCGCCTCACGTCCTGGCCACCGGCGGCGGCGCTTTCATGAACGAGGAGACGCGCAACCTCATCAAGGAGAAGGCGCTCTCGGTGTGGCTGAAGACCGACCTCGATGTCCTGGCGCGCCGCGTCGGGCGCAAGAACACCCGGCCGCTGATCGCCGGCAAGGAGCCGCTGGAGGTGCTGAAGGCCCAGGCCGAGGTGCGCTATCCGATCTACGCCCAGGCCGATGTGGTGGTCGAGACCGGCGACACGCCGCACCACCAGACCGTCGAGCAGGTTATCGAGGCGCTCTCTGCCTATCTCGCGGAGCACGCCGAATGATCCGTGTCGTGCCGGTCGCCCTGGCCGACCATGCCTATGACGTGGTGATCGGGCCCGGCCTGGTCGACGAAGCGGGCGCGCGCATCGCGCCGCTGCTGAAGCGCAAGCGCACGGCCGTGGTCAGCGACGAGACCGTCTGGGCCCTGCACGGCGCGCGCCTGACCCGGGCGCTGGAGGGCGCCGGGATCGCGGTCTTCCCCGTCGTCGTGCCGCCGGGCGAGCAGACCAAGAGCTTCGAGGGGCTGGCCGACCTGTTGGACCGGCTGCTGGCCCTGGAGCTCGACCGCAGCGACGTGATCGTCGCCTTCGGCGGCGGGGTGGTCGGCGACCTCACCGGCTTCGCCGCGGCCATCTACAAGCGCGGCGTCGACTTCGTGCAGATCCCCACAACGCTGCTGGCGCAGGTGGATTCCTCGGTCGGCGGCAAGACCGCCATCGACACACCACGCGGCAAGAACCTGGTCGGCGCCTTCCACCAGCCGAAGCTGGTGCTGGCCGATCTCGACGTGCTTTCGAGCCTGCCCGAGCGCGAGATGCGCGCCGGCTACGCGGAGGTCATCAAGTACGGCCTGCTGGGCGACTTCACATTCTTCGAGTGGCTGGAGACCAACGGGGCCAAGGTGCTGGCGCGCGAGCCGCAGGCCCTCGCCCACGCCGTCGCGCGTTCCGTGGAAATGAAGGCCGAGATCGTCGCCGAGGACGAGAAGGAGAAGGGTGTCCGGGCGCTGCTCAACCTCGGCCACACCTTCGGCCATGCGCTGGAGGCCGAGACCGGCTATGGCGCGGCCCTGCTGCATGGCGAGGCGGTGGCCGCCGGCCAGGCGATCGCCTTCCGCTTCTCGGCCGCGCGCGGCCTCTGCGAGGCCCAGGACGCGGCCCGCGCCGAACGCGCCATCGCCGCCGCCGGCCTGCCGACGCGGCTCGGGGAGGTGACCGGCCATCCGTTCAACGCCGCGGCCCTCGTGCGCCACATGGTGCAGGACAAGAAGGCCGAGGGCGGCCGGCTGACCTTCATCCTCGCCCGCCGCCTCGGCGAGACCTTCGTGGCCAAGGACGTGGACGAGGGAACCGTGCGCGACTTCCTGCTGGCCGAGGGAGCCCTGCCATGACCGCCATGCTGGCCCTCGCGCCGATCGTCTTCGGCCTCCTGGCCGTGTCCGCCCTCTTCTCGGCCGCCGAGACCTCGATGACCGGGGCCAGCCGCGCGCGCATGCACCAGCTGGAGCGCGAGGGCGACCGGGCCGCCCGGCGGGTCAACAAGCTGCTGGCCGACCAGGAGACGATGATCGGCTCGGTGCTGCTGGGCAACAACCTGATCAACATCCTGTCGTCGGCCCTGGCGACCCAGGTCCTGACCCGCTCCATCCCTGGCGCGCTCGGCGTGGCGATCGCCACGGCGGTGATGACCGTGCTGGTGCTGGTGTTCGCCGAGGTGCTGCCGAAGACCCTGGCCATCCTGCGCTCGGACGACGTGGCCCGCTTCCTGTCCTGGCCCACCATCGTGGTGGTGCGCGCCTTCGGCCCGGTGATCTATGCGATCCAGTGGGTGATCCGTAAGACCCTCGGCCTGTTCGGCTTCAAGATGTCCATGGAGATGGACGTCCTGGCCGCCCACGAGGAGATCCGCGGTGCGGTGGAGTACCACCACTCCGAAGGTCTGGTGGAAAGCCGCGACCGCTGGATGCTGGGCGGCGTGCTGGACCTGGCGCAGCTCGACGTCAGCGAGGTGATGGTCCACCGCAAGTCGATCGACATGCTGGACGCCGGCCTCGCGCCGAAGGCCCTGATCGACGCCGCCCTGGAGAGCCAGCACACCCGCCTGCCCCTCTATCGCGAGAATTCCGAGAACATCGTCGGGGTCCTGCACGTGAAGGACCTGCTGCAGGCGATGGCCGACGCCGGCGGCGACATGGAGAAAATCCAGATCGACGCGATCCTGCGCGAGCCGTGGTTCGTGCCGGAGACCACGAGCCTGAAGGACCAGCTCGCCGCTTTCTTGAAGCGCAAGACCCACTTCGCCCTTGTGGTGGACGAGTACGGCGCCCTGCAGGGCCTGGTGACCCTGGAGGACATCCTCGAGGAGATCGTCGGCGAGATCGAGGACGAGTACGACGTCGACGTCTCCGGCGTGAAGGCGGGCCCCGACGGCTCGGTGTCGGTGGACGGGGCGGTGACCATCCGCGAGCTGAACCGGGCCATGAACTGGGACCTGCCGGACGACGAGGCGGTGACGGTGGCCGGACTGCTGATCGCCGAGGCCCAGACGATCCCCGAGGTCGGCCAGACCTTCGGCGTCTACGGCCACCGATTCACCGTCGTGGCCCGCAAGGGCAACCAGATCACCCGCCTGGAAATCGCCCCCGCCGCCAAGCCTGTGGACTGATCGCGCCGGCGAAGGAACTTAGCTTTTCATTGGCGCGTTGAGCTAGGCTTGCGTCGGTTGGGGGATGTCCCGTCGAACCGGCCGTGCAGACTGCGACGGAGACACTCCGCCGGTCCGCATCGCCAGGCGCAAGGGGGCAGACGAGGAGGAGCCATGGCGGTGGCTGGGATTGAGGGGCTGAAGGTTCTCGTCGTCGAGGACGAGATGATGGTCTCCATGCTCATCGAAGACATGCTGGACGAGCTGGGCTGCAAGGTGGTCGGTCCGGCCTCGCGCCTCGACGAGGCGATGGAGCTGGCCAAGGACGCCGAACTGGATTGCGCGGTGCTGGACGTGAACCTCGGCGGACAGCCGATCTTCCCGCTGGCCGACCTGCTGCGCGAGCGCGGCGCGCCCTTCGCCTTCGCGACCGGCTATGGCGACGCGGGCCTGCGCGATGTCGACAAGGGCTCGCCGGTCCTGCAGAAGCCGTTCCGCGAGAACGACCTCGCCAGGGTGCTCGGCGAGCTGCGCGCCGCGGTCGGCTAGCGACCCTCTAGAGATAGGCGAGCGCGTGGGCCGACAGGTCGGTCGCCAGCATGGCGACCGCGCCGACCAGCGACATCAGCGGCAGGAAGATCTTCAAGGTCCCGACTCCTCAATGGAGCCGACAGATGGGATCAGGCTCGGCTGTCCGCCAGGGCCCGATCCCGCCGTTTTCCTTAAATCGCCGTAAGCTGGGCTAGCAGCTTGTCGGGGGTGATCGGATAGTCCCGCACCCGCACGCCGCAGGCGTTGTAGATGGCGTTGGCCACCGCCGCCCCGGCGCCGGCGATGCCGAGCTCGCCCACGCCCTTGATGCCCATCGGATTGGCCTTGTCGTCGGCCTCCTCAAGCATGATGGCCTCGATCTCGCCGACGTCGGCCTGCACCGGGACGAGATAGCTCGCCATGTCCTGGGCGATCAGCGAGCCGTAGCGTGGATCGACGGCGTTGACCTCGTGCAGGGCCGAGCCGATGCCCCAGATCATGCCGCCGGTGAGCTGCGAGCGGGCGGTCTTGTGGTTGATGATCCGGCCGGCGGCGAAGACGCCCAGCATCCGGCGCACGCGCACCTCGCCGGTCACCGTGTCCACCCCGACCTCGCAGAAGTGGGCGCCGTAGGTGTGCTGGCTCCAGTTGCGGGCGTCCTCGGCCGGGCGGATCTCACCCTCGGCGGTGAGGCCGTCGGGCCGGGTGCGGGTGATCAGGGTGGCGAGGCTTTCCGAGCGGTTGCCGATGGCGATGACGCCGTCCTGGAAGACCACGTTCTCCGGCTCGCCGCCGAACAGCGGGGAGCCCTCGTCGGAGGTGGCGAGCTCGGCCACCGCCTTGCGCAGGTTGACGCCGGCGGCCAGGGCCGCCGAACCGGCGGTCGCCGCCCCGAACTGGCCGCCCGAGCCGGGCGCCGGCGGCATCTCGGAATCGCCGATCTCGACGCGCACGTCGGACAGCGGCACGCCCATGGTCTCCGCGGCGATCTGGGCCAGCACCGTGTAGGTGCCGGTGCCGATGTCGGTCATGCCCTGGCGAACCGTGACCGTGCCGTTCGGATCCAGGGTGAAGGACGCCTTGGCCGGCAGCAGGAAGTTGCCGCGGATGGCCGCCGCCATGCCCATGCCCACGGCCCAGCGGCCGTCGCGCACCTGGCCCGGCCGCGGCAGACGACGGTCCCAGCCGAACATCTGGGCGCCTTCCTTCATGCAGCGGACCAGCTGGCGAAGGGAGAACGGCTTGCCGGTCTCCGGATCCACCTCCGGCTCGTTGCGGATGCGCAGCTCGACCGGATCGATGCCGAGCTTCTCGGCCAGCTCGTCCATGGCGCATTCGAGGCTGAGCATGCCCGGCGCCTCGCCCGGCGCGCGCATCGCCCCGGCGTGCGGCAGGTCGAGCTTCACCAGCCGGTGGCCGGTCAGCCGGTTCGGCGCGGCGTAGAGGCTGCGCGCGAAGTTCGAGGCGTGCTCGGTGAAGGCGCCCGACCGGTGGCAATGGGTGGTGGTCATCAGCGACATGGCCGTGAGCCGCCCGTCGCGCTCCGCTCCCAGCCGCACGTGCATGTGGGTCGCCGGCCGGTGGATGGTGGCCAGCATCATCTGCTGGCGCGTGTAGGCGATCTTCACCGGCTGGTTCAGTTCGCGCGAGGCGAGCGCGGCGAGCGTCAGGTCGTCGTACGAGGAGCCCTTCCCGCCGAAGCCGCCGCCGATGTAGCGGGTGCGCAGCAGGACCGCGTCCTTGTCGAGCTTCAGGGTCATGGCCAGGGACTGGGCGGTACGGCGGACCATCTGCACCGAGGTGTGGACGATGCAGCGGCCATCCTCCCACCAGGCCGTGGTGGCGCAGGGCTCCATCTGGATGTGGTTCTGGATCGGCGTCGTCCAGACGTCGTCGATCTGCACCGGCGCCTCGGCGAAGGCGCCCTCGAAGTCGCCGACCAGGGTGTCGCTCTCGCCCGGCGGATCGCGGGCCTCATCCAGGCTGTTGGCGAAATCCACCGACGCGGGCTCGGCCTCGTAGGAAACCTTCACCAGGTCGGCCGCGGCCCGGGCGTTCTCCAGGGTGTCGGCGACCACGACGGCGATCGGCTGGCCGAAATAGCGGACCCGGTCGCTCTCCAGCGCCGGGTTCGGCTGCGCCGACCAGAAGTCGAGGGTCTTGGCCCGCTCGGCCTGGGCCGGCACGTTGCGATGGCTCCAGACGAGCTTCACGCCGGGCGCGGCCTCGGCCGCCGCCGTGTCGATGGCGCTGATCCGGCCGCGGGCGATCGAGGAGAGCACCAGGGAGCCGTAGGCCGCCGGCGTCGGCGGCTCGACCTCATAGGCGTAGGGCGCGGTTCCGGTGACCTTCAGCGGGCCCTCGTAGCGGTCGACGGCCTTGCCGATGATGCCCGAGCGGTTCTCGGTGACGGGGTTGGGCTTGGCCCATTCGGTGACGGAGCTCATCGGGCCTTCTCCTGGGCCTGGCCGATGACCGCCGCGCCGAGGCGCGCCGTCAGGGCGATCTTGAAACCGTTCTCGCCGGCGGAGGTGGCCTGAGCCATCTCGACCTCCATGGCCTCGGCCGGGGTGGCGCCGCCCGCCAGGGCGGCTTCGGCGTCGGCCGCCCGCCACGGCTTGTGGGCCACGCCGCCCAGCGCGATGCGGCCGCCCGCATAGGCGATGCTCGACAGCGCCGTGGCGTAGGAGGCCCGGTCGCGGACCTTGCGATAGACCTGCGGCCCCTTCGGCGGCGGCGGCACGACCACCGCGGTGATCAGCTCGCCGGGCGTCAGGTGGGTCTCGATGTGCGGCGACTCGCCGGGCAGCCGGTGCAGCTCCATCAGCGGGAAGCGGCGCGCGTCGCCGGACGGGGTGAGCGTCTCCACCTCGGCGTCGAGGGCCACCAGGGCGACGGCCATGTCGGAGGGGTGGACCGCGATGCAGGCGTGGCTGCCGCCGAGGATCGCGTGCTCGCGGTTGAGCCCCTCCAGTGCGGCGCAGCCGGCGCCCGGCTCGCGCTTATTGCAGGGCATGGTGGTGTCGTAGAAGTACGGGCAGCGGGTCCGCTGCAGCAGGTTGCCGCCGGTCGAGGCCTTGTTGCGCAGTTGGCCCGAGGCGCCGGAGACGATCGCCTGGCTGAGCGCCGGATAGCGCTGGCGCACCCGCGCATCGCCGGCCACCTTGCTGTTGCTAGCCATGGCGCCGATGCGCAGGCCCCCTTCGGGCGTCTCGGCGATCTCGGCGAGCGGCAGGCGGCCGACGTCGATCAGGTGGGCCGGGCGCTCGATCTCGAGCTTCATCAGGTCGAGGAGGTTGGTGCCGCCGGCCAGGAAGCGCGCACCGGGAACCTCGGCGTGGCGCTTCACCGCGCTCTTCGCGTCCTCCGCGCGCTCGTAGGTGAAGGGCCTCATGCCATCTCTCCGGCGGCGCGCTTGATGGCCTCGACGATCTGCGGATAGGCGGTGCAGCGGCAGATGTTGCCGCTCATCCGCTCACGGATCTCTTCGGCGTTGAGCTGCGGCGCGGCGGCGACATCGGCCGAGGCGTGGCTCGGCAGGCCGGCCTCGATCTCGGCCAGCATGCCGATCGCCGAGCAGATCTGGCCGGGCGTGCAGTAGCCGCACTGGAAGGCGTCCTCGGTGAGGAAGGCCTGCTGCAGCGGGTGCAGCTTTTCCGCCGTGCCGATCCCCTCGATCGTCGTGACCTCGTCCCCGTCGTGCATCACCGCCAGCGACAGGCAGGAATTGATCCGCGTCCCGTTCACCAGCACCGTGCAGGCGCCGCACTGGCCGTGGTCGCAGCCCTTCTTGGTGCCGGTCAGGCGCAGGTGCTCGCGCAGGGCGTCGAGGAGCGTGGTGCGGGGGTCGACGTCGAGCGTCCGCGCCTCCCCGTTGACGGTGATCGTGGTCTTCAACCAACCCCTCCCGGGCTATGTCGCCGGCCGCCCTCCGGTGCGTGGGGGCGGCTCATTCAAACAAGTGTAGGGCCTAGCCTTCGCCGGGCGCCAGGGCCTTTACTGACAGGGCATGGACCGGACCCGCCAGCTCCTCGGCGAGGGCGCGATAGACCATACGCTGGCGGGCCACTTTGGATTGCCCGGCGAAGGCCTGCGCCTCGATCGTCACGTTGAAATGGCTCTCCCCGCCCGGCCGCGAACCGGCATGGCCGTGGTGTCGGGCGGAATCGTCCTCGACCTCCAGCCGCACGGGCTCGAACGTCGTCGTCAGCTTGTGTTGGATGGCTTCTAATATGGCGCCCATCGGCCCAATCTTCAATTCTTGAACGGGGGTGATCTCCTCCCATACTTGGCCCATGCCCGGCGCGTTTCAATACAAGCCCAAGTTCGTCGACATCCGCGTGAAGCCGCCTCGTCCGGACGAGCCGGCGGCGGAGGACGTGCATGCGCTGAAGCCCGGCGAGCGGGCCTGCGACCACGCCGGCTGCCGGCGGGCGGCGACGGCGCGCGCGCCCAAATCGCGCGAGCTGATGCACGAGCACTACTGGTTCTGTCAGGAGCACGCGGCCGAGTACAATCGGAACTGGAATTTCTTCGCCGGCATGAGCGAAGGCGAGATGCGCGCCTTCCAGAAGGACGAGATGTTCACCGGCGGGCGGCCGACCTGGGAGATGAAGGCCGGCAAGTTCAGCCGCGAGGCCGCCGCCTTCAATCACCGCTTCCATCGCGGCGAGGGCTATCGCGACCCGTTCAACATGTTCGGCCGCGGCGGCGCCCACGCCCAGGCGCGCCCCGAGCCGGAGGCGCGCAGCCTCGGCAAGCTGGAGCGCAACGCCCTGGCCGAGCTCGATCTCGAGGACAGCGCCGACGGCGCCAAGATCCGCGGCCGCTACACCGAGCTGGTGCGCCGCCTGCACCCCGACGCCAACGGCGGCGACCGGGCGGGCGAAGGTCGGCTGCAGAAGGTGATCCGCGCCTACCAGACGCTGCGCAAGGCCGGGATGGTCTAGCCGGCGCTACCCGCCCCGCCGCGAGGCGCCGCCGGTCTCCTCCTCGCGCTCGCCCTCCATCGCCAGCTCGGGATGACGCGCGATCAGCTCGGCGCGCTCGATCGCCATGCGGTCCCAGTGGGCGGCCATCGAAATCAACTGGTCGCGCTTTTCACCGAGCTCCATCTGGGCGGCGAGAGCGCGGCACTCCTCAGCGTGGAGCCGATACTCGGAAGCCTTCTTCATTCGCCCTCCCCAATGGGCGTTCAGAGGACATCGCCGGTGATCCCGGTCCCGGCGAACGCCAGGCCAAGCTTCACCCAAGCGGGAAACGCTCGGCGGCGAGGTTGGTTGTCGGAATACCGACATTTCCAAGATCGAGGCGCAACATGCCTCAGCCGAGCCTGCGGGCAAGCTCGTCGTGATCCCCCACGAACCAGACGTGCCGCCCGCGGTTGGACTCGCGCACGAAGTCGCGCAGGGCGTTGCTGGCCGCCACGGCCTCGGAGACGTCGCCGAGGATGACGACGCGCCGGCCGTAGGTGACGAACTTCTGCAGCGCCTCGCCCGCCAGGCGGGTCTTGAGATCGAGGAAGTCGGCCGACAGCCGCGCGACCGGGATCACCACCCACTCGGCGCCGGCGCCCAGGGCGTCGCCCAGGATCTCCACCGCATCGCGCTCGGCGGCCAGCGGGGCGCCGTCCTCGGCGCAGATCCAGAGGCGTTGTCCGGAAAGCTCGACAAGCTGGCCAGCCATCGGCGTGTCCTTTCGAAGGGCTCGGCGGCGAACGGCTAAGGTGGGCGCGATCCCTCGGCGCGCAAGGCCATGGATCAAGCCCGAGTGTGACGTTGCGGCAGCGCGGGCGCGGTCTAAGCTTGCCGCAAAGCCGGCGACGACCGGAGACAAGAACATGGGGAGGAGACGGACATGGGCCAGTTGATCAGCGGCGACCGCACACTGGGTTCCGAGGCGCTCGCCGAGCGCGCCGCGCGGGCGGCCAGCGGACTGAAGAGCCTGGGCCTCGGCGCCGGCGACCTCGTGGCCCTCTACCTGCGCAACGACTTCGCCTTCTTCGAGGCCAGCGCCGCGGCCGGCCTGCTCGGCGCCTATCCGACGCCGGTGAACTGGCACTACACGCCGGTGGAGGCGCGCTACCTGTTCGAGAACTCCGGCGCCAAGGCGATCGTCATCCACGCCGACCTGCTGGCCGGGGTGCGCGAGGCGATCCCAGAGGGCGTGCCGGTGATCGTCGTCCCCACCCCGCCGGAGATCGCCCAGGCCTATGGCGTCGACCCGAAGCTGACCCAGCCGCCGCCCGGCTTTCCGATCTGGGACGAGTGGCTGAAGGGCTTCGCGCCGCTCGCCGAGCCGCTGGCCGAAGCGCCGGGGACGGTGATCTACACCTCCGGCACCACCGGTCATCCCAAGGGCGTGCGCCGCGCCCCGCCGACGCCGGAGCAGGCCGCCATGACCGGCGCCGTGATCGCCCGCGCCTTCGGCTTCGTGGGCTTCGGAACGCCGGACGAGATCGTCACGGTGATGACCGGGCCGATGTACCACTCGGCGCCCAATGCCTACGGCCTGGCCTCGGCGCGCCTGGGCGCCACGGTGATCCTGGAGCCGCGCTTCGATCCCGAAGAGCTGCTGCAGATGATCGAGCGCTACAGGGTCACGCACCTGCACATGGTGCCGATCATGTTCAACCGGCTGCTGAAGCTGCCCGACGACGTGAAGACGAAGTACGACCTGTCGTCCCTGCGCTTCGTGGTCCACGCCGCCGCGCCCTGTCCGGCGCCGGTGAAGCGGGCGATGATCGAGTGGTGGGGCCCGGTGATCAACGAGTACTACGGCTCGACCGAGACCTCGGCCGTGGTGTTCTGCACCTCGGAGGATTGGCTCAGGCACCCCGGCACGGTGGGCAAGGCCTGGCCGGAGGCCGACGTGCGGGTGATCGACGCCGAGGGCCGCACCCTGCCGCCGCACGAGGTCGGCGAGGTGGTCGCGCGCATCAAGGGCATGGCCGACTTCACATATCACGGCGACGACCAGAAGCGCCGCGACAGCGAGAAGGTCGGGCTGATCGCGCCGGGCGACGTCGGCTATTTCGACGAGGACGGCTTCCTCTACCTCTGCGACCGGGCCAAGGACATGATCATCTCCGGCGGGGTGAACATCTACCCGGCCGAGATCGAGGGCGAGCTCGCCAAGATGCCCGGCGTCGCCGACTGCGCGGTGTTCGGCATCCCCGACGAGGAGTTCGGCGAGGGCGTCTGCGCGTTCGTCCAGCCGATGCCCGGCATCGACCTCACCGAGCAGGAGGTGAAGACCTGGTTGCGCGGCCAGGTGGCCGGCTACAAGGTCCCCAAGCGGGTCGAGATCGCCGCCGAGCTGCCGCGCGAGGACTCGGGCAAGATCTTCAAGCGCAAGCTTCGCGAGCCATTCTGGGAAGGGCTCGATCGGCGCATCTGACAGGGACTTTCAACCGGGGCTTTCAACCGGGGCTTTCAACGGGGGGCGGCATGGATCGCGGGTGGGCTTTGGCGGCGGCGCTCGGCGCGGGCCTCGCCATGGCTTCGACGGCGGCGGCCGAGCCGCCCACTGTGGTTCTGGAGCCCCAGGGCGTTTGGACCGCCGGCGAGGCCGCGCCACACACCGGCTGGGTGGTCGTCGTTCAGGGCCACAAGATCGCCGCCGTCGGGCCCAAGGCCGCGATCGCCGTTCCGGCCGGCGCGGAGACCATCGCCCTGCCCGGTCAGACGCTGATGCCCGGCCTGATCGAGCTGCACTCGCACCTCCTGCTGCATCCCTACAACGAGACCCTGTGGGACGATCAGGTGCTCAAGGAGCCGCCCTACTACCGCGTGCTGCGGGCCGGACGCGACGCGACGCGCACTCTGATGGCCGGCGTCACCACCGTCCGCGACCTCGGCACCGAGGGGGCGGGCGACGCCGACGTCCAGCTCAAGCGGGCGATCGAGGAGGGGATGGTCGCCGGGCCGCGGATGTTCGTCTCCACCCGGGCGATCGTCGCCACCGCCTCGTATGGCCCGCGCAAGGGCTTCCGCGTCGACGCCGAGCTGCCGCAGGGCGCCCAGGAGGTCACCGGCGCGGTCGAGGGCGTGAAGGCGGTGCGCGAGCAGGCCGCCGCCGGCGCCGACTGGATCAAGCTCTATGGCGACTATCGCGTCGGCCCCAGGAACACCACCGAGCCCATCTTCAGCCAGGCCGAGATGGACGCCATGGTCGCCGCCGCCCACGACGGCGGGCGTCCGGTGGCGGTGCACGCCACCGGCGACGAGGGCGTGCGCCGCGCGGTGACCGCCGGCGCCGACACCATCGAGCACGGCTACGCGGCGAGCGAGGCGACCTTCCGGCTGATGAAGGCCAGGGGCGCGGCCTATGTGCCGACCCTCACCGCCGTCGAGGCCTATTCGACCTACTTCCAGCACCACCGCCCAGGCGATCCGCCGACCGCCGACATGGTCGAAGCCGAGCGCACCTTCCGCACCGCCCTGAAGGTCGGCGTCACCATCGGCGCAGGCTCCGACGTCGGCGTCTTCCCGCACGGCGAGGAATGGCGCGAGCTGGCCTGGATGGTGAAGGACGGCATGACCCCGGTCCAGGCGCTCACCGCCGCGACGGCGGTCAACGCCAGGCTCCTGCGCCGCGAGGCCGACCTCGGCCGCGTCGCGCCGGGCCAGGTCGCCGACCTCGTCGCCGTGGCCGGCGATCCGACCGCCGACATCGCCGCGCTGAAGGACGTCCGGTTCGTGATGAAGGACGGCAAGATCTACCGCCGCCCTTGAGCCCACCTGTCGGGTCGCCTCGGCGTCGTTCGTCCTTGGTCCAGGATAGCGAAGGAGGCGGCGATGACCGCAGGGACGACGACGATGGATGCCCCGGGGCTCCGCGCCAATGCGCAGGTCTGGACCGGGCGGATCATGAGCGGGCTGTTCGTGGCCTTCATGCTCATGGACATGAGCATGAAGCTGATGCGCATGCCCCAGGTGGAGGACTACGGCCGCCAGCTCGGCCTGCCGGCCGGGTCCGGCTTCGGCATCGGGGTCGGCGAGCTCTTCATCACCGCCCTCTACCTCTACCCGCGGACCTCCGTGCTCGGCGCCGTGCTGGTCGCCGCCTTCATGGGCGGAACGGTGGCGGTCCATTGGACGCATGGCGATCCGCTGTTCAGCCACGTGCTGTTCGGCGTCTACCTGGCCCTGCTCGCCTGGGGCGGCCTGTGGCTGCGGGAGCCGAGGCTGCGGGCGCTGCTCCCGATGGGAACGGCTGAGTTCCGGAGAAAATAAGGCGGCATTTGGAACAAGCGCTGCGCTCGTCCTGTTGGCCCAAGCGTCGCCAGGGGACGGCCGACGATTTTGTTCATTTCAGGATGCGGGCCAATCACATGCAGATCGAAGACGCCATCAACCGGGCCAAGGCGGATCGCCGCCAGTTTCTGTCCACCGCCGGCAAGTTCGCCGTCGTGGTGCCGCCGACCATGACGGTCCTTCTGTCCACGACGATGTCCTCGCCGGCCATCGCCGCCTCCGGCGGCGTGTCCCACGGCAACAACGGCGTCGGCAACGGCGTCGACCCGCAACCCCCGGGCAACCCGCCGGTGAACGACGGGCCCGGGACCGGTCCCGGCAATCCCGGGAACCAGGGCGGAGCCGGCGGCTGATCTGGACTCGCTGATCCGGCCGGAGGCGTCTGCGGCGCTCGCCGCAGGCGCCTCCTTCCGCCCCTCACCCGCCGTTCGACACCTGTCGCTCGGCGAGCGGCCGCTGCTGTTCAGCGCGCGCCGGCGGCAGATCTACGAGCTCAACGCCACGGCGGACCTGATCTGGCGCGGCCTCGCGGCCGGCCGGGTTGCCGAGGACGTGGCGCGCGATCTCCTCGCCGTCGGCGCGGGGCGGGCCGAGGCGGCGGCCTATGTCGCCGATGCGGCGCGCGCCTGGATGGCGGCAGGCTGCCTCGCTCCGCGCGAGGTGCTCGAAGTCCAGCCGGCGCCGCACGCCGTTCGCCGGGTGCGGCTCGACGAACTCACCCTCGACCTGCGCTTTTCCGGCGAGGCCTCGCCCGCGACGTTCGACCCGGTGTTCGGCCAGCTCTATGAGGCGGGCGAGAGGGGCGCTGGCGACAGCGCCGCCGGGCGCCTGGACCTGGTTGGCCAGGACGGCCTCGTCTTCCTGCTGAAGGACGGCGAACCGCTCGCCGCCGCGCCGCCGCCCGACGCCAGCGCCCTCCTGAAGGCCGAGCTGACCGAGGCCTACGTCGAAAGCGTGGAGACCGGGTTTCTGGCTCATGGGGCCCTGCTGGTCCGCGGCGAGGCGACGCTGATCGTCAGCGGCGCGCCGGGGGCAGGCAAGACCACCCTCACCCTCGCCCTGGCCAGTTCGGGCTGGACCTATGGCGGCGACGACATCGTGCGCATCGATCCGGACGCGCGGGTCCGCGGCGCGCCCTTCGCGGCGGCGGTGAAGTCCGGGGCCTGGGCGCTGGCCGCCCGCTTCGCGCCCGATCTCCTCGGCCTGCCCATCGCCCTGCGCGCCGACGGCCAGCAGGTGCGCTACTGGCGACCTGCCCGCCTCGCCGACCGTGCGCCCCGCGCGCCCACCGCCGTCGTGCTCCTGGCGCGCCAGGCGGGCGCCGCGGCGAGCCTCGAAGCCATCGCGCCGCTCGAGGCCCTGCATGCGCTCGTCGAGAGCGCCTACGCGGCGCACTGGCGGCTCGACGGCGACGCCCTCGCCGCCCTCGCCGGCCGCCTCGAGACCGCGACCTGCGCGCGGCTCGTCTACGAGGACCTCGACGCGGCCGTGGCCCTCATCGAGAGCCTGGGGTGAACCGGCTCGCGGCCCTGCAGGCGCTGAGCGCGCTGATGCGGGGCGCGCCGCCTGCGGATTGCGACTGGATGGAGATCCTGCGGCTCGCCAACGAGGCCCTGCTGACGCCGCAGCTGCATGCCGCCGTGGAGGACGCCGGACGGCTGGACGCCTTGCCGGCGGAGGTGCGGACCTTCACGACCGAGGTCTTCACCCGCAACCGCGAGCGCAATCGCCGCCTCTTCGCCCAGCTCGCCGAGGCGGTGGCCGTGCTCAACGCCGCGGGCGTGCAGCCCGGCCTCCTGAAGGGCGCCGCCCTGTGGGCCGCGAGCGGATGTCCAGAAAGCTTCGACCGGATGATGAACGACCTCGACCTCCTGGTGCGCCCCGAGGAGGCGCCGCGCGCCGTCGAAGCCCTGGAAGCGGCCGGCTTTGCGGCGGCCAAGCGCCACGAGGGCCCCCGCGTCCATGTGGTCGCCGAGCTGGGCCGGCCGCAGGACGTCGGCTTCCTCGACCTGCACCAGCGCCCGCCCGGGCCGCCGGGTCTGGCCGAGGCTCCCGCCATCGAGGCCCGCCTGCGGCCGCTCCGCTGGCAGGGCCTTTCGCTGCGGACCCCGGATCCGGCGCTGCAGGTCTTCTTCCTGGTCCTCCATGACCAGTTCCACGACGGCGACTACTGGAGCGGCGCCTTCTCCCTGCGCCACCTCGTCGACATCGCCGCCCTGAGCCGGGCGCCGGAAGGAGTCGATTGGCAGGGGCTTGAGGCCCTGGCCCGCACGGGCCTCGCCCGCCACGCCCTCGCCGCCCAGCTCGCCGCCGCCGAGGCCATCGCCGACGCGGACGTCCCACCCACGATCCGGCGGCGCCTGTGGCCGCGCCTGCAGCACGCCCGGCGCATGGCGCAGTTCCGCTGGCCGATGGCCGCCGGTCCGCTCGGCGCGGCGGCGGTGATCAGCGAGGCGCCCTGGATCCTCGCCCACCGGGCCGCCGACCGGCGCGATCAGGCGCGGCTGTTCGGCGCGCCGGCCAGGGCGAGCTGGGCGGACCGGCTCGAACGTCTGCGCCAGGTGCTCGGCGGCTTCGCCGACGGCAAGGTCTAGGCCGGCTCTGCGGCCCGCCTGGCGGCCTCGGCGAACCACGGGGTCATCCGGCGGATGGCTTCCTCCACCTCCGGCGTCGAGACGGCGAAGCTGAAGCGCACGAAGTGCTTGCCCTCCACCGGGTCGAAGTCGACGCCCGGCGCGGTGGCGACCCCGGTGTCGCGCAGCAGCTGCTTGCAGAAGGCGAGGCTGTCGCTCGTCAGGTGGCCGACGTCAGCCCAGACGTAAAAGGCGCCGTCCGGCGGGGCGATCTCCTTCAGGCCCAGTTGCGGCAGAGCGGCGAGCAGCAGGGCGCGGTTGGCCCGGTAGACCGCGACATTGGCCTCCAGCTCCTCGGTCGCGTCCATGGCCGCGAGCGCGGCGTGCTGGGCGAGCGAGGGGGCGGTCAGGAAGAGGTTGCCGACGAAGGCGCGGCAGCGGGAGAGATCGGCCTTGGGCGCGACCAGCCAGCCGAGCCGCCAGGGCGCCATGGAGTAGTACTTGGAGAACGAGTTCACGATCAGGGCCGTGGGCTCGAACTCCAGCATCGAGTGGGTCGGGCCGACGTAGCTGAGCCCGTGGTAGATCTCGTCGGAGACGATGCGGATGTTCCGCCGCCGGCAGACCTCGGCGATGGCTTTCAGCTCCTCCGGCGGCAGGATCGTGCCGGTGGGATTGGCGGGGCTCGCGACGATGACGCCGGCCGGCGCGGGCTCGACCGCCTCGAGGGCGGCGGCGGTGATCTGGAAGCGCTCGTTGTGGCCGGCGGCGATCTCCACCGGCTCCATGTGCAGCGCCTTCACCGTGTTGCGGTAGGCGACGTAGCCCGGCCGGGCCATGGCGATCCGCGCCCCCGGCTCGAAGCTCGCCGCCAGGGCCAGGACGAGCGCCGCCGAGGCCCCGCAGGTCATGATGATCTGCCGCGGATCGACTTCCACGCCATAGGTGTCGCGGTAGTGCCGGGCCAGCCGCTGGGTCAGAGCCGAGCTCTCCCAGTAGCCCATCGGGTCAGTGTCCAGCACATGGTGGGCCGCCGCGATCGCGGCCTTGGGCGCCGGCGTCGAGGGCTGGCCGAACTCCATGTGGATGATCGAGCGCCCCTGGGCCTTCAGCTCGTGGGCGAGGACGCTGACGCCGATGGCGTGGAACGGATCGATCTGGGCGGACATGGCGCCTGACCTACCCTCTTCCGCGTCGTCCCGGAAGCCGCGCGAAACCGGGATGACACCGCGCAGGCGGAGCTTTAAGCCCGAGGCCGATGTCCGCGCCCTCCGCTCCCTCGACCCGCCGGATCCTGACCGCCAGCCTCGTGGGCACGGCGGTCGAGTTCTACGACTTCTACATCTACGCCACCGCCGCCTCGCTGGTGCTGGGCGGCCTGTTCTTCCCCAAGGCCTCGCCCTCGGCGCAGCTGATGAGCTCCTACGCCACCTTCGCGGTCGCCTTCTTCGCCCGGCCCGTGGGCGCGGCCTTCTTCGGCCACTTCGGCGACCGGATCGGGCGCAAGTCGACGCTGGTGGCGAGCCTGATGACCATGGGCGGCTCGACGGTGCTCATCGGCCTGCTGCCGACCTACGAGCTCGCCGGCTGGCTCGCGCCCTTCCTGCTCTGCGTGCTGCGCTTCGGCCAGGGCTTCGGACTCGGCGGCGAATGGGGCGGCGCGGCCCTCCTCGCCATCGAGAACGCCCCGCCCAAGTGGCGCGCGCGCTTCGGCATGTTCCCCCAGCTCGGCGCGCCGGTGGGCTTCATCGCCGCCAACGGCCTTTTCCTGATCCTCGGCCTCCTGCTGAGCCCTGACCAGTTCAAGGCCTGGGGCTGGCGCATCCCCTTCCTGCTGTCGGCGATCCTCGTCGGCCTCGGCCTGTGGGTGCGGCTGAAGATCACCGAGACGCCGGTCTTCAAGGAAGCGATGGAAGCGGCCGAGCCGTCCGCCGTGCCGATGGCCGAGGTGGTGAAGCGCCATCCCCTGCGCCTCCTCGGCGGCACCTTCGCCGTGGTCGCCTGCTTCGCCATCTTCTACCTCGCGACGGCCTTCGCCCTGGGCTACGGCGTGGCCACCCTTCACTACAGCCGCACGACCTTCCTCGGCGTCGAGCTCGGGGCCATCGTCTTCCTGGCCGCCGGCATCCTGATCGCCGGCTGGTGGTCGGACCGCACCACCCCGCGCCACGTGCTGCTGGCCGGCTGCCTCGGCACGATCGCCGTCGGCCTCGTCATGGGACCTGTGATGGGCGCGGGCTCGCTGGTCGCGATCTGGGCCTGGCTGTCGGCCGCCCTCTTCATGATGGGCTTCGTCTATGGCCCGCTCGGCGCCTTCCTGCCGGCGCTGTTCCCGCCGCGGGTGCGCTACTCCGGCACCTCCATCGCCTTCAACGTCGGCGGCATCCTGGGCGGCGGCCTCGCGCCTATGGTCGCCCAGGCCCTGGCGGACAGGGGCGGGCTGACGCCGGTCGGCTGGTACCTGGCGGCCGCCGCAGCGGTGAGCTTCGTCGCCATCGCCCCGCTGAAGCGCGAAGCCTGAAGATGCTCCCCCTCAGGGGGAGCTGTCGCGGAGCGACTGAGGGGGTTGAGAGTCAGGACATTTGCAGGCCCGTGAGCGGCGCCCCTCGGCCCTCTAGGCCACCTCCCCTCGTGGGGGAGGATTTCTAGACCGGCTCCTCGCCCGCCACCGTGGTGCGATGCATGACCCGCAGGTGGCCGTCGTAGCCGCCCTCGGCGAAGTGGACCGTGCAGCGGTTGTCCCACATCAGCAGCATGCCCGGCCGCCACTTGTGCCGGTAAACGAACCGCTCCTCGGTCATGTGCTTGAAGAGGAAGCCGAGGATCGCCGCGCTTTCCGCGGGCGTCATACCCTCGATCCCCACCGTATAGACCGGCGAGACGTAGAGAGCCTTGCGGGCCGTGACCGGGTGCGTGCGCACCAGCGGGTGCGTCAGGGACTTGTCGGCCTCGGAGGAGACGATGATCTCCATGGTCCGCTTCTCGGTCTCCCGGGCGAAGACGCCCTGGGTCCCATAGGCGCAGGTCGCGGAATGGACGGCGCGAAGTCCGGACAGCATCTCGCGAAAGGTGGGCGACAGGGCCTCGTACGCGGCCGCGCAGTCGGCGAACAGGGTGTCGCCGCCCACCGGCGGCACCACCTCGGAGCGCAGCAGCGTCGCCGCCGGCGGCGTCTTCTGGAAGCTCCAGTCCGAATGCCAGCCGGCCCCGAAGTTGGTCGCCTTCTCGTCCGGCTCGCGGCGCAGCTCCAGCACGTTGGGATGGCCGGGCATCGGCTTGATGAACGGGTCCTCGCCGAACGGCCCGATCGCCTGGGTGAAGGCCTCGAGCTGATCCAGCGTCAGCGGCTGGTCGGGGAAGGCCACGACCGCGTGACGGGCCCAGGCGGCCTTCACATCGGCCAACTGCTCCTTAGATAAGGGGCGGGTGAGATCGAGGCCGACGATCTCCGCGCCGAAGCCGGACGGCTGCGCGGTGACGCGAAGGGTTCGATAAGGGCTTTCGGCTTCCTGCAACATCGCCCGACCTTTCCTCACCCCGCGTCAATGCGCGAGGCTTTCAAAACACCTGTTTGCCACTTCTGGCCCGAGACTGTAATCGATCCCCGCCATGACCGTTCTCGAAACCTCCGACGACGCCCTGATCAACCTGGTCCCGGACCGGACGGTGAACGCCCGCGAGGTGTTCGGCGTCAACTTCGACATGAAGGTCCCCGCGTTCAGCGAGCGCGACCCGCACGTGCCGGAGGTGGACGAGGCCTACAAGTTCGACCCCGAGACCACCCAGGCGATCCTCGCCGGCTTCGCCTTCGACCGCCGGGTGATGGTCCAGGGCTATCACGGCACCGGCAAGTCGACGCACATCGAGCAGGTCGCCGCGCGGCTGAACTGGCCGCTGATCCGCGTGAACCTCGACAGCCACGTGAGCCGGATCGACCTCGTCGGCAAGGACGCCATCGTCCTGAAGGAAGGCAAGCAGGTCACCGAGTTCCGCGAAGGCATCCTGCCCTGGACGATCCAGCGCCCGATCGCCCTCGTCTTCGACGAGTACGACGCCGGCCGTCCGGACGTGATGTTCGTGATCCAGCGCGTGCTGGAGGCCCAGGGCAAGCTGACCCTGCTCGACCAGAACCGCGTCATCCGGCCGAACAAGTTCTTCCGCCTGTTCTCGACGACCAACACCATCGGTCTCGGCGACACGACGGGGCTCTATCACGGCACCCAGCAGATCAACCAAGGCCAGATGGACCGCTGGTCCATCGTCACCACGCTCAACTACCTGGCGCACGACGTCGAGGCGGAGATCGTGCTGGCCAAGGCCCCGGCCTACAACACCGCCGAGGGCAAGCGGACGATCAACGCCATGGTGCGCGTCGCCGACATGACCCGGAATGCTTTCATGAACGGCGACATCTCGACGGTCATGAGCCCCCGCACGGTGATCACCTGGGCCCAGAACGCCGAGATCTTCGGCGGCGACATCGCGCTCGCCTTCCGGATGACCTTCCTCAACAAGTGCGACGAGCTGGAGCGCGGCACCGTCGCCGAGTTCTTCCAGCGCGCCTTCGGCCAGGACCTGCCGGAGAGCACGGCGCGGGTGCGGGTGGCCTAACGTCGGCAGATGCTCCCCCACAGGGGGAGCTGTCGCGAAGCGACTGAGGGGGCTGGAAGGCACGGCGTCTGACGCTCGTGGGCTTGAACCCCCTCCGGTCCTCCGGACCCTCTCCCCCTGGGGGGAGGATCTCCCCCCATTTCACCGGTGAAATGGCTGGACCGTAGCGGCCCCTCGCGCGATCCTCTGGGCATAGCTGCCTAAAGAATTTCAGGGGGAAACCAATGGCTGGGCCGATGGCTGGGAAGGTGCTGGCCGCGCTCGCTCTGAGCGCGGGCTTCGTGATGGCCGCCGCAAGCGCTCAGGCGCAACAGGCGCCGGCGAAGAACGACTATGCGAAGGTGGAGAACTGGCTCTGCCGGCCGGGCAAGACGGACGGCAACGCCTGCGGCTACGACCTGACGACCACCATCGTGCAGGCGAACGGCAAGGAGAGCGTCGAGCGCTACCGGCCGAACCCCAAGGCGCCGATCGACTGCTTCTACGTCTATCCCACGGTCTCCAACGATCCCGGCGTGATCTCCGACATGAAGCCGGGGCTGGAAGAGCAGAACGTCGTCAAGCAGCAGTTCGCCCGCCTCGGCGCCAAGTGCCGCCTCTACGCCCCGCTCTATCGCCAGGTGACGCTCACCGCCCTGCGCGCCGGCATCGCCGGCAAGCCCCTGCCCGGCTCGGCCGATCCGAAGATCCGCGGCGTCGGCTACGAAGACGTGGTCGACGCCTGGAACTACTATCTGGCGCACGACAACCACGGCCGTGGCGTGGTCCTCGTCGGCCACTCCCAGGGTTCGGGCGTGCTGACCAACCTCATCAAGAACGAGATCGACGGGAAGCCGGCGCAGAAGAAGCTCGTGTCGGCGATCCTGATGGGCACGCGCCTGCCGGTCGACGCCGGCAAGGACACCGGCCTCTTCCAGCACGTGCCGCTGTGCCGCAAGGCCAGCCAGACCGGCTGCGTCATCGCCTATGCGAGCTTCCGCGACACCGTCCCGCCGCCGGCCAACAGCCGCTTCGGAAAGGCGGACGGCGGGCGCGAGGCGGCCTGCACCAACCCGGCGAACCTCGCCCCCGGCGGCAAGGGCGCCCTGCACGCCTACCTGACCAACGCCGGCCCCGACATCGCCGACGCCGACCGGCGCAAGGTGGAGTGGGTGAAGGGCAAGGCCAATCCCGACACGCCCTTCGTCTCGGCGCCGGGCCTGCTCTCGGCCGAGTGCGTCAGCAAGGACGGCTTCAACTACCTGCAGGTCCACGTGAACGCCGACCCGGCCGACCCGCGGGCCGACGACATCAACGGCGACGTGGTCGTGTTCGGAAAGGTCAGCGCCGACTGGGGCCTGCACCTGATCGACGCCAACCTGGCCATGGGCAACCTGATGGACATCGTCGGCGCCGAGACCAAGGCCTACCTCGCGAAGAAATAGGCCCCCGAATGCTCCCCCTGAGGGGGGAGCTGTCCGGAACGGACTGAGGGGGTCGAAGGGCGCGGCGTCTGACGCTGCGGGCTTCACCCCCCTCCGGCCTGTGGCCACCTCCCCCTGAGGGGAGGAATTCCTCAGTCGCCCGCGACCTTCCGCCCGGCCCAGAAGCCGAGCACCAGGAAGACCACGAAGCCCACCAGGAACAGGAAGAACAGGAACTTCGCGATACCGGCCGCTGCGCCGGCCACGCCGGTGAAGCCGAGGCCGCCGGCGATCAGGGCGACGATCGCGAAGATCAGGGCCCATTTGAGCATTTCGCTCTCCTTCAGGTTGCCAAGGCCTGCTTCAGACCTCGGCCCGGGTAACGTGCCCGCGGCAAAGCCTGTTCCTCCGCCTCACCTGTTCGTGCGGGAAACCGCGTTGCCTCCGATCCTTGTTTCACCTGGGGGCAATGCTGATCTAAGACGGACAGCGAGATGGCCAAGAATCCCGAAAGCCCGTTGGAGCCCTTCAAGCGCGCCCTGGCGAACGCCGCGCGATCGCTTGCCGAGACGCCCGATCTCGAGATCGTCTACTCGGGCGAAGGCCCGCAGCTTTCGGGCAAGCGGGCGGTGCTGCCGCACCCGCCGCGCGACCTGACGCCCACCGACGCCGCCCGCATCCGCGGCCTCGCCGACCAGATGGCGCTGCGCCTCGCCCACCACGACGCCGGCGTCCACGCCAAGGGCCGCCCGGCCTCGGCCGGCGGCGCGCCGATCTACGACGCCATCGAGGCCGCGCGCGTGGAGGCTATCGGCGCCAACGCCCTCGGCGGCGTGCGCGAGAACCTCAAGGCCGTGGTGGAGCAGGCCTGGGCCAAGCGCTCGTTCAACCAGATCGAAGCCCTGGCCAACCCGCCGCTCGCCGAGGTCATCGGCCTGATGGTTCGCGAGCGCCTGACCGGCGAGCCGCCGCCCGCCATGGCCCAGCCGCTGGTCAACCTCTTCAAGGCCGACGTCGAGGCCAAGGCCGGCGCCGACCTCGACAAGCTGGAAGCCTCGATCGGCGACCAGAAGGCCTTCGCCAAGATCGCCCGCACCATCCTGCGCGATCTCGACATGGGCGATGATCTCTCCGAGGCGCCCGACCAGCCGGACCAGGCCGAGGACGAGGGCGAAGAGGGCGAACCCGAGGCCCAGGACCAGAACGAAGAGGGCGAGGGCGAAGGCCGCTCGCCCCAGCAGACCGCCATGGACGAGGACGAGGCGACCCACCGCGAGAGCCAGGACGCCGACTCCCAGATGATGGAGGCCGAGGAGAACCCCGACGCCGAGGACACCGACGAGCCGCCGGACATGGGCGAGGGCGATCAGCCCGCCCGGCCGGAGTTCTCGGGTGAAGGCAAGGTGGCCACCTACAAGGTCTTCACCACCGGTCACGACGAGATCGTCGCCGCCGAGGAGCTCTGCGACGGCGAGGAGCTGACCCGGCTGCGCGCCTACCTCGACCAGCAGCTCGCCAGCCTCTCGAGCGTCGTCTCGCGCCTCGCCAACAAGCTGCAGCGGCGCCTGCTCGCCCAGCAGAACCGCACCTGGAGCTTCGACCTCGAGGAAGGCGTGCTCGACGTCTCGCGCCTCACCCGGGTGATCACCGACCCGACCGCGCCGCTCTCCTTCAAGGAGGAGGCCGACACCGAGTTCCGCGACACGGTCGTGACCATCCTCATCGATAACTCCGGCTCGATGCGCGGGCGGCCGATCATGGTGGCGGCGGTCTGCGCCGACATCCTGGCGCGCACCCTCGAGCGCTGCGGCGTGAAGACCGAGATCCTCGGCTTCACCACCCGCGCGTGGAAGGGCGGCCAGGCCCGCGAGGACTGGCTGAAGGCCGGCAAGCCCGCCCAGCCGGGCCGGCTGAACGACCTGCGCCACATCATCTACAAGGCCGCCGACGCGCCCTGGCGGCGGGCCCGGCGCAACCTCGGCCTGATGATGCGCGAGGGGCTGCTCAAGGAGAACATCGACGGCGAGGCCCTGATGTGGGCGCACCAGCGCCTGATCGGCCGGCCCGAGCAGCGCCGCATCCTGATGGTCATCTCCGATGGCGCGCCCGTCGACGATTCGACCCTGTCGGTGAACTCCGGCCACTACCTCGAGCGCCACCTGCGCGAGGTGATCGCCGAGATCGAGGGCAAGAGCCCGGTGCAGCTGATCGCCATCGGCATCGGCCACGACGTCACCCGCTACTATCGCCGGGCCGTAACCATCGTCGACGTCGAGCAGCTCGCCGGCGTCATCGTCGAGCAGCTCGCCGAGCTCTTCGAGGAAGAGCCCGAGAAGCTGACCCGCCGGGCCCTGGCCGGGCTGCTGCAGCCGCCGCCGAACACCGAAGGGCCCAAGCCCACCATGCGCCGCTCCACCTTCAAGGAAGTGCGGAGAGCCGTGGCGTGAGGCTCGGCTGGGGGGCTCTGGCCGCGGCGCTGGCGCTCGCCGCCTGCGCGCCCCAGGCGCCCCTGCCCGAACATCCCCTGCCCTACGGCGCGCCGATCCGCATCGACGCCCAGCCCGTGCCGCTCAATCCGGCCGATCCGCGCCAGGACCGCATCGGCGACTTCGCCTACGCCGGCGGCCTGCTGCTCACCTCGCGCGACACGGCGCGCCTGCACGGGCTTTCGGACCTGAAGGTCTGGCCCGACGGGCGGCTGCTGGCCGAGGGCGACGAGGGCGACCAGCTCACGGCCCGCCTGGTGCTCGATGCCCACGGCCGGCCGCAGGGGCTCGCCGAGGCCCATCTCACGGCGATCAAGGGCGAGGATGGCGTCGAGCTGCACGCCAAGGGCGACCGCGAGGCCGATTCCGAGGGGGTCGCGGACCTGCCGAACGGCGACCGGCTCGTCAGCTTCGAACAGCACGACCGCATCCTCCTCTATCCGAAGGCCGGCGGGCCGCCGCGGCCGGCGCCCTATCCGCAGATCCGCTACGTCTTCAACAAGGGAATGGAGGCGCTCGTCGCCGACCCCTCGGTCGCGCCGGACGCCTATCGCGTGGGCATCGAGGCGACCGGCGAGACCTTCCTGTGCCGCGTCTCGACCAGCTGCACGGCCACGGGCCGCATCGACCTCGAGGGCCTGGAGCTCTCCGGCATGGACCTGCTGCCCGGCGGGCGCACGGCCTATCTGCTGCGCGGCTACTCGGCGCTGCGCGGCAATGTCATCCGCTTGAAGGTGGTCGACCGCGCCGGCGCGGTGCTCGACGAGATGGAGATCAAGCGGCCACTCACCGTCGACAACTTCGAGGGCGTCGCCGCTGTGCCGCAGGGGAGCGGGAAGATCCGCTTCTACCTGATCTCGGACGACAACTTCGGGACCTACAACGGCCTGCCCACCGACCAGAAGACCTACCTCCTGGCCTTCGACTGGACGCCCAGATAGCCAAACAAAAAGGCCGCCCTTGCGGGCGGCCTCTTCGGAACGACACGTGAAGGTCGCGCTTAGGCGACGGGCTGCTCGGCGAGCTTGGCCTTCACCTGACGCTTGATCTTCAGGGCGCGCGGCGACAGGTCCTCGTCGCGGGCCTTCAGCAGGAAGGCGTCGAGGCCGCCCTTGAAGTCCAGGGTGCGCAGCGCGGCATTGGTGACCCGCAGCCTGAACGACTGGCCGAGCGCGTCCGACTGCAGGGTCGTGGGCGACAGGGCCGGCAGGAAGCGGCGCTTGGTCTTGATGTTCGAGTGGCTCACGTTGTGGCCGACAAGCGGGCCAACACCCGTGAGTTCGCAACGGCGCGACATGGCGAAAAAACCTTCGCGGGAAGAAAAGGACGGCGGGCCGGGCCCGCGGGAGCGCGCGATATAGAGGAAGGGGCCTGCCGACGTCAAGGCGAGGACGTCGAATCGCCGACTTTCTCGCCGGGCCATCCGCTTGACCCTAGTGGCGAAGCAGCTTCCAGATACAAGATCTAGCGGTGAACAAAGATCGAATTGCTGCGAGTCAGTGATTCGGACGCGCTTTGTGCGCCCCGCGTTCCCGATCATCGCGACACCATCGCCTCTCTCAGCGCGCCGACGCGCAGCCGCGGCCTTGCCGTCTGCCGCTTCTGGGTTTAATAACTGACCGGTCAGTTATCAGAGGCGCACATGCTCGCGGGGGCTCCCAAATTCCGCCGCCGCAAGGCCGACCGGCCGGGCGAGATCGTCCAGGCGGCGCTGCAGGTGTTCTCCGAGAAGGGATTCGCCGCCGCCCGGCTCGACGAGATCGCCGCCCGCGCCGGGGTCTCCAAGGGCGCGCTCTATCTCTACTTCGAGACCAAGGAGGACCTGTTCCGCGCCGTGGTGGAGCAGGCCATCGCCCCCAACATCCAGGCCGTGCGGGCCATGATCGCCGCCCATCCCGGCCCCTTCGCCGACCTCCTGCGCCTCGTGCCCGAGCGGATCGCCGGTCTCCTCGAGACCCTGCCGGTGGGCGGAGTGGTGAAGATGGTCATCGGCGAGGCCGGAAATTTCCCCGAGCTCGCCCGGGTCTGGCACGACCGGCTGGTGGCCCAGGCGCTGGGCGCCATGACCGACGCGGTCGCCGCCGCCCAGGCGCGCGGCGAGGTGAAGCCCGGCGATCCCCGGACCTACGCCATGCAGCTCATCGCTCCCCTGCTGGTCGGCGTCATCTGGCGCGAAACCTTCGTGCCGGTGGGCGCGGCGGCCTTCGACGTCGCCGCGGTCGCCCGCCAGCACGTGGAGACCATGCTCGGCGGCATGCTCGCAGAAGGAGCACGGTCATGAACCGGCAGCGCATACTGGTCGCAGTCCTCCTGGTCCTCGCCCTGGCGATCGTCGGGGGCCTCGTGCTGATGCCGCGCTTCAGCCCGCCCCGGACGCTCACCGGCTATGTAGAGGGCGAGCCGCTCTATCTCGCCGCCCCGGTGGCCGGCACGGTCACCGCCATGCGGGTCGCCCGCGGCGACGAGGTGAACGCCGGCGCCGAGCTCTTCGCCATCGATCCTAAGCAGGTGATCTCCACCCGCGACCAGGCCGCGGCGGAGACCCAGGCCGCCGAGGCCCAGGCCACCGACGTGCGCAAGGGCCAGCGGCCGGTGGAGATCGCGGTCTACGAGGCCAATATCGCCGCCGCCGAGGCCCGGGCCCGCGACGCCGAGGCCCAGTTCCGGCGCGTCGCCGCCCTCGCCGCCAAGGGCTTCGAATCCAGGGCAGCGCTCGACGACGCCCGCGCGAGCGCCCAGGCCGCCGAGGCCCAGGCCGCCGCGGCCCGCCGCCAGCGCGACGCCGCCACCCTGGGGGCCCGCGCCGACCAGATCCGCGCCGCCGACGCCCGCGTGCGCCAGGCCCAGGCGAGCCTCGCCGGCGCGAGCGCCCGGCTCGCCGACATCGCTCCCAAAGCCCCCGAGTCGGCCCGCGTGGAGGACGTCTTCTTCCAGCAGGGCGAATGGGCGCCGGCCAACCAGCCGATCCTCTCGCTGCTCCCGGACTCGCGGATCTATGTGAAGGTGTTCGTCCCCGAACAGGCCTTGTCGGCCTACCGGGTCGGCCGCACGATCCGTTTCTCCTGCGACGGCTGCGCCAAGGGCCTGACCGCCAGGATCACCTATGTGAGCCCGAGGCCGGAGTTCACCCCGCCGGTGATCTACAGCCGCGACGCCCGCGACCGGCTCGTCTACCAGATCCGCGCCCTGCCCTCGGTCAGGCTCAATCCCGGCCAGCCGGTCGACGTCCTTCCGCTGGAGGCGGGGCGGTGACGACGCCCGCCCCGTCACTCGCCATCGACGTCGCCGACCTCAACAAGAGCTTTGGCGACAAGCGGGTGGTGCAGGACGTCACCATCCAGGTGGCGGAGGGGCGGATCTGCGGCTTCCTGGGTCCCAACGGCTCGGGCAAGACCACGACCCTGCGCATGCTCTGCGGCCTGCTCACCCCGGATAGCGGACGCGGGACGTGCCTCGGCTACGACATCCTGAAGCAGGCGGACGAGATCAAGCGGCGGACCGGCTACATGACCCAGAGGTTCTCGCTCTACGAGGACCTTTCGATCGCCGAGAACCTCGAGTTCATCGCCCGCGTCTACGGCCTCGACCGGCGCCGCCAGCGGGTCGCCGACGCCCTGGACCGGCTCGGCCTCTCGGCGCGCCGCGGCCAGCTCGCCGGCACGCTCTCCGGCGGTTGGAAGCAGCGCCTGGCCCTCGCCGCCGCCACCCTGCACGAGCCGAATCTGCTCCTCCTCGACGAGCCCACCGCCGGGGTCGACCCGAAGGCGCGCCGGACCTTCTGGGACGAGATCCACGCCCTGGCCGGCGAGGGCCTGACGGTGCTGGTCTCCACCCACTACATGGACGAGGCCGAGCGCTGCCACGAGATCGCCTACATCAGCTACGGCAAGCTGATCGCCCGCGGCACGGCCCGCGAGGTGGTCGAGAGCGCGCACATCTTCACCTTCCACGGCGAGGGCGATGGGATCGGCCGCCTGGCCCACGAGCTCACCGGCAAGCCCGGCGTCGAGACCGTCGCGCCCTTCGGCGCGGCCCTGCACGTCAGCGGTCCGGACCGCCAGGCCCTCGCCGCCGCCATAGCCCCCTACCGCCGCGAGCCTTGGCGCTGGGAAGAGGTCCCGCCGACCCTCGAGGACGTCTTCATCCACCTGATGGGCCGCGCGGAGGACAACTTTAAATGAGCGGCTTTTCCGGCCTCCGGATCCTGGCCGTCATGGCCAAGGAGTTCAAACAGCTCACCCGCGACCGCCTGACCTACGCCATGATGCTGCTGATCCCGGTCGTGCAACTCCTGCTGTTCGGCTACGCGATCAATTCCGAGCCGCGACACCTGCCGACCGCCGTCCTCGTGCAGGAGGATTCGCGCCTGTCGCGCTCGATCCTCGCCAGCCTGAAGAACTCCGCCTACTTCGATCTCGAGAAGGTGGTCCGCAGCCCCGGCGAACTCGACGAGCTGATCCGCTCCGGCCAGGTCCAGTTCGCCCTGACCATTCCCGGCGACTTCACCCGCCGCGTGGCGCGCGGCGACAGGGCTCAGATTCTCGTGGAGGCCGACGCCACCGACCCGTCCGCCACCGGCGGGGCGGTCGCGGCCCTGGCCGGCTTGCCGAAACAGGCCCTGGCCGAGGACCTGAAGGGCGCGCTCGCGCCGCGCTCGGCCGCCGCCCCGCCGTTCGAGGTGGTGGTCCACGCGCGCTACAACCCCGAGGCCATCACCCAGTACAACATCGTGCCGGGGCTGCTGGGCGTCATCCTCTCGATCACCCTCGTCATCATGACCGCCCTGTCGGTGACCCGCGAAACCGAGCGGGGCACGATGGAGAGCCTGCTCGCCACGCCCGTCGAGCCGATCGAGGTGATGATCGGCAAGCTCGCGCCCTATGTGCTGGTGGGCCTCACCCAGACGGCGATCATCCTGCTCCTGGCGCGGTTCCTGTTCCACGTGCCGATGCAGGGCGGCTGGACCGGCCTCTTCGCCGGCGTCGCCCTGTTCATCGTCGGCTCGCTCGCCCTGGGCTTCCTGATCTCGACGGTCGCCCGCTCGCAGCTCCAGGCCATGCAGATGAGCTTCTTCTACATGCTCCCCTCGATCCTGCTGTCGGGCTTCATGTTCCCCTTCCGCGGCATGCCGGCCTGGGCGCAGTTCATCGGCCAGGTGATTCCGGTGACCCACTTCCTGCGGGTCGTCCGCGGCTCCCTACTCAAGGGCCAGTCGCTGGCGGACCAGTGGCGCGAACTCGCGGCCCTGCTGGCCTTCGTCTGCATCGTCACGGCCCTGGCCATGATCCGCTATCGGCGCACTCTCGACTGACCGGGCTACGGCGCGGGTTACAGCGAATTAACCGGCGATCGGCGGCCAAGCCGCCTAGGTTCGCCCCCAATCTGCATGTTTGGGGGCTCTTTCTTCCATGACCACTCGTCGTGATCTCCTCGCCGGCGCGGCCGCGCTCGGCGCTGCGGCCGTCGTGCCGAAACTCGCCACCGCCGCCACGGCCGCAAAGCCCACGGGTGAAGCGGCCAAGATGTACGCCATGTTCGACCGCTTCATGGCCCAGGCGTTCCGCCGCTCGCCGGAGCTGGCGACGAGCCTCGGCATCGACAAGGGCGACCTGGCCTGGACCAAGTACGAGCTGTCGGACTTCTCGCTCACCGCCAACGCGGAGAGCAAGGCGATCAACGCCGGCCAGCTCGCCGAGCTTCGCACCCTGGACCGCAAGCAGCTCTCGGGCATGGACGCGGTCAACTACGACACCGTCGAGTTCACCCTGGACGTCCAGGACGAGGGCAGCCGCAAGTTCCAGTATGGCGGCGTCGGCGCCGGCGCGCCCTATGTGGTCTCCCAGCTCACCGGCGCCTACCAGCAGATGCCGGACTTCCTCGACACCCAGCACGTGATCGAGGCCAAGGGCGACGCCGACGCCTACATGGCGCGGATGGAGGCCTTCGCCCGGCTCCTCGACCAGGAGGCCGAGGTGGCCCGCCACGACGTGGCCCTCGGCGTCACCCCGCCGGACTTCGTGCTCGACAAGGCGCTGACCCAGCTCAAGTCGTTCCTCGCCTACACGCCCGACAAGGCGCCGATGGTGGCGAGCCTCCTGCGCCGCACCAAGGAGAAGAACATCGCCGGCGACTGGGCGGCGCAGGCCGAGGGCCTCTACGCCGAGAAGGTGCGCCCGGCGCTCGCCCGCCAGGCCGCGCTGCTGGAGAGCCTGCGGCCCAAGGCCGTGCACGACGCCGGCGTCTGGCGTCTGCCCGACGGCGAGGACTACTACCGGGTCTCGCTGCGCCAATACACGACCGCCAACATCACCCCCGACGAGGTCCACGCCATGGGCCTGGAGCTGGTGAAGAGCCTCGGCGCCCAGGCGGACGTGCTGATGAGGAAGGCCGGCTACGCCAAGGGGAGCGTCGGCGAGCGCTACCGCGCCATGGCCAAGGATCCCAAGCAGCTCTACCCGAACACCGACGCCGGCAAGGAGCAGCTGCTCAAGGCGCTGAACGACAAGGTCAAGGTGGTCCAGGCCAAGCTGCCCGGCTACTTCGGCCAGTTGCCGAAGGCGCCGCTGGAGATCCGCCGCGTGCCCAAGGCCATCGAGGCCGGCGCGCCGGGCGGCTACTACTATTCGCCCTCGCTCGACGGGAAGCGGCCGGGGATCTACTGGATCAACCTGCGCGACACCGCCGAGAACCCGGCCTGGTCCCTGCCCACCCTCACCTATCACGAGGGGATTCCGGGGCACCACCTGCAGCTCTCGCTCAACAACGAGGCCGGCGACCTGCCCCTGATCCGCAAGGTGATCGGCTTCTCCGGCTATTCCGAGGGTTGGGCGCTCTACGCCGAGAACCTCGCCGTCGAGATGGGCATGTACGACCACGACGTGCTCGGCCACATCGGCATGATCCACGACGCCATGTTCCGGGCCGTGCGCCTGGTGGTCGACAGCGGCATGCACCACAAGCGCTGGAGCCGCGAGCAGGCCGTCAAGTACATGGTCGACAACATCGGCGACAACGAAGCCACCGCCGTCACCGAGATCGAGCGCTACTGCGTGTGGCCCGGCCAGGCCTCCAGCTACATGGTCGGCAAGATCACCTGGCTGAACGCCCGCGAGCGCGCGAAGAAGGCGCTGGGTCCGAAGTTCGACATCAAGAAGTTCCACGACGCGGGCCTGCTGGCCGGCGGCGTGCCGCTGACGGTGCTCGACCGCGTCATCGACGACTACGTCGCCAGCACCCGGAAAGCCTGATCCGATTGGGACCGGCTCGGCCGTTGGGCAAACGGCCGGGCCGGGCCATATACGGGTCCATGATCATCCAGGACCTCGATCAGCTCGCCGAGATCTACGACGGGCCGGTCACCCCGGCTTCGACCGTCAAGGAAGTCGCGCGGATCACCCCGCACTACCGCCAGCTCATCGAGGCCTCTCCGTTCGTGGCCCTGGCCACCGTCGGGCCCGAGGGCCTCGACTGCAGCCCGCGGGGCGACGCCCGGGGCTTCGTCCGCATCCTCGACGAGCGGACCCTCGCCCTGCCCGACCGGCGCGGCAACAACCGCATCGATTCCCTGAGGAACATCGTCCGCGACCCGCGCGTCGCGCTGCTGTTCCTGATCCCCGGCTCGGGGACGACCTTCCGGGTCAACGGTCGCGCGGTCCTCACCACCGACCCCGACCTGCTGGAAAGCTTCGCCGTGGACGGCAAGGCGCCCCGCTCGGTCATCCTGGTCAATGTGGAGGTCGCCTACTTCCAGTGCGCCCGCGCGATCGTCCGCTCCCGGCTCTGGGACCCTGCCGCGCAGGCCGATCCCAAGTCCCTGCCGACGCCCGGCGCGATCCTCGCCGCGCTCACGGACGGAGAGGTCGGCGGCCCGGCCTACGACGCCGAGTGGCCGGCCCGCGCCGCCGGGAGCCTCTGGTGAGCATCGGCATCCTCTGCGCCACGCCGGAGGAGCTGGAAGCCGTCCGCGCCCAGCTGCATCTGGATCCCGAGCCGGAGCTTCACGGCCCGACCCGCGTCTGGCGCGGGCGTCACGACGGCCACGACCTGGTGCTGGCCCAGACCGGCATCGGCAAGGTCAACGCCGCGGCCGCCGCCACCCTGCTGCTCAGCCTGTTCGAGGTGGAGGCCCTGATCTGCTCCGGCGTCGCCGGCGGACTGAACCCGGAACTGCCGGTCGGGGCCGTGGTGCTGGCCGAGCGGCTGGCGATCCACGATTTCGGGGTGGTGACCGGCGGCCAGCTCACCGCCACCGCCTCCGGCGAGATCCCGATCGGCGCGCCCGAGCTAAGCGAGGCGCCGCCCGTCCAGCCGCACGTCCGCTCGGCGCTCGAGCGCCTGGAGGACGCCGTGGCCGAGCGGCTCGGCCATCCGATCCGCCGCGGCGCTATCGTCACCGCCGACTACTTCCTGAACTGCGGCGAGACCCGCGACGCCCTGCGCGCCCGCTTCGCCGCCGACGCCATCGACATGGAGAGCGGGGCCCTCCGCCAGGTGGCCGACGCCTGGAAGCGGCCGCTCTACGTCATCCGCACCCTCTCCGACCTTGCCGGGGAGGAGAGCCACGTCACCTACTACGAGATGGAGCTGATGGCGGCGGAGAACTCGGCGCTCTGCGTGCCGGCCCTGCTTGCGATCCTCAAGGCCGGCGTGGACGCCGGCTGAACCCTCGCCTAGTCTTCGCCGTCCCTCGATCACCCAAGGGACGAACCACCCCACATGACCGCGCCCGCTACCGTCGCCGCCGAGCTGCGGCGCCGCCTGGCCAACGCCCACGCCCCCTATTCCAAGGTCCACGTCGCCGTCGCCGTAGAGACCGCGGCCGGGGCCCTGCACTATGGCGTCAATGTCGAGAACGCGGCCTATCCGCAGGGCTGGTGCGCCGAGGCCTCGGCGATCGGGGCGGCGGTGACGGCGGGCGAGCCGGCCTTGGTGCGGGTGTTCGTCGCCTCCGATCTTCCCGGCCACATCTGGCCGTGCGGCGGCTGCCGCCAGAAGATCCTCGAGCTCGCCCGGCCGGGCTGCGAGGTGGTGAGCCTCTCTCCCGACGGCGCGGCCGAGACGCGCACCATCGAGGAGCTGCTGCCCCTGGCTTTCCGGCTCGATCCGACCGATCGGTGAAATGATAGGCGGCGGAACGCGCGGCCCGCTCGCGCGTCGTCTTGGCGAGTGCAGGTATTGCGTAGGAGTTCCAAGGCGTTGACCGGTCGCGATGCAGGGCCTGCACTTCGGTTCCGCGACCTCCGGTCTCGCTTGTCCGACTCTTTCGCCAACCCCATCTTCAGCTCATGAGCCACCGCCCGACCGGGGCGGCGCCGCCGCGCCTCGTGGCAGCGCTGGGTCCCACCAACACCGGCAAGACCCATCTGGCGGTCGAGCGAATGCTGGGTCACGCCTCGGGCATGATCGGCCTGCCGCTGCGGCTGTTGGCCCGGGAGATCTACGATCGGGTGGTCAAGGCGCGCGGCGCGCGTTCGGTGGCCCTGATCACCGGCGAGGAGAAGATCATCCCGCCGCGGCCGCAGTATTTCATCTGCACGGTCGAGGCGATGCCGCTGTCCCGCGAGGTGGAGTTCCTGGCGGTCGACGAGATCCAGCTCTGCGCCGACCCCGAGCGCGGCCACGTCTTCACCCACCGCCTGTTGCACGCCCGCGGCACGGCCGAGACCATGCTGCTGGGCGCCGCCACCATGGCCCCGCTGATCCGCCGCCTGCTGCCGCACGCCGAGATCGTCACCCGCGAGCGGTTCTCCAGCCTCACCTATTCCGGCCCCAAGAAGCTGACGCGCCTGCCCCGGCGCAGCGCCGTCGTCGCCTTCTCCGCCGACCAGGTCTACGCCATCGCCGAGCTGATCCGCCGACAGCGGGGCGGCGCGGCCGTGGTCATGGGCTCGCTCAGCCCGCGGACGCGCAACGCCCAGGTCGAGCTCTACCAGTCCGGCGAGGTCGATTTCCTGGTGGCCACCGACGCCATCGGCATGGGCCTCAACATGGACGTCGACCATGTCGCCTTCGCCGGCGTGCGCAAGTTCGACGGCCGCCGGACGCGCTTCCTGACGCCCCAGGAGATCGGCCAGATCGCCGGCCGCGCCGGCCGCTTCCAGCGCGACGGCACCTTCGGCGTCACCGGCGAGGCCGAAGACCTCGACACCGACCTCGTCGAGGCCGTGCAGGAGCACCGCTTCGAACCGGTGGCCGGGGCGGAGTGGCGCAACGCCAAGCTGGATTTCAGCTCGCTCGCGGCCCTGCAGCGCTCCCTGGCCGAGCCGCCCTCCCGCGAGGGGCTGAAGCTCGCCGCCGAGGCGCTCGACGAGACCACCCTGCGCCGCCTCGCCGAGGACCCCGACGTGGCCGACCGCGTCCGCGACCACGTCGCCCTGGCCCGGCTGTGGGACGTCTGCCAGACGCCGGACTTCCGCAAGGTGGCCACCGACGACCACATCCGCCTGGCGCGTGACTTCTTCTTCCACCTGACCACCGGCCGACGGCGGATCCCCGACGACTGGATCGCCAAGCAGTACGCCCACCTCGACCGCACCGACGGCGAGATCGACGCCCTCGCCGCGCGCCTCGCCAGCGTGCGCACCCTCGCCTATGTCGCCAACCGGCCGGACTGGCTGGTCGATCCGGCGGAATGGCAGGGCAAGACCCGTGGCCTGGAGGACCGCCTCTCCGACACCCTGCACGAGAAGCTGATGGCTCGGTTCGTCGACCGGCGGACCAGCGCCCTGATGCGCGGCCTCCGGGTCCGCGAGGACCTGCTGGCCGGGGTCGCCGACGACGGGGCGGTGACGGTGGAGGGGCACTTCGTCGGCAAGCTCTCCGGGGTCAGCTTCGAGGGCGTCCAGGGCGCCACCGTGCTCGAGGAGAAGGCGCTGCGCGCCGCGGCCCGCCAGGCCCTCGGTCCCGAGATAGCGCGACGGCTGGGCCGGCTGGCGGCCGAGCCGGACGAGGCCTTCGCCCTGACGCCGGACGGCGCGGTGCTCTGGCGCGGCGAGGCCGTGGGCGCCCTGACCGGCGGCCAGCCCGCCCAGCCCCGCGTGCGCCTGTTCGGCGACCTCGGCGACGCGGCCGCCCGCGAGCGCGCCACCCGGCGCCTCGAGGCCTTCGTGGCCGGCGAGAGCGCCAGCCGGCTGGGCGCCCTGCGCCGGCTGGAAACGGCCGTGGCCGAGGGCAGGATCAAGGGCCTGCCGCGGGGCATCGCCTATCGGCTGATCGAGAACGGCGGCGTGCTCGAGCGCGCCCAGGTGCGCGGCGAGGTGAAGTCGCTGAGCCAGGTGGAGCGGCGCACCCTGCGCAGCCTCGGCGTGCGCATCGGCGCCTTCGCCCTCTTCCTGCCGGCCCTGCTCAAGCCCAGCGCCCGCGCCATCGCCCAGGCCTTCGCCGTCCGCGAGGCGCCGGACTGGCGTCCGTCCATCGACCGGCCGAGCCCGGCGCCGCAGGCCCTGCCGGCCCGCGCCCTGGCCGCCTATGGCCTGATGCGGGTCGGCGGCCTCGCCGCCCCGGTGGCCCAGCTGGAACGGCTCGACGAACTCCTGCGCGCCGCGCCCAAGCAGAACGGCGGCGTCGTGCTCTCCGATCAGGCCCGCGAGGAGCTGGGCTGGAGCGAGGCCGACGCCCGGGCGATCCTGCGCGGTCTCGGCTACGCCCCCGCCGTGAAGCCGAAGGAGGGCCAGCCCATGGCCTGGCGTCGTCGGGCCGAGCGGGCGCCCGAGCCCGCCGCCCGGCCGGCGCCGCACTCGCCCTTCGCCGCCCTCGCCGCCCTCAAGGACCAGCCGGCCCCGGCCCGCCGGCCGCGCCGCCGGCGCCGCCGGAAGGCGGCCGTGGCATGACCGAGGACGCCGCGCGGGTCGACGTCTGGCTCTGGCGGGCGCGGTTCTTCAAGACCCGCTCCATGGCCGCGCGCTTCGTCGAGGAAGGCCGCGTGCGCCTGACCCGCTCGGGCCAGGAAAGCCGCCTTGAGAAATCCTCGCGGCCGGTGAAAGTCGGCGACCAGCTGGTCTTCGCGGTCGGCGGCCGGCTCATCGCCGTGCAGGTCGAGGGACTGGGTGAGCGGCGCGGGCCGCCGGCCGAAGCGCGCACCCTCTATTCGGCCTTGCAGAATTCCTCAGAGGCCTTGGACGGTCCGTCTCATTGACATTCGGGCCTTTGGCCCCGAAAAACCGCCCGCCTTCGGAACACCAGATCCTTTTGGGAATCCTTGGGCGCCCAGGAAGTCGGAGCACCTGCACGTCATGACCTACATCGTGATGGATCCCTGCATCAAATGTAAGTTCATGGACTGCGTGGAGGTCTGCCCGGTCGATTGCTTCTACGAGGGCGAGAACTTCCTGGCGATCAACCCGGACGAATGCATCGACTGCGGCGTCTGCGAGCCGGAATGCCCGGTTGACGCGATCAAGCCGGATACCGAGGACGACCCGGACGGCAAGTGGCTGCGCGTCAACTCGGAGTATTCGAAGGTGTGGCCCAACATCACGGTGAAGGGCACGCCGCCGGAAGACCGCGAAGAGTACGAACGCGAGACGGGGAAGTTCGAGAAATACTTCTCCGAGAAGCCCGGCCGCGGCTCCTGAGCCTTGCCGCCCGCGCCGCGGTTGCAGCACAACCGTGGCGACCTCTGGCCCCTCTAGTTGGCTGCGCCTTGGGGCAAGCCTTTCATTCGGCTTAATTTTGTGCTATTCACCACGGGTGACGTGGCGAAAGGCGATCCGCCCTGCCCGTCTTCCGGAAAGAACAGCCGTCCCGGCGCTCCACGCCAGGTTCGCGCGAAGGGTGTCTTAGAGGTCTAAACCCGCTCCAGCCGACGATGCCGCCGCGTCACGTTTCGCGGACAGTGTGGTTTTGTCGCTCAGCGGGTGCTCGCGTCAGCGGTCCGGTAATGGCCCGGATCTGGATTGAGAGGTTTCGATGAGCAAGAACGGTCACGATTTCTCGGTTGGCGATCACGTCGTCTACCCCGCCCACGGCGTGGGTCAGGTGCAGGGGATCGAAACCCAGGAAGTCGCCGGTCTGAAACTTGAGGTCTATGTCATCACCTTCGACCACGAGAAGATGACGCTGCGCGTGCCGACCGCCAAGGCCCGGACCGCCGGCCTGCGGCCGCTGGCCGAGGGCAATGTGGTCTCCAAGGCCCTGACCACCCTGAAGGGCCGCGCCCGGGTGAAGCGCACCATGTGGTCGCGCCGCGCCCAGGAGTACGAAGCCAAGATCAACTCCGGCGACCTGATCTCGATCGCCGAGGTGGTGCGCGACCTGCACCGCGCCGAGAACCAGCCGGAACAGTCCTATTCGGAGCGCCAGCTCTATGAATCGGCGCTGGACCGCATGGCCCGCGAAGTCGCCGCCATCGAGCGCATCGACCGCGACGCGGCCATCTCGCTGCTCAACAAGTCGCTGGTGAAGACGGCCGCGGCCGCCTGACCCTTCCGACCTGACCGACAGGCAAAGTCGAAGCGCCCGGTTCCTGCGAACCGGGCGCTTTCGTTTGCGCGGAACGCCTCTCCGCGTCCGGCCGTTTGCCGGGGCGCACGAGGAGGTTCAGATGACCCGCGCCCTGGGACGCCGTCCCGACGAGACGTCCAGCCCTGAGAGCCAGCGCCAGGGACCGGAGACCTGGACCCTTGCGGTCCTGGCGATCGTGCTGGTCGCCGCGATCATCGCCCTCGTCGCCTACGCCGCGGCCTAATCCGCCTCGGCCGAGCCCAGCAGCGGCTCGGCCTGGACGCCGGGGCCTCGGTCGAGCTCCGCCTTCAGCGTCTCGCGGTCGAGGTCCC
The DNA here is from genome assembly GCF_003254475.1 of Phenylobacterium soli. Classification (NCBI taxonomy): domain Bacteria; kingdom Pseudomonadati; phylum Pseudomonadota; class Alphaproteobacteria; order Caulobacterales; family Caulobacteraceae; genus Phenylobacterium; species Phenylobacterium soli. The sequence continues at coordinate 154,878 of NZ_QFYQ01000002.1, forward strand.
TCTCCCAGCGGGCGAGGACCAGGGTCGCGACCCCGTTGCCCACCAGGTTGGTCAGCGCCCGGCATTCGCTCATGAAGCGGTCGACGCCGACCAGCAGGGCCAGGGAGGCGATCGGCAGGTCGGGGATCACCGCCAGGGTGGCGGCAAGGGTGATGAAGCCCGCGCCGGTGACGCCGCTCGCCCCCTTCGACGTCAGCATGGCCACGCCGAGCAGGGTCGCCTCCTGCTCCCAGCTCAGCGGCGTGTTGGTCGCCTGGGCCAGGAACAGGGTGGCCATGGTCATGTAGATGTTGGTGCCGTCGAGGTTGAAGGAATAGCCGGTCGGGATCACCAGGCCCACCGTGGTCTTGCCTGCGCCGAGCCGCTGCAGCTTGGCCATCATCTGCGGCAGCACCGCCTCGGACGACGAGGCGCCGAGGACGATCAGCAGCTCCTCGCGGATGTAGTTGAGGAACTTCAGGATCGAGAAGCCGGCCAGGGCCGCGATCGCGCCCAGCACCACCAGCACGAACAGCAGCGAGGTCGAATAGACCGCCGCCACCAGCGCCCCGAGCTTCACCAGCGCCGGCAGGCCGTACTTGCCGATCGTGAAGGCCATGGCCCCGAAGGCGCCGATGGGGGCGAGCTTCACGACCACCCCGATGATGCCGAAGAACAGCTTGCCGATCTGGTCGAGCGCCTCGGCGGTCTTCTCGCCGAACTCGCCCATCCGCGTGCAGGCGAAGCCGGTGAGGATGGCCACCACCAGCACCTCCAGGAGGTCGCCGCGCGCGAAGGCGCCGAGGAAGGTGTCGGGGATCAGGTTCAAGAGGTATTCGACCACGCTTTCGGCGTGCTTGGCCTGGGCCGCGTAGCCGGCCCCGATCTTCGGGTCGAGGCTCGCCGGATCGACATTGAAGCCGGCGCCGGGCTTCAGCACCTCGCCGACGAGGAGGCCGACCAGCAGGGCCAGGGTGGAGACCGCCTCGAAATAAACGAGGGTGCGCAGGCCCAGCCGCCCGAAGGCCTTGAGATCGCTCATCCGGGCGATGCCCCCGGCCACGGTGCAGAACACCACCGGCGCGATGGCCATCTTGATCAGCTTGATGAAGGCGTCGCCGAGCGGCTTCAGGCTCGCGCCGACCTCCGGCCACAGCGCGCCGACCGCCAGCCCGAGGGCGACGCCCACCAGCACCTGGACATAGAGCACGCGAAAATGGCGCAGCAGTCCCATGCAGCCGGCTCCCCCGAACGCCTGAAGCGGCCGCGTTTGCACGAGACCCGCGCGAACGCTATCACGCCTCCCGCGCGGCCCGGTAGCTCAGCCGGATAGAGCAGGGCTTTCCTAAAGCCAAGGTCGGGGGTTCGAGTCCCTCCCGGGCCGCCAGAAGATTGTCGGGACCACCTAAGAGTGGCCCAAAAACCAGATAAGGCTGGCCACAGGCTGCGTCGCGCCACCTCCGGACATCAGGATCGGCCTCTGATGCAGAGTTGCGGAACATTCCGCGGCGATGCCCAGGCGGCTCTATAGGCCGCTCAAACTCACCAGCCCGCGGGCTTCGTGATCGTGCCGACCTTGTCCTTGAAAATGTCGGGGAACTGGGCCGCCTGCAGGTGGTGCGTTCGGATTTCCTTGCGGAAGGTGCTCAGCCTTTTGAGCTCGAGGCTGCCGTTCGGGCGCGGCGGAATGAGACCCACGGGAATCTTGGCGTCCTCCTTGATCATCCGGATAGGGGTGAGCAGGTCGGAGTCGTTCGACACCACTACGGCGCATTCACAGTCGCCGCGATAGACGTCCCTGAGAAGATGCGCGGCGAGGTTAACGTCGGATCCCTTCTCTTCGGTCTTGTGCACCCACCGCATAATCGGCTTGCCACTAGCCGCCACCTTCACCACCGGACGACCGTTCACCCTCTTCGGCTGACCCTGCGGATCGACCTCGACCTCCGGCGCACGGACGCATGAGGCCAGGAATGTTCCGAAATGCACGTCCACCTTCGGCAAGGTGTTGAGCGCGCGGACGTAGGTGGCCTGTCGCACGGGCAGATCGGGGTCGACGGCCCGCGCCTCCACCTTGGCGGTGAAGTAGCGGATCTTGCAGACGTCGTTCTTGGCGAGAACGGCCTCGAAGAGCGCCTGTAGATTCAACCACTTATACGGCGAACCCTTCAGAAGGCCGTAATACAGGTTGAACCCGTCAATGTAGACGTACGTCCGCATCTTGGGGGCCAGATAATGCTACGGCGGCCCCGAGGGGCCGCCGCGCGTCCGGCAGCCGAGGCCACCGGAGGAGTGATGTGCCGCTTATCTGGCGATGCGCGGCTCTCTGTCAATAGTGCGGAGCCGTTGATAGTTCCTTGATGCACCTCACGGGGATCGGCGTCAGGGCCGCGACGTGAGGAGACATTGCGTCAGTTGGCGAGGGCGAAATTCGATGCCGAACCCTCGCAGCTTAGGTGGGTGTGAAGACGTGGGTTGTGTGGACGCCAATGACCCGCCAGTCGAGTTGCTTCCCCGCCGGAATCTTCTTCGCGTCGTGAATTCCTACCGTCTTGGCTTCAAGCTCATCCGTGAAGCGTCGGGCGTTCTCGGGTCGCGCACCCATATCGCCTTCGTTCGTGAGAAAGACTGAGCCGCTCTCAAAACCAGCACCCACCACAAAGTACGTTTCATTGATCGTCTTCGCGTTCATGATTCATCCGTTCCCGCGCCTATCGATGCGTTGTGCTGAGCGCTCGCAGGCCCTCTCAAGGCCCGTGCGATTAGACACTTCGGCGAAACCACCCGCTCTGTTTCCCGGTGCCTTCCACCGCCCGTCCGGCACGGGCAAGGGCGCGGCAGGCGCGCAGAACCTCCCAGGGCACTTCGTCGAGTTCACCGGCGACGGTGACGTAGGGACGCAATCTTTCATCAAGACGAGCTGCTACCTCGCGGACGAGGTCCGGGAAGGCCTGCTCGGGCTCTGGCTCCCGATTGCCGGCTTCCCAACGGTCGCACCACTGAACAGTGTTGTTCCAGACAATGAAGTGACTACCACATCCGCTGTCCCGCCAGACAGAAGGGTAAAGGGTCAACCCCCGCTTCGTGTGGTAAAGTCTCCATGGAGGCCCGAGCGCCGGATCAAGGTTGACGGTGAGTTTCTCGCCGCAGCCGTCCGGGCAGGCGATGACAAGCGCGCGAGGCCGGTCGCGGTGCACAAGGACAGTGTCACCCGGCGCGGTCGCGAGCGGATCGGCTTCGTGCCGCCGGGTTACCGTTCCCCGCAGCGTCAGTCGACGTACAGGTTCAGAGGGTCGCAAGCGTAGTCTCCTCGTGAGCACTCAAGGCCTCGACCAAGCGCGATGCGAGGCGGTATGCCGTCCTTCGCCGGCCCTTGTCTCGGCGGCAGGTCGCCGGGAACATGCATCGACGCAGAAGGCCCGCGACGACGGCGAGCCGATATTCATCTGAACTGCACTGGTTCGCGATACCGATGGTGCGCAGCTGACGGATGACATCCCACATCCAGCGATACTTCATGCCAGCCTCGCTCGGCGGAGGGCTCAGGATAAAGGCGTTTGGCGCATAGAGAGCCTCGACCACCTCCTCCCATTCCGGGTCGTGATAGTTGTCGTTGTGCTCATCGTCCTTGAGGGCGATCGCGAACCAGGTTTCGAGCAGGGCCACGTCGGCCGCCAGTGGCCCGTTGCAGACAGAAGCCATGTCGATGAGGATCGCTTCCCCCCGACGCACCCGCACGTTGTCGGCATGTAGATCGCCGTGGATGGGGCCGACGCGGTGCGGCCGGTTGAGCGGCCGTAGCAGCTCGACGATTTCCTCAGGTGTCAGAGCCTCGCCGCGCCCGCACGCCGTCTCGTAATATTCGGACCTGATCTTGTCCGCTCGAATGATCCGAGCGCCTTCCAACGCTTGCCACATCGAACCGTTGGACGGCTGAACCCGCAGCCCTTGCGCGCGCCAGGCGCCCAGTGTCATATCGAATAGGTTGAAGATAGCTGTGGCGGCCAAGCCCCGCCGCGCCACGTCCCAGAGCGCTTCAGACTGGTCCACGAGGCTGCCGACCAGAAGGCCGCGCCGGGCTCCCAGCCGAACCTGCTCGATCTCCGGACACATACCGAAGGGGATGAAGGGCTTTGCCGCCCGATAGCCATCTGCCTCCTGGAGGATCTTGGAGCGTCTGTCGAACTTGGCGAACAAGGGTTGCCCCCAGTTGCCGAAGGAGTTGCCACGCGTCGTGTGAACGGTGAAAACGCGCGCACCCGATAAACCCGGGCTTAGTTCTTCGAGCCGGACTTGCCCGTACCCGGCAAGCGCGCGGCTCATCAGCAGGTGGTCCTCATCGTCGAGAGGCTCCACGTTGCCCACGTACTCTGGGGTGAAAGCCCCGTCGGCCGCTGGCCCCGGATCATGCCGCGCGAGCAGTTCAGGGAAGACGTAGGCCGGGGGAAGGACTTTGCGCTCCACCTGATCGGGCGGCAGACCCCTCAGCAGGTCGCTGGCCACGAGCTGACTGGCGTCATCCGCGGTGCTCACGCAGATCAGAAGCCCGTGGTCGATCCAACTGGCCCCTGCTCGCGGCAGCAATTCAGTGATGGCTCGACCAGTGTCCAGATGGATGAGGACGCCACGGGCGCGATTCAGATCGCTGATGGTCGGGGCAGCCGACAACAGCGCGAGACGCAGGCCGCGATTTTCGAATTCGGCGCGCGCCGCATCCGAGATTGCGTCGCCGAGGACCAGGACGACGTCCCGCTCTGGCCGGAGAAGTCTGCGGGGGACGATCATCGTGCGCCTCTCAGCGGGTTGGTCGCCGAGGGGCCGTGGCCAATCACGCCCGATGATGAACAGACAAGGCACCCAGGATTTCGTCCCACCGTCGGTGTCCGCAGTCGGCCGGTTACACCGTCGTACCATTGATAGCGCGCGCGGAAGGGCGCGGAGGTGACCGCGCCCATGAACATGCTGACGGCGAGGGACGACATGGTGGCGTTGAGCGAAACGACCGCCGGCTGAGGCTCACCCTGCCCGCGGAAATAAGGATCCTGGGCTCGTTGCACCTCCGTCATCATCTCAATGCGCACCACCTCGGAGCTGATGGCTCCGGCGCAAAGGAGGCAACCGAGGCCTGGGGCGAGCATCTGAGCCCGTCCCGTGATCTCGCGCACCTCGCCCGCATCCCCGACGCCGATGGAAACGCCCATGTCGATAGCCGGCACCAGGTGCTGGTAGGCCAGCTGGGAGACCATCGCTCGGCTGGCATGGCTGTCAGTGCACAGAAAGATGAAGTCGGATTCCGCCAGGCGATCGGCCGCGGCGCGAGTGAGCACGTCTTCGACCCGCGTCTCGATCTGAGCCTGGGGGTTTACCTTCAGGATATTCTCGGCGGCGATCTCGACCTTGTGACGGCCGATCAGCTCAGGTTGGGCGCCAAACACCCGGTTCCGGTTGCTCGTCTCGAGCTTATCCGGATCGATCAGCAGGAAGCGCCGTACTCCTAGATGCGCCAGCTCCTGGGCGACCACCGAGCCGGTGCCACCCAGGCCCACCAGCGCGACTTCGGTGCTAGCGATGGCCGTCTGGCCAGCGCGACCAAAGGCACGAACCTGACGGTCGTAGACGTCGTGCGAAAAAGATGAGGCACTCAAGTCGGGATCGAAGAGGGTGCGGACCTCCGCGCCAACCCGCACTACCTTGACCGCGGCCGCACCGCCTAGAACCCTGGCCCGCACCCCCCCCTGCGAGATGACCATCGCCGCATGAGGTTGCGTGGGCAGTCGCGCCTCCAGGAAGGCCCGCAGGGGCTCCTCGCCGGCGTTATCTACATCGGAAAACTCCGGCATCCCGTGATCGAAGGGGTGGGTATGGGCCATCACCAAGCCCGCCCCCATTCGGCGGGCGCGCGCGGTGAGCTCGACGAGATATGCCGGAGCCAGCTCCGCGGCCACGTCTGTGCGGCGCAGATACGCGCCGGCGGGCGCCCTTTCCGCCAGGACCGAGAGGGCGCGTCCGCCGAAGCCCGTCCGGGTGAAGAAGGACATGCAGGTCTCCTTCTGCTCGAGAAGAGCTGGCGTAGCGACGTCTTCCCACTGCGGCGCCGGAATCCGAATCTCGTTCATCGCGCAGCCCGGAAGCGCTCGCCGACCACGGCCATCCAGGTGAGGAGGGTGTCGCGGTTTGGGTCCCAGGGCTGGCAGAGGTGCCAGCTGAACCACATCAGCGTCGCCGCTCCGTCAGGCATGGGCGTGAACTGCACATTCTGGGGATGCCCTCCGCCGGCTAGGCGCAGGTCCTCGTCCACCCAGAAGCTGTCCGGATTGGCGTAGGGGAACCCCTGCGGGGCAACGAACCGCACGGTAACGCGCGGCTTGGACCACCCGGCCCCGGTGACCACGTCCGGCACGGTCACCAGGTGGCCGCCTCCCGAGAGCGGCGTGGCGCTCGTGCCCGGATAGCGGGCCACGAGCGCCTGAAGCTGCGCCTCGAACATCGCTTAGCCGCCGTAGCTGGCGGGGGGGACGCGGGTGAAGTGCAGGTGCCCGTGGCCCTCGTCGAAGCGCACCACTTCGTCATCGGCGATCAGGCGCTCCTCGCCGTGCTCCCCAGGAGGGTCCAGGAGCAGGCCGTAACCGGCGGGCCAGTCCGGCACCTTGGCCTTGATTTGCGCGCCGGTGAGGGCCGGCTGGTCGGTCGTGTAGCGCACGTTGTCGACGAAGTACTCGTAGGTCTTCGGCTTCGGGTGGTGCGGAACGTCGTCGGGCTGGCTCATTATTTCGATCTCCATGGTTGGTGTCGCGGCGGAACTGAGACGACGGTCACCGCACCCGTCCCGTTCGCGATATGAGCGAGACTCATGCGCGTTTCAAGCGGATTTTTAATGTAGACATTAATTTCAATGGGCCCCGCGCCGCCGCCCACGACTGGGAGTGCAACTACGAGGCGATGGGCGGCCGCCTTTCGACGCTTGATATTGCCCGGCGCATGGGGCGAGATCGGCCACGGGGAACGAGGTCCGATTCACAAGTGAGCTTCCGGGGGCGGAACTTAAGGTCTATGTTAAACGTTGGGGGCACATCTTGAGCGGCCCTCGCGAGGGGCTGCCTGCGGGGTACGAGCGATGTCGGAAGCTGTCCGACAGAATGGACGTGGTCGTTCGGACCGAGGCGAGGGCGGAGCTGGAAGCAGCACTGAGCTGGGACGACTGCGCCGAGCTGTACGATCTGGTCAGGCGTTATGCCCGTCATGGTTCGGCCGAAACGCCGCCTCGCAAGCTGTCTCGGAAAGTGGGGTGGCGTCGGGATGGAGTGCGTCGCGGTGAGCCGCCGGTGCTCACGTTTCGCGCGACCGCCGCCCACTTGTTCGGGGTCGTCTTCGAGGCGACCGAACGACCTACTCTGGTGTTTACCGGAGTTGACCTTGTCCGCAAAAACGACAATGCCCGCCCCGAGTTACTAGAGGCAGCGGGCCTCGAGGCGCTTCGAGTGAAGGGTCTCCTGGATCGATGAAGGAGAAAGCCGTGAAGCCGTTGCACATATCCAGCGACACCGAAGACTTCGAGGAACTCCTCGCCGCGCATCGTTTCATTCACGATCTGCAGGTTGAGATCGGGGCGGCCCTGAAGGTGCAGCGGGTATCGCAGACTGAGCTTGCCCGTAGGCTTCACGTTTCCCCTGCCAGGATCAGCCAAATGCTTGGCGGTAACGGCAGCAACATCACAGCTCGCACAATCGCCCGGATTGGCTACGTCCTCGGACTGCGCCCCTGCTTCAGCCTTAGCGACGAAGTTGAAGAAGCTTGGCGATATGAAATCACGGAAGCCGCGCCACCCTCGAAGGTTAAGAGCTACACGCCCTCGGCAGCCGACGGAGTGATCGGCTCCCAGTTCGAAGCCGCTGCCTCCAACGATCCGCCTCCGGCTGCGGAGGAAATCGCCGCGTGAGGAGTAAGGGCGGGAGCACGACCAGCGCCGAGCCGGCACCTGAGGAATACAGCGCAGCCGTGGACGCAGCGGAGTTGCTGTCGGTTCGGCTCATCCACTCCGAGTTCACGGTGGAGGCGGAAGCCTATCAGCGTGACAAGTCGAGCTGGAAACGCAGTTACGGATGCGAGGCCCAAGGTGTGGCGTTTAACGCGAAGCGGGACCGCCTCTCCGGCTCTGTCGTAGCCGAAGTCGTCTGCCGCACAGGACGTAAGCGCATCGTGGTGGCCAAGTGCCGCTATTTGGTGGACTATGCGATCAAGGGGAGCCCGACCGATACGGCGGCGGAAACCTTCTTCGGCCGAGTTGGCGTTTTCGCCGCCTACCCCTACTTCCGCTCACATTTTGCCGAACTCACCAGCCAAGCTGGCCTGCTACTAGGTCCGTTGCCCGTCTTAAAGGAATCCGCCCGGCCTATGCCGAGAGCGGAAATGAACGACCCTGCAGACGCCTGACGGCTAGGGCATCGCGCTTCAAACGATGCTCGCGAGTTGGCCGCCGCCGCCGCCTTCGAACCAAGAAGGTGACGAGCGCACCAGCAATCAATGCTGGGCCGATCTTCGAACCGACCCTTTGGCCCAGGAAGGTTAGTTCAGGACCGAACCCGCCGCCAGCAAGCCGGCCGTTGTCCGGGCGGAGGTCCACCTCTTGCGCCCAACCGACCCGATGGGCCGCCCAGAACGGCCGAAGTACCTATTCGGCCGATGGCGTGTGGCGTGAGCCGTGATGCCTTTGGCGGCGATGTATCGCCCAGGCCACGCCGACTACGATCGCCGCCCCGGGGCAGCGTCATCGCGAAATTGATCAAGCCTTGAAGCATGGGCATGGCCCCCTTGGGGGCGCGCTTGGAAATATAGCGCAGGAAGGCGAGGCTCGCCACGACGGCTCCAGCCCATCGGAGGCGGAGCAGCCTCCCCGCCCGCGATGTATACGCGCCATCCGGCTCTGAAGCCCAACAGAAGGCCACCGGGACCACCTCGGAAGCGGACGCCCTCATGCCACCCTGCTGGATCGCAAAGCATGGGGCCCCGGATCACGAGCACGGATCGAATTCGGCGCGAATTCCATGATACAAATTTAGAAAACGAGACCGCGATAAACAGATTTCACATACGGAACAGGTTACCTGTATCTATATACATCCATCAGATGGCATAAAATCAAGCAATCTGCACGACCTATAGCGCTCTAAGTTCATCTCGCAAGATCTCTAGAAGTAGAATTTTCTTGCCGACTCTTCACCTCCATCGGAATCATGGCCGCGCTCAGCCGCGATAAGCGCGGCCGTGCGTATCGCGCCCATGGGAAGGAGTGAAAATGTCGCCCTGACTAGAACTGCTCACACGCCGAACGGCGGAAACGACAAACGCTCAGGCTGCCACCTGAGCGTTCGTTGGGCGGAGCCCGAAGATCGAATCCAATCGATGCTTTGACTCTCCCCCCGCACCGCTCCGATGTCAACCGACTGCTGCCGCGGCGGTCCTGAAGACGTGCGCGCGCTCCGCCTCAACTGACATTTTCAAAGAAGGAAGAGGCAATGCCTATCCAACACGGTGCGCCTGTGGCGCAGCGACCGCTCCCCCATGCCCTCGGCACTGGTGGGGCGCCCTACTACGGACCCAAGACGGTCCAACAGGCGATCTCTGAACTCGGATCTCCGAAGGCGCCCGGCTCGTGGGATGCCATCAACTCCATCGGAACGCTGGTGGTGACGCCGGATGGCCGTCCCATCCGCTCGGCGATCACGGGCCGGCGCGTGATCGTCACCGGCAGCTATGCGAGCCGAAAGGCCAGGCGCACCCAGCCCCACGAGAGCATGAACGAGCTCGCGCTCTTCCACGAGAGCGAGGTCGATGTCGACGTGCTCGACTATCGCGCTCAGCCGTTCCGGTTCGAGTTCCTGCTGGACGGACGTCGCACCGCCTACATCGCCGACTGCTTCCGCATCCTCTCGAACGCCCCGCCAGAGGTGGTGGAGGTCAAGTCCGACTACCGGCACCTTCGCGACCCGGCCTACGCGGAGAAGCTTCGCTTGGTCGGAGAGATGTGCCGGCGCCTGGGCTGGCGGTTCCGAACCGTCACCAAGGAACAGCTCCTGGAGCCGAAGGTCCGGCGGGCGAACATTCAGCTCATCCAATCCAGGCGATTGGTCCACTTCGACACGACCGACGTCTATGCCGCCACCAATGTGCTGGAGAGCGCCGGAGGTCCTACGCCCCTTGGCGCCGTGTGCTCGGCGCTCGGCGATCCGCGGCTTGGAATGTCCCGCGCCATGGCGATGATGGTCGCGCGGATACTGCGCATCGACCTGTCAAAGCCGCTCTCCCCAGCGAGCTGGGTCACCTTGGTCAACACGCCTCGGGCCTCTCTTCGGGAGGTACGCTGATGGGCTGCCCGATCCGCTTCACACCCGGCGATCGCTGGGAATTCAAAGGGGCCGAGCTGATCTTCGAGCGAGAGCTGGGCGACAAGCTCCTGCAGTTCTCGGTCAAGCGCACGCTCGCGCCGTTCCAGGTCGAGCAGCCCTCCGGGATGCTCGTGGCGCCCGACTGGAACTGGGCCACTTCATCGCTGGCCAACGGCTCCCTTCGCCGCCTTCCAACCGAGGAAACGCGGCTGGCGGCGAGGCGCGCAGCTGCCGAGCGCGAATACGCGTCCGAGGACGCGGCCGCCATCGATAAGCAAGCTCGCCTGCGGAGGTTTGTCGTCCAAGGCCTGGACAAGATGGGCGTCACGTCAGGCGGTGACGCGAAGATCCAGGCCGCCGTCGACCGGCTCTGGGATGAGCAGCCCAACAAGACCGCCCAGTTCGAAGGCAAGCCCGCCGCAAGGACTGTGCGGCGCTGGCTCGCGGAAAGGGGCAGCCCGGGCAGCAGAGCCCTTCGCCAAATGATCTCCATGGCGGGCCGGGTGAAGCGGAGATCTCGGCTCGAGACGCTCGCGCAGAAGGCGCTGGTCAAGGCGGCTCTCTTCTACTGGTCGTGCCCGCGCATCCACGTCAAGGACGCCTATGCGCGGATGGCCGTCAGGATCGAGCGGCTGAACAGGATCCGCGCTGCATCCTCGGCGAACGTGCCCGCTCTGAAGCGGCCTTCCCGAGAGGCCCTGCGCCTCCTGGTGAGAGAGTTTGAATGCCTTGAGACCTATGCCGAGAGGTGGGGCGAGCGGAAGGCAGAGCTGAGGTTCAAGGCAGACGGAAGGGGGCTGGCGGCTTCCCGCTTCCTCCAACTTGGCTGCCTCGATCATACCCTCCTCGACAATGTCGCCGTTTTCGACAACGACGCCCTACTTCCACTCGGCCGGCCCTACCTCACCGTCCTCATCGACGTGCGAACGCGCTGCGTCGTCGGCTTCGTTCTCTGCTTCGAGCCGCCATCCCTCTATCAGGCGCTCGAGTGTGTGAAGCGCGCGAACCAACCTAAGGCGGACCTCGCCGAGAGGTATCCAGACTTCCCCGTCCTGGCGCAGATCTTCGGCCGCTTCGACGAGATCGTGATCGATAATGGCTGGGAGCTTGCAGGCTCCTCCTACGAGGACGCTCTCGGCGATGCCGGGACCTCAGTGCGGTGGGCTCCGGTCAGGAGCCCTACCTACAAGGCCATTGTTGAGCGCTTCTTCCGCACCTTGAACGGACAAATCCGCAAGGCGCCGGGGGGCGTGCTCAACCCCGAGCTCCTGCGCGAGATGGGGTACGATCCCTACCAGGACGCCGCCCTCACTCGCGCTGAACTCGAAGGCCTGATCTGGGATGTACTGAAGCTCTACCACATCGAGGTCCACGATGGAGTGGGCCGGCCGCCCGCCGACTTGTGGCGGCAAGACATGGAGGCCTTCGGCATCGATGTGATCGCCGACGTGCGCCAGCTCGAGAAGATGGCGGGGCAGATGAAATATCCCTGCACGCTCACCAAGTCGGGCGTCCAGGTCTTCGGTCTCCAGTTTCACGACGAGGCCGCTACCGCAGCGCTTCTGCAGGACCTGATCAGCACTTCGCCGATCCGGGAGCAACGCAAGGGCTCCGCCACGGCGAGGGTGAAGATCAAGTTCAACCCGGCCGACCTTGGCCGCATCCATGTCTGGAACGAGCGCCGGAAGCTCTACGTCACCCTACCCTGTACTCACGACGGATATGCGGACGGCATATCCCTGTGGCAGCATGAACGGCTCAGCGAGTGGGCGGAGCAGAAAGGGCTGGAGTTCAGCAGCGAGGATGATCGGAATCGCGCTCGCGCCGCCTTGATCGCCAACATCGAGCGCCTGGCTCCCGAGCTCAAGGTTCGGCAGCGGCGAGCGATGGCGCGGCTGCTTTCTTCGCCAGTTGTTCAGGATCGCCTGCAAGGTCGCGGCGTGGTCGTCGCCCACGCGCCGTCCCGTCACGACGGCATGGCGCCGGTCGTCCCTCATGACACGCTCGCTAGCGAACGAACCGATGGCAGCACGCCCCCCACCAGGCCGCCTCGGGGGAAGCGCCGGCGCCGCCGCGTAACCGACGTGGACGCTGGCCAGGCCCCGCCGACGCCGTCCCCTGAGAGGGCTGAGGACGCCAGCGACATCGACGATTGGAAGGAGTTCGAATGATGACCTCCGACCTTCCCGAAGGGCTGGACCCCGCCCGCCCGGCGACGGGTCAGCGCATCGAGCGCGTCAGCGGCGAGATCAATGCGGAGGTGGCGGCGAAAGTCGCCACCTTCCACTCCCTCTATCTGCCCTATCCACCGCACACCGAGCTGCACGGACGCATCGACTACGTCCTGAAGCTGGGACAACTCACGCGCGGACAACCCCAGAAGGGCCTGCGCGTGCTTGCCCCGTCCGGCTCGGGCAAGACGGCCACGGCCAAGGCCGTCATCCGGCGGATCGAAAGTCTGACGCCTCGGACAGAGACGTTCATTCCGGCGCTCTATGTCCCGCTCGAACGCGACACGACGCCCAAGAAACTGATGATCGAGATTCTCCAGGCGTTCGGCGACCCCTTCGCCCTGCGAGGCACGGAAATCACTCTGAAAGATCGGGCCTATGCATGCTTCGAACGGTTCGGGACCCAGGTCCTCTTCATCGACGAGGTTCAGCATCTCAGACCTGGCGTGAAGCGGACCACTAGCGACGCGACGGACGCGCTCAAGCGTATGCTCGACAGCGGCGTGGTGCCGATCGTCTTTCTAGGCACCGAGGAGGCCGAAGACCTCTTCACGCGCAACGTGCAGCTCAGCAGCCGGCTACACCCGCCGGCGGACCTCAGGAGGCTTCAGCGCGATGACGAGCGCGATCGCGGACTCCTGATGGGTTTCGTGAAGAAGCTCGACGCCAAGCTTGTCGAAGAAGGCCTCACCTCCCGGTCATCGCCGCTCTCACACCCGTGGGTCCGGGCATGCCTGCACGAAGTGTCGGATGGCGTCATCGGGCGGATCTCCCGGCTACTCGCGGTCGCATTCGAGATTTCGCTGCGCCGCGATGCAGAGATGATCGAAGCGCACGACCTTGCGGAGGCCACCGACCGATGGGCGGTGGCGCAAGGCTTCGCCACCACAAATCCCTTCAGAACCAACCGTCCGAACATCTGATGACGGACAAAGCACTCACGGGCGGAGGATCACCTCCGCGCGTCTTGTTTCCCCTCACGCCGTTCGCCGATGAGAGCGCCGTGGGCCTCATCTGCCGTACGGCAGAGTGGAATCACCTGAGCCCCGCTGACCTGTTGCGCACGGTTGGGCTCGACACGAAAGCCGGACCGGTCGCGCTGGCTGCGAAGAGCGAAGAGCTCGCGGCCTGCTTAGGGGTCCCACTGCGAGATCTTCAAAGCCGTCTGCCTACGCCGCTAGCGGGGCGCAGAGGGCCAATCCGCATCTTCGATCAGATCATGCAGTCCAAGCACGTGAATTGCCGCGAGCTTCGGGTCTCGCCGGCAGCGCTCCGCAAGTCTCCCCATCATCGGTTGATCTGGAACATCACCGCGTTGCCGTGTTGCGCGGAGACTTGGCAGTCTCTCATCGACCGCTGCCCAAGCTGCTGCGCGCGCTTGTTGTGGTTTGGGGCAGCAGGCATCCACACATGCAGCCGATGCGGGTTCGACCTTCGCCGCGCGGAGGCGCCTCCCGTCGCCTCGGCCTTGCGTTCTGAGCTCGCGATCGTCGCCAGCCTGCTGAGCCATGATCCCGATGTCAGACAGGCTGCCGCGACAGAGTTCCCACCCGTCTTCCGCGACTTGTCGCCGACCTCCCTGTTCGAACTCATTGTGCTGTTCGCCCGATCCTCAATCGAAGGATCCCGCAGGCAAACCAGCCCGGCTCGGAACCTTCCCGTAGAAGATCTAGCCCGCGGCTGCAGGATCGCGATCGAGTACCCGAGTTCGTTCGCTAATTTTGCCGCGGCTCACACCGACAACCAGGTGATCGCCCCGTTCTTCTGCAGGATCGCCCGGGGCGAATCCCTCAACTTCGATCCCGACCTTCGAGCATTCGCCACGGCGCTCGTGGACGAACATGAGCCGCTTCGCCATGGGCCCGCCCGCCTGAAGGCGCTTCGGGAGCAATCAGGGCGCGTCTCCCTGAGCTCGGCGGCGAAAACGCTGCGCGTCGACAACGCCACCGTTCGCAAGTTGATCACCGCCGGAGCGCTTGAGACGTCTCCTGGCCGCGGAGACCAAAGGTGCCATCAATGGCTGTCGCCGGAGAGCGTCGAGGCTCTGGATCTCAGGTTCTCGTCTCGCCTGTCCGCCGTCGAATTCCACCGGGAATTCGGGCTGCCATACGAGGGGGTGGAGCAACTGGTCAGCGCCGGCGCCCTTTCGGTCTTGGCTGATGACGCCATAGGCTTGGTACATCCTGGGCTCCAGCTGCAGCGGCGCAGCGCCTTGGAATTCATCGATGCCCTGAAGTCCTCGCTCGCGGCCCGAACCAACGATCGGATGGTGTCGCTACAGGACGCATTCACGGCGGTTGGCGCGCGCCCGAAGCCTTGGGCGGCCGTGCTGAAGGCCGCGCTGGACCGCCGCCTGCCGACGGCCCTTGCATGGGAGCCCGAGGAGGTCCTGAAGATCGAAGACCTGCTCATCGCCGACGACCTCGCACGCGATATCGCGTGCGGGCGACACCCTGACCTCTTGGAACTCCCAGAACGCTCGCCGGCGCTCGGGCCCAGACTGAACATGAGCCGGCTCGAGGTGGAGCGGCATCTTAATTGCTATCCGCGCGACGTGAGCTGGCTGATCGAGCACGGCCATCTGCGCGCGGGCAGCGACAGACGCAGCTTCTCGCCGGAGCAAGTGGAGGAGCTAGGCCTCCGCTTGATCAGCTCACGCGAGATCGCCTGGCGATGGCGCATCTCTCCGGAGTTGAGAGACGGCCTCCAGTCCGAGCACGGCATCCAGCGCGAACTGGGCCCGTTCTGGCCGCGGGAGAGGGTGATGGACCACCTTGCTCGCATCTTCCCGCAAGGCCGCCCGAATTAGCGCTCAGGGACAGCATTGGCCGGAAGCGGCCGTTCTGGACTTCAGGGATGGGTGGAAAGCAGTCGCTCGGGTTGGAGCCACCTAGCGTTCGTCGTCGAGTTCCTTGAGCGCTCGCTCGACCTCCGACAGCTGTGTCGCAAGGCTCGCAATTAGCGGGGCGTTGTAGTCCTTGCTGTTCATCGGGTTGCGAAGGAGATGCAGCTGGCGTTCCAGGCCCGCTCTTGCGCCGAGGAGTTCCTCGTATAGCTCACGGTCCGCCTTTGCCATGCCAACAGATTACCCTCGCCGAATAGGCCTGCAATGGGTCGAAGGCAGCCTTTGGCTGAGGCCCCGAAAGGCGACCTTGCGGGAGAGTCCTCATGCGGCGGGAGTTCCAACCGCCGCTTTAGACCCATGGCGGACATTCATTCACGTAGAGGCGAAGGCACAAAACACCAGCCGAGCAGCTCGCCTCCGCACTGTCGCGCGACGATCTCGTAAGCCGCCGAATAATCATTGAGCCACTTGAGCGACAGGGAACTCCGAAGTCTCACGCCACCTCTGCGCTTCAGCATGTGACCGTTCAGTTCTAGGCGGCGCAGGAGCTTCCGCTTCGCATTCCCAACCGCGCTGAAGTCGAACTCGATGACCGCTGCGTCTGAGCCAGGAGCGATCCTGCGCCAGGTGGTGACGAGCGCTGAGTTCAATGCGCGGTGGCGCGTGCTGATTTCAGCAACATCAAATTTGGCCCGAACCTCATCAGGGTCGAGCCACAGGCCGTGAATGACGCGCTCAAAGAAACTGGCCGTGGCCCAATCCACCGAGATCACCGCATCGCATTTCGCGAGACACATCCGAGCATGTTGGATGGCAGCTATCCACCCATCTCAGACGTTGCTCGCTCTAAGCGGTCCCTTGATTTTGCCTCGCGCGGAGCCCTTCGACGCTCGGGCGCAACAGCGTCCTCACCTCTTCCGGCTCGCGTAGGAGGTCGCGCAATCGTTCAATCGTGCGCTTTGCCTCGGCAGCGACAGCCCACCATGCGGGATCACTTAGGATCGCCTCGTGGTCGTAATCATCTCCCGCCGGAGCGGAGTAGGCCAACAGCATCGCGTGTAAAGGGGAGACAGCGGCGACCTCGTTGATGGTCAGGAGGCCCTCCTCAAGACGAATGCGGTAGCTATCTTCTCCATCAAGGCTCAGGTCGTCGAAGTAGCAGCACATGCACTCGACGAACGAGTGATGCGAGTTGTCTGCATCGGGGTTGAGCCACGCTCCGCGTTGCTCTCCCAGGTCCGCGATTTCGCGGATCGCAGCGAGCCACCGCGCTCGCCAAGAAGCCCTCAGTTCGGCGTCGGCCTGCATGGCTGCACCATAGCGTGGCAGCCATGAATGTCCGCTCCCCACCCTTCGCTGACTGTCGCAGCATCCGCTTTGTGGCGCTCGTGCCCGATAGTCGCGATCCCACCCTCGCGTGACCTTCCCGGGCCGAACCGGCAGGCCGAGTTCAGAGCCTCTGGCCGTGTGGGCTCGGTTGGCCCGGGTCAACGGGTTCAGGGCCGGCGGCGGCGTTCAGGGGCTTCATGAAAGAGCGAGAGGCGGGGCGCTTCGCGCCGGGCCGCACCGGCGGCAAACTGAGCCAGATCACGGACGCGCCACAACCTTGACGCTGTGAGGACGGCAACCTTGGGCGCGGAACCCCATTTGGGCGCCATGATGCGCAGGTCCAAAGTTGGTATCTTGTCGCGAACCTTCTGGCGTGTGATGTGCGCCCTTAGCGGGCGAGGGGGCCCGCTGGAGCCGACCATGCAAGCCGACACGCCTGAGCGTCCCCAGAACCAGCCAGACGCCACGGTGAAGGACTCGCGCCAGCGCAAGCGCTATCGCCTCAGCGAACTCGTCGCCCAGATGAACGACGATCGTCGAGGGGAAATTCAGGTCGGCCCGGCTCTGGGCCGAGAGTTTGGCGCGTAGACCGCGCCCGCCGTACACCCTCGAAACTAGTGACGCGAAGAGCGGCAGTTTGCGGCCGGCCGCATCAGTGAACGTTTGCGGGTGGTGAAGGTCAGCCCCCTACCCTGCCATTGCCGAGGTCCGTTCCGATCGTCCGGCCCAGGCACCCACGTGGGTCCGACTAGCGCCAGAAGGAGAAGTTGGCTCGCCTCCGGAAACGCGACATTCACGCCGAGGGCTCAAGCCTCAACGGACGAGAGCGGCCCTGCGTGGACCTTCTAGCTAGAACTTGGCGCGGTGGATGGCGCGTCTTAGCCGATTGCACTCAGGAGAGCTCGCGCCGCCGCAATACGCTTCGGCAGGTTTGAGTTCGAACCCCTGCCCAGCCGTGGCTTTCTTCTGTACGCACGCGATGGCCGGGTAGGCGCGAGACTTCGGCCCGGTCAGCCACCACAAAGTCAAGTCACTCGCCGAGTTGGTCAAAGCGGACGTCACGCCGTCGCCCGCGAAGAGCCGCGCATTTTCGGCCCGCAGCTTCTTCTGCAACTCAGATCGGCTGTGGAAACTCATGCCGCAGAGGGAGTGGGGGGCGTCGGCGCGCGCTGCTCCCGGTGCAACGAGGGAGGCGCAGACGCACATCAGCAGGGCTAACGGACGGAGCATCGCCTCTACCGTTGCTCGGCAGCGAAACGGGCGCAACTTCCGCCATCCAACCCTAGTCGAAATCTACCCAGTCCGGTTCAGGGTCCTTCTCAAACTGGACTGCAAGCACGTCGACCGCTCCGCTCAGGTAAGCTTTGGCGATCCGATGACCCCCATCAAGAAGCCGTCCGTCGCTGCCGAGGAGGACGGGATACGAGAGGTCGGCTTCATCGATCCTGCGGACGTGTTCGGCGACATTGCGGATGGTCGGAGAGTGTCGCTCGCCAAACCAGCAATCGCGGTCGAACTCGGGAATGTCTTCGATCCTGACCCGCTTCGGTGGGAGGTTCGCCGCTGCCGCCCATAACTTCTCTGTTAGCCAATAGCCTCGGCCACCGGGAACCGTGTGCGAGTGCTTCTCAGGGGATATCCGAGCGCCAACCATGGCGCGTACCAATCATGGCGGCGTCGAAGTCTCAACGTCCGCTTCCACCCGTTGCAGACATTCCCCCGCAGGATAGGCTCTTCAGCAGGGAGCGTTCAGGTCGATGCGAACTCTGCTCAACTGCCTCATCTCGGCCGCCTTCGCGGTCCTGTCCTTGGCCGCCACCCCGACGGCGACCGCGGCGCACCCGATCAGGCTGGAAAACGGGCCGATCCCAGTCGAGCAGGCCTTCCGGCTCAAGGCGACCCTGGGCGAAGTGACGTTTGCCTCTGAGGTGGACGCCGCCGTCAAGCAGCTTTGGACCCGTAATGAGGCCACGGGCCGCTGCGCAACGTCCGCCGAAACAGCCGCCGCGGCCCAGATGGAACTCGTCCGCCGCACCCCCGATCCGCAAGCCTTCTCCAAGTCGCGGGCCGCGGCCGAAGCCGCCTTGGCTCGGCGTCGGGAGCTGCGGGCGCTCTACCTCGGCGGCGCAAAGGCGCCGCCGCCCTACGGCCTCGTGAGCCGGATGGCCGCCCGGGCGAAGGCCGAGCCCAACCCCCGGCTGGCGCAGCTCTATGGCCGGATGGCCGAGGATCAGTTCTCGCGGATCGACAGCATGACCTTGCGCCCCTTCGCCGGGCCGGGCGTGCACACCGAGTGGGAAAAGGGGTTGGACGAGGCGGCGCTCGCCTATGTGGACGCGACCATCGGCGGCGAATGGTGCCCCATGGACCACGCCAACGCCGCCTGGCTGAAGGCCGACCTGCGGGCTCATGGCTGGTACAGGATCTCGGTCTACGGCCCCGACGCGGACCGCGCCGCTTGGGCCATCGTCCAGCACGCGCGCCACGACCTGGCCTTCCAGGAGGAGGCGCTCGCCATGCTTGAGCCGCTCTGGCAGTCCGGCGAGACGCGGGGCGAGAACTACGCCCTGCTCTACGACCAGACCGCCCACTATCAGGGCCGGCCTGGCCGCTTCGGCGTCACGGGCCGCTGCACGGCCCCCGGCGTCTGGACGCCGGACCCCGTGGAAGACGGCAGCGCGACCAACGCCTGGCGCGCGAAGGCCGGCATGCCGCCCCTGGCCCAGTACGTTGCGACCCGCAGCCGAGGTTGCACCGGCCTCGGGAGGATCGAATGAGGTTTGAGGATGTCCAGGTCTCAGCGGAGCACTTCTACGCGCTCGGCCGGGACTGCCAGACCGGCGGCTACTATCTTGCGATCCCGGTCGCCAACCGACTGGTGAACTACGACGAATATTATTCGATCACGCCGGCGCAATTCGATGCGTTCCGACACGACCCGCCGGCAGCGAGCGAGTTCGCGGATCGGTGTCGGCGTCGAGAGCTCGACGAGCTTCTGATATTCAAGCCGGGCTCTGACCGCGGAGCGCCATTCTAAGGCGCCGCGGAACTAATCGCATCTCCCGTGCGGAGCCGACATGGCCGCCGATCGAAGGGCGTATTTCGATCCAGCCGTTACCGATATTGCGCCGTCCTGGGCGAAGCGTGAGCGTTGGCCACGCTTTGGCTGTCCCCGCCATATTGGGGCCAGTGTTAGCTTGTCAGGGTTGGCCCTCAACTTGCGCAGGCGCGAGCCTCACTCGGATCGTCGTGGCCAGCGTTAGCTGGTCGCAATAAAGATCGTAACTCTCGTTTCAGATCAAAGATTTAGATGGCGTCGGCCACAAACCGGACTCGAACCCTTCTGAGCTGGGGAGGCCGAGACGAAACCCGGACCCGCGGAAGATCTGCCACGGGTGGTGAGCGGGCGTTGACCCCGCGCGCTCCGCGTGCACCCTCACGTCATGATCGCAGCTTCTCTGCTTATCGTGGTGGCCTCTGCGGTAGTACCCTTCACGCCGGCCGATGCACAGGCAGCGATCTGGAACGACCTCCAGCTCAACGCGATGATCGGGAACGGCAGCCACATCGCGTCGCTCTGGTACAGCGCCGGTGCGAAGAACCCTACGACGCCCGACCTTCACATCCGGGATTTAGACTGCCGCAGGAAAGCCGAAGCGTATCGCTGCACCTTCGCCCTGGTGCGGGATGGTGGTGTCGCGACTGTGTTGGGCGAAGAGGCTCCGGACGTACTCACATGCGCCGCAGTGCTCCGGCTGGACGCAAATGCGACATGGTCAGTCGAGCATCGGCCCCCGCCTCCGCGCGGCGGACACAGCCGGACGACGATGCAATGTAGGCGCGCCTCCTAGCGATCGAACTTCGCCTAAGGGTCGAAAGCGCCATTTGGGTTCGCGACGGCAAGGCGACATTCGGTTTGACAGAAGCCGTATAAGCCATTGAAACGCACGGGGCCGCCTTAAGGGCGCTTGACTGCCAAAGTCATTGATTTATCTATGTTTATATACTCCCTCCCGGGCCGCCAGCGAACCCCCGGCACGATGATCGTCTCAGCGCGCCGCGACCGGCAGGCTGATGAACGAAGCCGTCTCGCCCCCGCGGTGCACGCTCACCGGCAGGCCCACCCGCCCCTGCGGGTCGGCGAAGGTCAGGCGCAGTCGCACCCTGTGGCCGGCCTTGAACAGGTACGACATCGGCAGGAGGTCGAAGGCGAGTTCCTGGGGCTCGCCCCTGGGCATGGGCCGGGCGTCCGCCTGGCGGTGCGAATGCCACGGCAGGCCGAGGTTGTCGTACGGCGCCGGCGCCAGGGCCCGGTGCGAGGCGCGCAGCCGGCCGACCATCTGGCGCGTCACCGCCGCGCCGTCCGGGGCGACGTCCTCGAGCGTGGCCAGCACGTCCACGTCCGAGCCTTCGGTCGAGACCCACAGGCGCAGCAGCGGATCGCCGGTGATCTCGAGGTCGGCCGCCAGGGGCGCGGTTTCGTAGGAGAGTCCGCCGGCCGGGGTCTCGATGAAGGTGCTGGAGGACGGCGCCGGGGCGGCGGTGAGGGCATGGTCCTCGCCGGCAGCGCTTTCGCCCTGAAGGCCCTTGTCCAGCGCGCCGGCGCCGAGGCGGAAGGTCTGCGCGACGGCTTCCCTGGGCGGCCAGCTGGCGGCGGTGCGCCAGGGCGCGTCGGCCGGACGGTTGTAGGTGTAGTAGGTGACCCGCGGCTCGCGCATCACCCCGTTGTCGACGCCCTTCAGCCAGTGGTCGAAGAAGCGCAGCTCCTCGATGGTGATGTCGAAGCCGGTGTCGGCCTTCACACCGGACCAGTCGCAGTGGGTCCCGGGCCCGACCAGCAGCTTGGTGTTCGGCAGGTTGCGGAAGGTGCGGAAGGCGCCGTGGCGGGTGCCCGCCTCCTCCCAGTTGGCGACGGCGTACACGCCGAACTCGCCGTTGCGCAGCGCCGCGAGATAGGTGCTCGGGCTGGAGCGCATCCACCACGCCTCGCCGACCCCCGGGGCGATGCTGTCGCGGAACGGCGCGGACCCGACCTGCTCGACGTTGCGGGCATGGCCGGCGACGGCCGCCTTCAGCTCGGCGGCGCCGTCCGCACCGTCGACGGGCGCGGCCTGGGCGTCGCGTTCGGCGTTGGCCTGGGCGGCGGACGCGGTGCTGCGCGGCGGGCTCTGCACCCCGCCGAGCTGGACGAAGGGATAGGCGTCGAACTCGGCGCTCATCGGCATGATCGCCTTCAGCGAGGGCGGACGGGTGGTGGCCGCCTGCATCTGGCTGCCGCCCGTCGCCGAGCAGCCCCACATGCCGATCCGCCCGCTGCTCCACGGCTGGCGCGCGAACCACTCGGTCACATCGTAGGCGTCGGTGCGCGCCGCCCCCCTCCACTCGCCGCGATTGTAGCCGACGTTCCGCCCCTCCGACGCGTAGAGCCCGCGGAAGTCGACCACGGCGACGTTGTAGCCGTACTTCACGAGCTGCATGGCGTAGCCGGGATAGCGCTCCACCGTCGGCTGGCCGCGATAGTCCCGCCGGTTGTACGGCGTGTGCATCCAGATCACCGGCAGGCGCTCGGCGGCGAGCTTGCCGCCCGTGGTCGGGCGGAAGAGGTCGGCGGCCAGCCGCACGCCGTCGCGCATCGGGATGTAGAACGACGAGCGCTCCGCCCCATCGTAGGTGGCCTGGGCGTAGCCCTGGTAGACGCCGGGCCGCGAGACCTTGGCGGGCGCGCCGGCGGCGGTCGCGCCGGGCGCCAGCGCCAGCAGGGCCGCGAGGGTGCGGGCGGCGGGAGAGGCGGTCATCGCGCGGATCCTCAGATGTTCTCGGCCGCGGCGGCCCAGGCCTTCAGCTCCGCCGCCCCTTCGGGCAGCAGGAAGCCGTCGGCGATCGCCCGGTCGGAGGCGGCGGCGACCTTGGCCACGTAGCCGGCCTTGTCGCCGTAGAGCTCGCGCATGCGGTCGGGGGTGAACGGCAGGGTGTAGCCGAACAGGAAGCAGTCCTCGGCGCGGCTCGCCTCGTAGGTGGCGTTGGGCGCCTCCACGGTCGGCAGGCGCACGCCGCCCCTGGCGTTTCCGAAGGCGTCGCGCAGCGGCGCGCCGTCCGCATCCGTCTCGATGAAGCGGCTCCTGGGCGGGGCTCGCCCCTCGTCCACCCAGGCGTAGAGGTTGCGGAACAGGGCCGCCTCGACGAGGCGTGTCGGATACTCGTTCGGCCGCGAGCCCTTCGGGAAGCTGGCGTAGCAGGCCTGTGGCGTGGTGTGCGGCTGGCCGGGCGCCTCGGGAGTCGCCACCGGCCGCGGCGGCTTGGCGGCGCCGGCCTGCGGATGCGGGGTGGCGACGTGGGCGCAGCCGGCGAGCTCGTAGATCCGGTAGCGCGGCCCCTCCTCGCCCCGGTTGTTCATCCCGCCGAAGTGGCCGAAGTCGCTCTCGGTGTTCATCCGCATCACCGGCACGTCCAGCGGCCGCACATAGGTGGCGTTGGCCATCGGCAGGTAGGCGTCGAACACCGGCTTGCCGCCGGCCAGCCGCGTCTCGTCGTGGTGGAAGTTGGCGAAGGTGGCCGTCGCCACGCCGGTGAAGGAGTAGCCGGTCATGTAGAGCCGCCGGGCCTTCAGGCCGCCGATCCCGCGGCCGTCCTTCAGCCGCCGGGCGCTGTCCGCGATCATGCCCCAGAGCTGGGTCGGGTGGGCGGCGCCGAGGCGGGCGTAGCGCTGGGCCTCGGTCTTCTTCAGCCCCTCGAAGGTGGAGGGATGCTGGACCGCCACATAGGCGTCGCCGCGGTCCATGAAGAAGCGGTTGATCGCGCTCCAGACGATGGCGTGGCCGCCGCCGCCCGGGTGGACGCATTCGAGGATCACGTTGCCGCTGAACCGCGCCGCATCGCGCGGCCGATAGACGATCAGGCGGGTGACATAGGGCTGGTCAGGGCCGGTCCGCTTGCGCGAGAAGGTCCGACGCGCCTGGTCGGCGACGCTGTCGCGGGTGTTGGTGTCGACCGCGTCGGCCATGGACACCGACTCGTAGACCGGCGCGGTCCCGCTCAGCAGGTACTCCTCGGCCACATAGCCCTGGTCGCGGGGATCCCAGACCTGCAGGCCCTTCTCGACGGGGTCCGGCAGCGGGCCCTCGAGGCCAGGCGCGGCCTCGGCCGTCCGCCCCATGAGCAGCAGCCCCGCGCTCGCCGCGCCAAAGCCCAGAACGGACCGTCGATGGAGCTTCATCGGCTCGCCTCCCCTTACGTTATTGTTCGCCCTAGAAAAGGTTGGTCAGACAAACGACGTCAAGCCGAAATCCCTCGCATCGGAGCAGCGGGCGGGCCTTGTAGTTCAGATTCTCAACTGTTAGTGTTGCAAACATAATGAGGAAGCGTTCGGGCGTGATTATGGGACGGCTCTCGTGGCCGAAGCGCGGCTGATGGGCGGCGCTCTGCAAGGCTTGAAGGTGGCCGACTTCAGCTGGGTCGGCGCGGGCCCACGGGCCACGAAGGATCTCGCCGACAACGGCGCCGAGGTGATCAAGATCGAGTCGCGCAACCGGCTCGACCTCGGGCGTCTCAGCCCGCCGTTCAAGGACGGCCGCAAGCATCACGACGGCTCGGCTTTCTTCGCCCAGACCAACACCTCCAAGAAGGGCGTCGCGATCAACCTCGGCGACCCCAAGGGCCAGGCCTACGCCCGCAAGCTGGTCGCCTGGGCCGACGTGGTGGTCGAGAACTTCGCCGCCGGCTTCATGGAGCGCATCGGCCTCTCCTGGAGCGAACTCCAGGCCATCAAGCCGGACATCATCCTGGTCAGCGTCAGCGTCGCCGGGCGCTCGGGCCCGCTCGCCAGGTTCCGCGGCTACGGCAACTCCGCCGCCGCCCAGTCGGGCCTCGCGGCCATGTCGGGCTGGCCCGACCGGCCGCCGCACATGGCGCCCTTCGCCTATGGCGACGTGGTCGCGCCGATGTTCGCCACGGTCGCCGTGCTCGCCGCCCTGGAGCACAGGCGCCGCACCGGCCGCGGGCAGCACGTCGACGTTTCCCAGGTCGAGCCCCTCGTCCACGTCCTGGCCGACGAGTTCGCCCGCCACCAGCAGGGACAGGAGGTCCGGCTCGGCAACGGCTCGGCCGAGGCCGCGCCGCACGGGGTCTATCGCTGCCGCGGCTACGACCAGTGGTGCGCCATCGCCGTCGAGACCGACGCCCAGTGGCAGGCTCTGTGCGCCTGCACGGGCCTCGCGCCGGACCCGCGCTTCGCCGACCTCGCCGGCCGCATGGCCCACGCCGAGGAGATCGACGCCGCCCTCGCCGCCTGGTGCGCCACCCGCAACAAGCAGGCGGTCGCCGAGACCCTCACCGCCGCCGGCGTCCCGGCCGCCGCCGTGCAAGACGGCCGCGACGTGTTCGCCGACCCCGAGCTCGCCGCCGCCGGCCACTATGTGCGGCTCGAGCACCCGGTGCTCGGCGCCCACGACATGCCCGCGCCGCCGATGCGGTTCTCCGAGACGCCGTGGGCGGTGACCCGCTCGCCCCTGCTCGGCGAGCACAACCGCGCCGTCTTCGTGGATATGCTGGGCCTCGACTCCGAAGAGGTGGCGGCCGACGAACAGGCGGGGGTGCTGGCGTGAACGGGATGCTGCAAGGGGTCCTCGTCCTCGACTTCACCCGCGACCTCGGCGCCTTCGCCGGTCGCATGCTGGCCGAGTTGGGCGCTGACGTGGTCAAGGTCGAGGATCGCGCCGCCCCGGCCGGCGGCCTCAAGCGCCAGGTCTGGGACCTCGGCAAGCGCAGCCTCGCCGTCGACTTCGCCGACCCGGCCGAACGCACGGCGCTGATCGCCCTCGCGGCCCGCGCCGACATCGCCATCAGCGGACCCGAGGCGCCGATCGCCGACGCCGAGCTCGCAGCCGCCAGCGACCGGCTGATCCGCGTCGCCGTGACGCCGCACACCGCGGGCGGGCCCTACGTCGACCGTCCCGCCACCGACCTCACCCTGCTGGCCGCCTCGGGCCTGCTCAACATCGGCGGCGACCCCGACCGCGCGCCCCTGCGGCTGCCGGGCGAGCAGGCCTACGCCCTCGCCGGCATCCAGGGCGCCATCGCGGCGCTGATGGCGCTGAACGCGCGCCACCTCACCGGCCGCGGCCAGAAGGTGGAGGTCTCGGCCTTCCAGTCGGCGACCCTCGCCGGCTACCGCGACCCGATCGTCTGGGAGTGGACCGGCCGCATCGGCGCCCGCACCGGCAACCAGCTTGTGCGCGGCTCCTCGGCGGTGAAGCAGGTCTTCGCCTGCCGCGACGGGTTCGTGACCTGGGGCCTCGTCGATAATCCTGGCATGCTCAAGGGTCTGACGGGGGCGATGCGGCGCGAGGGCGCCGACCAGGGGATGGCCGACGTGGACTGGGACAACCTGCTGCTGGCCGAAGCGCCCCAGGCCCAGATCGAGGCCTGGGAGAAGATCCTGCAGGCCTGGTTCCTGACCCATGGCGCCGACGAGCTGATGTCGCTTTCCGCCGAGCTGGGTCTGGGCCTGTCGCGCATCGACACCGCCGACGACGTGCTCGCCGCCGACCAGCACGCCGCCCGCGGCCTGTGGCGCGAGGTCGAGGACGGCGGCTACCGGCTGCCCGGACCGCTGTTCCGCAGCTCCGAAGCCTTCGACGCGCCGCCGGCCCGCGCGCCGCGCCTCGGCGAGGCCAACGCCGATTATGGCTTCGCCCCGCTGGAGGCGCGCTGATGGGCGGGCCGCTGGCGGGCCTGCGGGTCGTCGACTTCTCCAAGTTCCTGCCCGGCCCCTACTGCACCTGGATGTTGGGCGACCTCGGCGCCGAGGTCATCCGCCTGGAGAACCCGCGCGAGCTGAAGAAGCAGGCGGCGGTGTTCGGCTGGGACAAGCTCGGCGACGCAGCGCGCCGGCGCATGCGGGCCCAGGACCTCTTCGCCCGCAACAAGAAGACCGTGGTCATCGACCCCGGCCACGCCGCCGCGCGCCCGGTGATCGAGGCCCTGGTCAAGAGCGCCGACATCCTGGTGGAGGACTACCGGCCCGGCGTCATGGAGAAGATGGGCCTCGGCTACGCGGCCATGGCGGCGATCAACCCGCGGCTCGTCTATTGCTCGGTGACGCTCTGCGGCCAGACCGGACCCTACCGCAGCAAGCCGGGCCACGATCCGGTGGCCCTGGCCATTTCCGGCGCCCTGTCGCGCAGCGGCGAAGACCCCGAGCGCCCGAGCTTTCCCGGCATTCCCGCCGCCGACCTGCTCACCGGCTCCAACGCCGTCATCGGCGTGCTGGCCGCGGTGATCGCCCGCAACGCCAGCGGCCGGGGCCAGCACGTTGACATCGCCATGTCCGACAGCGCCATGGCCCTGATCGGCAACCTCATCGCCCGCAATCCCGACCTCTCGGCCATCCCGCCGCGCGGCCAGCGGCGCGCCGACAGCGGCATCTGGAAGACCCGCGACGGCGCCTACCTGACCACCACCGACATGGAGCCGGCCTATTGGGCGCGGTTCTGCGAGGCAGTCGGCCGGCCCGACTTCATCCCCCTGCAGCTCGACGCCGCCGCCCGCCCGGCGATCCGCGAGGCGCTGGAGGCCATCTTCGCCACCCGCACGCTAGACGAATGGCTGGAGATCCTGGGCGCCGCCGAGACCCAGTTCGCGCCGATCCTCGACGTCGCCGCCGCCCTGGACGACCCGCACAACCGGGCCCGCGGCATGGTGGTGGAGCTCAAGACCGAGGCCGGCGAGACGGTGCGCCAGCTCGGCTCGCCCGTGAAGCTTCAGGGCGTGCATCCCGCCGCCGCGCGGCTCGCCCCGCCGGCCGGAACCGACACCGAGGCGGTCCTCGCCGGGCTCGGCTTCGAGGCCGAAGCCCTGCGCGCCCAGGGCGTGCTCGGATGAGCGGCGCCGGGGAGGCCGCGCGCCCGCTGCCGCAGGGCCCCGTCGGCTGGATCTTCCGCATCGCGGTCGCCGCCGGGACCTGCGCCCTGCTCGCCGCCATGAGCGTCGAGGTGCTGGCGGTGATCGGCCGCCACACCGGCCGCCCGCTCGTCGGCTCCATCGAGATCGTCCGCGCCTGCGTCGTGCTGGCCACCTCCTCGGCCATCGTCGCCGCCACGGCGCTGAAGGCCCACGCCAGCGTCCACCTGCTCACCGAGCGCCTGAGCGAGACATCCCGCGCCCGCCTCGCGCGGCTGGGCGCTCTCGTCTCCGCCGTCATCTTCGCCGTCTTCGCCGCCGGCTCCATCTGGATAGCCGCGGAGATCTGGCCGGGCGACGAGCGCACCCAGCTGCTCGGCCTGCCGATCGCCCCGCTCCGCGCCTACTGGTGCGCCGCCGCGGCCCTGACGGCGGCCCTGTTCCTCGCTTGGGCGCTCGGACGGCGGCGATGAGCCCGGAGCTTCTCGGCCTTCTCGGTGTCGTGACCATGCTGGGCGTGCTGGCGCTCGGCGTTCCGATCGGCGTCGCCATGGGCGTCGTCGGCGTCGCGGGCCTGGCGATCCTGATCTCCCCTGAGGCGGCGCTCATCAAGTCCGGCGTCGTCGCCTTCGAGACGGTGAGCCGTTACGAGCTCGGCGTCCTGCCGCTCTTCCTGTTCATGGCCCACATCTGCTTCGCCGCCGGAGCGACGCGGAACTTCTTCGACGTGGCCGCCAAGTTCCTCGGCCATCGGCGCGGCGGCCTGGCGCTCGCCTCGATCGGCGGCTGCGCCGGCTTCGGCGCCATCTCGGGCTCCAGCCTCGCCACGGCCGCGACCGTCGGCATGGTCGCCCTGCCGGAGATGCGCCGTCACCGCTACGACCCGGCGCTCGCCACCGGCGCCCTTGCCGCGGGCGGCACCCTGGGCGCGCTGATCCCGCCCTCCGGCGCCCTGATCGTCTTCGGCGTCATCGCCGAGGAGAGCATCGCCAAGCTGTTCACCGCGGCGATTATCCCGGCCTTCCTGCAGATGGCCTTCTACATGCTGGCCATCGCGGTGATCTGCCGTTTGAACCCCGCGCTCGGTCCGGCGGGCGAGCGCGCCCCCTGGCGCGAGCGTCTGAAGGCGCTCGGCGGGGTGCTCGACGTCGGCCTCCTGGTGGTGGCGGTGATCAGCGGCATCACCTTCGGCTGGTTCACCCCCTCGGAGGCGGCCTCCATCGGCGCTGCCCTGGCGCTCGTCATCTGCGCGGCGCGCGGCAAGCTGACCTTGAAGACCCTGGCGCAGGCGATGATCGAGACCCTGCGCACCACCGGAATGATCTACGCGATTATCATCGCCGCCATCGTCTTCTCCACCTTCATCACGGTCAGCGGCCTCGCCGACCTCGTGGCCGGCTGGGTGGCCTCGATGGGCGCCGACCGGCTGGCGGTCGTGGCCGCCATGGCCGTGGCCCTGCTGGTCCTCGGCTCGTTCCTCGACGGAATGGCCCTGATGCTGCTGGCGACACCGATCTTCCTGCCCATCGTCCAGCACCTGGGCCTCAGCCCGATCTGGTTCGGCATCTTCCTGGTGCGGACCATGGAGATCGGCTTCGTCCATCCGCCGGTGGGGATGAACGTCTACGTCATCCACGGCCTCGCCAAGGACATCCCGCTGGGCACCATCTTCCGCGGCATCATTCCGTTCCTGATCACCGACTTCCTGCACCTGGCGCTGCTGATCCTCGTCCCGGCGACCGCGCTCTGGCTGCCGGGCGCCCTGGGGGTCGGCTGATGAGGCGCCTCGCCGCCCTCGCCGCTTCGGCGGCCCTGTCGCTGGGCCTCGCCGCCTGCGCCCCGCGCGCGGACGGCCCGATCGTGCTCACCTATGCGACGAGCTACAGCCCGACCCATCCGTTCAGCCGCGCCGACACCGACTGGATCCGCTACGTCGAGACCGCCTCGCACGGACGGCTGAAGATCAAGCCCTACTGGTCCGGCTCCCTGCTGAGCGCCGACCAGAGCATGCTGGAGATCCGCCACGGGGTCGCCGACATCGGCCTGATCACGCCGATCTACGTGCTGGGCGGCGCCCACCTGACCAGCGCCCAGACCGCCTTCTACGCCGGCGCCCGCTCCATCGACGACCAGGTGGCGGTCTACAAGTGCCTCGCGCAGGCCTTCCCGCCGTTGCAGCGCGAGCTCGACGGCCTGCGCGTCCTGATGGTCCAGGGCGGCAACCTGCCCGGCGTCATCACCCGCGACCGGCCGGTCCGCTCGCCGGCCGACATCAGGGGCCTGCGCCTGCGGGTGCCCGAGGAGAACGTCGGCCTCGTCCGCGCGCTCGGCGGCGATCCGGTCAGCATGCCGATGAGCGAGGTCTATCCGGCCATGGCCAAGGGCGTCATCGACGGCGTTCTGGTCGCCCCCGACGCGCTCGGCGCCCTGCACCTGGCCGAGGTGGCCCACTACTACAGCGACCTGCACACGCCCCGCGGCGCCTATCCGGCGCGGGCCATGTCGGAGGCCCGCTTCCGCAGCCTCCCGCCCGACCTGCAGAAGGTGCTCCTCGACTCCGAGGCGGTCTGGGAGGGCTCGCTGTCGAAGAACCTCGGCGCCGCCGCCAAGAAGGGCCTCGCCTACGGCAAGGGCCACGGCATGACCATGATCGCCGTCAGCCCTGAGGCTCAGCAGGCGTTCGACGCCGCCTACATCGACGTGACCCGGCGCGATGCGAGCCGGCTCGACCGCTACGGCGCGAGCGGCGCGGCCATGCTGGCCTACGCCCAGACGCTGATCGCCAACACCCCCGCCGGCCAGCCGGTCGCCTGCCCCAAGGAGCAGCCATGAGCGCCGTGGACGAGCTCCTGTCCGCCTATGCCGATCCGCGCGCCGCGGCGCTCGCCTTCAAGGCCAGGGGCGGCCAGGTGGTCGGGCTGATCGGCTCGGACGTGCCGGAGGAGATCATCGCCGCGGCCGGCCTGCTGCCCGTGCGCCTGCGGGCCGAGACCGGCGCCTCCGACGCGCCCGCCGACCGCTACGGCGAAGGCGGCGGCAACGCGGTGATCCGCGCCTTCGTGGCCCGCCTGCTGGACGGCTCCTACGACTATGTGGACCACCTCGTGGTCGCCACCACGCCGAGCTACCTCGGCGCGCTCTTCACCTTCCTGCGCGAGATCCAGCGCCAGGACGCGCGCTTCCCCCGCCTGCCGCTGCAGCTCTTCGACTTCCACCATTCCGCCAGCCCCGTCACCCGCCGCTTCAACCGCGAGAGCGCCGATCGTCTGAAGGCGGCGGCGGAGACCTGGTCAGGACGCGCCATCGCCGACGACGACCTCGCCCGCGCGATCGCCGACAGCAACGCCGCCCGCGCCGCCGTCGCGCGGCTGCAGGACCTGCGCCTTGCTGGCCGTATCAGCGGCGCCGAGGCCCTCGCCCTGATCGGCGCCGGCGCCATGCTGCCGCGAGCGGAGTATGCGGCGAAGCTCGCCGCCGCCGTGGGCGAGCTCGCGGGCCGCGCCGTCCGCCCCGGCCCTCGTGTCGTGTTCAGCGGCAGCGAGACCGAGACCCCGGACCTCTACCGCCGCATCGAGGCGGAGGGCCTGACCATCGTTGCCGACGACCAGGGCTGGGGCTCGCGCGTCGCCGAACGCCCCGTGGCGGGCGACGGCGATCCGCTGCAGGCCATCGTCGAGCGCTACCACTTCATGGCCCCCGCGCCGGCCAAGTCGAGCACCGAGGCGCGCATCGCCTATCTGCTGGACCTCGTCCGCCGGACCGACGCCGACGGGGTGATCTTCGCGGTCCGCGGCCTCGACCATCCGGCGGCCTGGGACGCGCCGAGCCAGATCGCCGCCCTTGAGGACATCGGCGTCGCCGTGGTCCAGCTGCCGCCCGCCGCCGTCGCGAGCGGGCCCCTCGGCGAGGCTCTCGCCCCCCTCCTGAAGAAGACCGCCCATGGCTGAGCCGCGGACCCCACAGACCTTCACCTCGACCCGCGAGAAGAACCTCTCCTTCGCGCGCGAGAACAGCGCCTACAACAAGGCCTGGTTCGAGGACCTCCAGCGGCGCGCCGCCGCCGGCGAGCCCATCGCCTTCGTCAACGCCGACGTGCCCACCGAGATCTTCAAGGCCATGGACATCCCCGTGGTCGTGAACCAGTGGTGGTCCTCGGTCATCGCCGCCAAGCAGAAGTCGGCCCAGTACCTCGGCGCGCTCAACGCCCTCGGCTATCGCCAGAACCTCTGCAAGTACTGCGCGCTCGGCTTCGCCGCGACCCTCGAGCCGAACCCCGAAGAGGCGCCCTGGGGCGGGCTGCCGACACCCTCGATCGTCGTCTCCGGCAACGAGTGCAACGCCCTGCAGAAGATCTTCGAGCTCTGGGCGCGCAAGTTCGACATCCCCTTCGTCCTGCTCGAGACCGCCACCATCGAGGCGCCCGACAGCGCCGACTGGACGAGCCGCGCGCGGCGCGACTGGGAAAGCGTCTTCGGCGCGCGGGCCATCGATCTCCTCACCGACCAGTACCGCGAGTTGATCGCCACGCTGGAGAAGCTGACCGGCCGCACCTTCGACGCGGAGCGGCTGCGGCGGATCAACGACCTCGTGAACGAGCAGGAGGAGTACTACTTCAAGGCCCGCGAGCTGATCTCGGCGACCCGCCCGGCGCCGGTGAACATCGCCGACCAGATGCCGGCCACAATGATCCCGCAGTGGCATCGCGGCACGGAGTGGGCGCGCGACCGCGCCCGCCTCTTCTACGAGGAGCTGGAGCGCAAGGCCGCCGCCGGCGAGGCCGCCGCGCCCAACGAGCAGGTGCGCCTGATGTGGATCGGCACCGGCCTCTGGTACAACCTCGACTTCTACGCCCACTTCCAGGAGCGCTACGGCGCGGTCTTCGTCTGGTCGATCTACCTGTCGATCGCGGCCGACGCCTACGCCACCTACGGCGATGATCCGCTGCGGGCCCTGGCCGGCCGGATGACGAAGATCGCCCGCATCATGCACACCCCGCCGTTCAACGTGGCCTGGTACGTGGCCGAGGCGAAGAAGGCCGGCGTCGATGCGATCGTCTCGCTCGGCGAGGGCGAAGGCGGCGAGGGCTGCCGCGAGGTGTTCGGCTACACCCACCTGCTGCGCAAGGGGTTCGAGGACGCCGGCATCCCCTACCTCAGCCTTGGCGTCGACAACGTCGATGCGCGCTCCTGGGACGAGGACGCCATCCGCGCCCGGGTCGGCGACTTCATCGAGGCCGAGGTGCTGGCGAAGCGCCGCTAGGACGCGGCGCTCCCCGCCCTAGATCGGAAGACCGACGTAGTTCTCGGCGAGCACCGTCTGCGCCGCCTTGGACTCGCGGATGTAGTCGAGCTCGGCCACCTGCAGGCGGCGCTCGATCGCCCCGGTGTCCGGGAACCGGTGAGTCAGGCCGGTGAACCACCAGGAGAACCGTTCGGCCTTCCAGACCCGCGCCAGGGCCCGCGCCGAATAGTGGTCGATCCCGGCCGTTGAGCGCTCGCGGTAGAACTCCTCGATCGCCTCGGAGAGGAAGATCACGTCGGAGACGGCGAGGTTCAGGCCCTTGGCCCCGGTCGGCGGCACGATGTGGGCGGCGTCGCCGGCCAGGAACAGTTTCCCGTAGCGCATCGGCTCGGCCACGAACGAGCGCAGCGGCGCGATGCTCTTCTCGAACGAGGGGCCGCGCACCACGCCGGCGGCGGCCTTGTCGCCGAGCCGCACGCACAGCTCGTCCCAGAATCGCTCGTCGCTCCAGTCCTCGATCCGGTCGTCGAGGCGGCACTGGATGTAGTAGCGGCTGCGGGTCTGCGACCGCATGCTGGCGAGCGCAAAGCCGCGCTCGTGGTTGCAGTAGATCAGCTCGTGAGCGGCCGGCGGCACCTCGGCGAGCACGCCCAGCCAGCCGAACGGATACACCCGCTCATAGTGGCGCAGCACATCCTCCGGGATGCTGCCGCGCGAGACGCCGTGGTAGCCGTCGCAGCCGGCGATGAAATCGCAGTCCAGCCGATGCGCCTCGCCGCCCGAGCGCCAGGTCACATAGGGCGGGCCGGTGACGTCGTGCAGTTGCACGTCCTCGGCGCCGAAGACGATCTTCAGCTGCCGGTCCTCGGCCGCGTCGAAGAGGTCCTTCATCACCTCCTGCTGGCCATAGACCATGACCGTCGAGCCGCCGGTCAGCGCCTTCATGTCGATGCGGAACATCTCGCCCTCGTGGGCGATGTTGGTGCCCTCGTGCACCAGCCCCTCGCGGTGCATGCGCGCGCCCAGGCCGATGCGATCCATCAGGTCGACGGCGATCTGCTCCAGCACGCCGGCCCGCACGCGGCCTTCCACGTACTCCCGGTCGCGATGCTCCAGCACCACCGCATCCACGCCCGCCTGCTGCAGCAGATGGGCCAGCAACAGGCCCGATGGCCCCGCGCCGATGATCGCGACCTGGCTCCGCACGGGAGGCCTCCCTTTTGTTTGTCATCTATCTTGTATGTCTCACATACTATCTTGGCAAGCCGGCGCCGCGCCGATTGCGTTCCTGGCGCTCAGGTTGTATGTGTTACAAACAGTTTGGCGCTCACAGTTCAGACGGGGCGCGGACGGTGGGAGGATCCTGATGGACGTGCAGATGCTGATCGAAGGAAAGGCCGCGCCCGCGGAAGGCGCGCGGACCTTCGAACGTAAGAATCCGGTGACCGGCGACCTGGCGACCCGCGCCGCCGCCGCCACGGAGAAGGACGCAATCGCCGCGGCCGACGCCGCCGCCCGCGCCTTCCCGGCCTGGTCGGCGCTCGGCCCCAACGCCCGGCGCGAATTCCTGTCCAAGGCCGCCGACGCCCTGGCCGCGCGCAGCGAAGACCTGGTCGCCGCCATGAAGGAAGAGATCGGGGCCACCGAGGGTTGGGCCCGGTTCAACATCATGCTGGCGGTGGGCATGATCCGCGAGGCCGCCTCCCTCACGACCCAGGTGGCCGGCGAGGTCATCCCCTCCGACAAGCCGGGCTGCATGGCCCTGGCCGTGCGCCAGGCCGCCGGCGTGGTGCTGGGCATCGCCCCCTGGAACGCGCCGGTGATCCTCGGCGTCCGCGCCGTCGCCACCCCGCTCGCGTGCGGCAACACCGTGGTGCTGAAGGCCTCCGAGACCTGCCCGCGCACCCACCTCCTGATCGGCCAGGCGTTCCAGGACGCCGGCCTGCCGCCGGGCGTCGTCAACGTCGTCACCAACGCCCCGTCCGACGCCGGCGCGGTGGTCGGCGCCCTGATCGACCATCCGGCGGTGAAGCGCATCAACTTCACCGGCTCCACCCGGGTGGGCAAGGTGATCGCCGAGCGCGCCGCCCGCCAGCTCAAGCCGGTGCTGCTCGAACTCGGCGGCAAGGCGCCGCTGATCGTGCTCGACGACGCCGACCTCGACGAGGCGGTGAAGGCCGCCGCCTTCGGCGCGTTCATGAACCAGGGCCAGATCTGCATGTCGACCGAGCGGATCATCGTGCTCGAGGCGGTGGCCGACGAGTTCGTGAAGCGCTTCGCCGCCAAGGCCGCGACGCTCAAGGCCGGCGATCCGCGCGAGGGGACCACCCCGCTCGGGGCCGTGGTCGACCAGGCCTCCGCCGCCCACGTGAAGGCGCTGATCGACGACGCCGTGGCCAAGGGCGCGATCTGCGCGGCCGGCGGCGAGGGCGAAGGCGTGCTGCTCTCCGCCGCCGTGCTCGACGGCGTGAAGCCGCAGATGCGCATCTACGGCGAGGAGTCCTTCGGCCCGGTCGTCGGCGTGCTGCGCGTCAAGGACGAGGCCGAGGCGATCCGCGTCGCCAACGACACCGAGTACGGCCTCTCTGCGGCGGTCTTCACCAAGGACATCGCCCGCGGCCTGCGCGTCGCCCAGCAGATCCAGTCGGGCATGTGCCACATCAACGGCCCGACCGTTCACGACGAGGCCCAGATGCCGTTCGGCGGGGTCAAGGGCTCCGGCTACGGCCGCTTCGGCGGCAAGGCCGGCATCGCCGAGTTCACCGACCTGCGCTGGATCACCATCGAGACCCAGCCGGGCCACTTCCCGATCTGAGCCACTCTCGCAAACCTCCCAAGACGGAACCTTCCAGTATGGACCAACAGACCACCAGCGCGTCCGACGACGTGTACAAGATCGAGTATGACAACGGCGTCGCCTGGCTGTCGTTGAACCGCCCCGACAAGCGCAACTGCATGAACCCGACCCTCAACGCGCGCATGCACGACGCGCTGGACGAGGTCGAGGCCGACGACCGCTGCGGCGTGGTGGTGCTGACCGGGGAAGGCTCGGCCTTCTCCGCCGGCATGGACCTGAAGGAGTACTTCCGCGAGACCGAGGCCAAGGGCCCGCTCGCCGTTCGCCGCGCCCAGCGCGACTCCTACGGCTGGTGGCGGCGCCTGCGCTGGCTGGAGAAGCCGACCATCGCCATGGTCAACGGCTGGTGCTTCGGCGGCGCCTTCGCGCCGCTCTACGCCTGCGACCTCGCGGTGGCCGCGGACGAGGCCCAGTTCGGCCTCTCCGAGATCAACTGGGGCATCCTGCCGGGCGGCGGCGCGACCAAGATCGTCGAGCAGCTGATGACCCAGCGCCAGGCGATGTACTACATCCTCACCGGCGAGATGATGGGCGGCAAGAAGGCCGCCGAGCTCGGCCTCGTCAACGAGTCCGTGCCGCTCGCCGAGCTGAAGACCCGCGTGCGCCAGATCGCCGACGTCCTGCTGGAGAAGAACCCGGTGACCGTGAAGGCCGCCAAGGACGCCTTCAAGCGGGTCATCGACATGACCTACGACAACGCCGAGGACTATCTGGTGGTCCGCCAGGAGGCGGCGAACTTCCTCGACAAGACGGAAGGCCGCAAGGAAGGCATCCGCCAGTTCATCGACGAGAAGAGCTACAAGCCCGGCCTGTCCTCCTACCGCCGGTGACTAAGGCCCGGGCGGGGGCGTCACCTCGACGGTGACCGCCCTCGCCCCGGTCCCCTGCCAACTGACCGTGATCGCCGCGGGCGCGACGCCTTGATCCTTCAGGAACAGCACCGCCTTCCGCGCCCGACGCTGCGCCATCTCGGCGCTCTCGACCATCTCCCGCCCATTCGACAGCCGGGTCGCCGAGCGGCTTCCCACGACGCTCACATGGGCGTGCGAGGCGCGCGCCAGGGCCGCCGCCTGCGCCAGCGCCAGGGCGCTCCGCAGCGCGACGAAGTCGCTGTCGAAATCGAACTCCAGGCTGAAAGTCCGCGCCGCATAGGGCGGCGGCGGATCGGGCATCACCTGCGGCGGCCGCGGCCCCGGCTTGCGCGTCGAGGGGCCCGAGCCGCGCTCCACCCAGGGTGTGCTGAAACCCGCCGCCGGCAGCCGCTCGCGGCAGGCGCCCGTCAGCGGCTTCAGCACCGAGACCTTCACCGGATCCAGCACGATCCCGCCGCAGCGCGTGCGCTCGGTGACCACGCCCTCGACGAGCGCCTCGTGGCCCTGCTGGGGCGGATAGAAGCTGCCGCTGAGGTCCGTCTGGGTGCCGAGATAGAACAGCCGCCCGCCCGAGCGCACCAGCCAGCAGGGCGCCGGCTCGGTGTCGCGCACGATGGGACAGGCGACGACGTTCAGCGTCTCGCCGGGTTTGGGCGGCGCGCTGGCCGCGACGAGCGCAACAGCGAGGCCGGCCACGATCAGGCTTCGCATCACAGCACGCCCAGGAAGTTGACCAGGTCCTGCTTCTCCCGGGCGGTGAAGCGGATCTGGAAGCGGCGGTTGTAGAACTCCACCAGCTCGGCCAGCGAGCGCGCCGAGCCGTTGGAGAAGTAGGGCGCGCGCGCAGCAAGCCCGCGCATCTGCTGCATGGTGATCGAGCCCACGTCGGCGCACTTGCCGGTGATCAGCGCCCGCCCCGGATCGTGCGTCAGGATCACCCGGC
The DNA here is from genome assembly GCF_003254475.1 of Phenylobacterium soli. Classification (NCBI taxonomy): domain Bacteria; kingdom Pseudomonadati; phylum Pseudomonadota; class Alphaproteobacteria; order Caulobacterales; family Caulobacteraceae; genus Phenylobacterium; species Phenylobacterium soli. The sequence goes on from NZ_QFYQ01000002.1 coordinate 192,453, forward strand.
CGAGATAGGGATGCGGGTCGGCGTCCGGCCGGCAGACGATGCGGAACAGCGGCAGGTCGGGCCTGGGATCGGCCCACGGCTTGTTGGCGACGCCCAGGTCCATCCATCCCGGCGCCAGGTCCATACCGGTCATCGCGGCGTTGTGGCAGGTCGAGCAGGTGCGCTTCAGCGGATTGCCGAGGCCGACCGAATTGAGGTTCGAGACGTCGGAAATCCAGAACGTGCGGTTCATGTAGATGTCCGCGCCGCGGGCCACCGAGGCGCGGAACGCGCGCTGCGCCGCCGTCCCACCGGCCCCGCCGTCGCGCCAGGCCTCGAAGCGGCCGAACACCGGCTCGTGGGTGTTGTCGCCGAGCCGGCCGGCCGGCGCCTTCTCCAGCGCATGCGGCCCGAGGCCGTCGAGCCCCGCCTCGTCGAGCACGCCTGCGCCGGTGCTGACGCCCTGGGCGCCGTAGAGGCCCTGCTCGAAGGCGACGATGGCGGCCAGCTCGGCCGGGCTCGGCGGCGCCGGCGCCTGCAGGTGGGTGATCGCCGCCTCGATGGCCTGGGACTTCAGCGTGGGCTCGCGGGCGTCAGCCATCAGCTCCATGCTGACCCGCTGGCCGGTCTCCGGATCGCGGTCGAAGGGCATACCCGTCTTCACGTTCACGAAGCCGTCGACCGAGGTCACGTACTTGAAGTTCATCACCGGCCGCGGCCGGCGGAACACCGAGACCATCGGATTGGCGCTCTTCAGGCCATAGGTCGCATCGAGGTTGCAGCCGGTCGGGTCGCGGACGACCTCGATGGTGAACTCCGGCTCCACCTTCGTGCCGTTCTTGGCCCGCGGCGGCCAGGGCAGGAAGATGCGGAAGAGGCCGCGGTTCAGCAGCAGCGAATGCGAGCTCGCCTTCGCCTGCGGCAGGCTCGGGCAGTTGGAGCCGTCGATGGCGGCGAACAGCGGGTCCTTCGCGCCCAGCGCCTGCCAGCGCGCCTGGATGCTGGCGGTCGAGACGCTCATGCCGTCGGCCGGCTGGTGGCAGGTCACGCAGGCGCGGCCGTTGGCGCCGATCGCCTGGAAAAAGGGGTGGCCGCGGGTCTCCACCGGCCCGCCGGCGTTGACCAGGGCGAAGCTCCCCGCCGCGTTGGCGAAGCCGGCGAAGGCCGGCAGCGGCGTCTCGTCCCCCGGCGCCCGCCAGGTCGAGGCGGCGGCATAGAGCGCATCCCGCTGCGAGGTCGTGACCTCGTCCGCCTCGCGGCGCAGCGCGGTCTGGGCCTGGGCGCGCTGGGCCGGCACATGGCCGGGCATGGCGCTCCGCTTGGCCGCCGCCAGGGCGCCGGCCCCCACCGTCGCGGCGGCGAGCGCCAGGCCGAGCGCCAGGGTGGGACGGCGGCGCATCTCAGTCCTCGTGCGCCTGGCCGACGAAGGTCAGCAGGAAGGCCGCCGCGCCGGCCACCACCACTACCGGCAGCATTGCCGCCAGCACCTGGTCCGCCGTGGCGCCCGAGGCCCGCAACTGGCCGGCGATCAGCGGCCCGGCGATCGAGCCGAGCCGGCCGACGCCCACCGCCGCGCCGGCGCCCGCCGCGCGCACCTGCGGGCCGTAGTAGACCGGGGCGAGGGCGTAGAGCGCGTACTGGGCGCCGATCACCAGGAAGCCGGCGAGACCCGACAGGATGAGGATCGGCCCGACGCCGCTGGCGTTCGACAGCCCCTCCATGGCAACGCCCAGCGCCACATAGGTGACGAGCAGCGGCCAGCGGAACCCGAAGCGGTCGGCGATCACGCCCAGCAGCAGGGCGCCGACGATGCTGGTCAGGTTGAACGACAGCGACGCGGCCGCCCCGTCGGCCGGCGTCAGGCCCTTGGCGACCACCAGCGTCGGCAGCCAGTTCAGCATGAGGTAGAGCACCACCAGCGTCAGCATGAAGACGGTCCACAGCAGCAAGGTGGCCGCCGCCCGTCGAGGCGCGCCGAACAGGGCCGGCAGCGCGCTGGGACGGACGCCCTCTTCCTGGGCAGGCCGCGTCTCTTCGAGCAGCAGGGCGACCGCCGGCACGATCAGCAGCGGCAGGACGCCGCCGATCACGAAGATCTCGCGCCAGCCGAGCGCCGGTCCGAAGGTCCGCGCCATCAGGGCGACCACCGCCCCGCCGGCCGGCATGCCGCAGAACATGGTGGTCACCGTCGCCGCCCGGCGATTGGGCGGGCTGATCTCGGTGGCGATGGCGATGAGGTTGGGCATGGCGCCGCCGAGGCCGAGGCCCGTGGCGATCCGCACAGCCATCAGCATCGGATAGCTGGCGACGAGGCCGGTCACGACCGAGAAGGCGCCAAACAACAGGACCGAGACGATCAGCACCGGCTTGCGGCCGACGCGGTCGGCCGCCGCGCCGCCGAACAGGGCCCCGATGACAAGGCCGATCATCGCCGCGCTGGCCGCCCATCCCTGCTGGGCCGCGGCCAGGCCGAGCGCCGGCGCGAGCTTCGGCGCCGCCACGCCGAACGCCTGGATGTCGTAACCCTCGAGGGCCGCGACGACGAAGCACAAGGCTACGATGAGGCCCGCCTTGGCGTGGCCGCGAGAGTCCCCCGACATCCTGTCCTCCCGAACACCGGGATGGGTCCCGGTTTTGTAAGTGAGTCGTACGATTGCGCGGCCAAACCCACAAGCCCCCCAGCTTCCGTCCGGTTGTGCGGCCCGCAGCGAAGTAGTATGTCCAACAAACAATATGCGCCGTTCCCTACGAGGAACGCCGGACGCACGACGGCTCGGGTGGAGACACGATGGAAGAGGCTGACAGCCTGGGCTGGCTGAGGCGCGACGTGGTCGAGCGCCAGGCGGGGATCCGTCCCGCCGACCTCGCTCTGCACGAAATCGCCACCGGCCGCCGCTGGACCTATGCCGAGCTGGAGGCCGACATCCGCCGCGCCGCCGCCTGGCTGCGCGGCCTGAAGCTGGAGAGCGGCGCGCGGGTGGCGCTCCTGGCGCGCAACGGCTCGGCCCACGCCATCCTGTTCTACGCCTGCGCCCGGGCCGGGGCGATCTTTCAGCCGCTCAACTGGCGCCTCTCAGGTCCCGAGCTCGCCGTCCTGCTCGAAGACGCCCAGCCGCAGGTGCTGATCCACGCCGCCGAATTCGAGGACCAGGCCCGCACAGCGATGGCCGCCGGCCAGCCGCGGCATGTCCTCGAGACCGACGCCTTCGCCGGAGCGATCGCCGGCTGCGCGCCCGCGCCCTGCCCCGACATCGACGTCACCGCGCCGATGATGCTGCTCTACACCTCCGGCACCACGGGCCGGCCGAAGGGTGTGATCGTGACGCCGAAGAGCGCCTTCTTCGGCGCGACCAACTTCACCTTCGTCGGCGAGCTGACCGCCGGGCACGCCCAGCTCTGCGACGTGCCCCTGTTCCACGTCGTCGGCCTGCTCGCCATCCTCCACGCCAGCCTGCTGGCCGGCGCCGCCGTCCACCTCAACGATCGCTTCAGCCCGGACGCGACCCTCGCCGCCCTCAACGATCCGGCGCTGCGCATCAGCCACTATTTCTGCGTGCCGCAGATGGCCCAGGCGCTCACCGACCATCCGCTGTTCGCCGCCGCCGACCTCGCCGGACTGAAGCTCTTCACCGGCGGCGCGCCGATGCCGGCGGGCCTGACCCTGGCCCTTCTCGACAAGCAGATCCGCGCCTCGAACGGCTACGGTATGAGCGAGAACGGCACGGTGCTCGGGGTGCCCCTCGACCTCGACACCGCCCGCCGCAAGGTCGGCTCGGCCGGCCTCGCCGCCCCGGCGATCGAGGTGCGCCTGGTGGGCGCCGACGGCCGCGACGTGGCGGAGGGCGAAACCGGCGAGATCTGGCTGCGCGGCCCGAGCATCACCCCCGGCTACTGGGGCCAGCCCGAGGCGAACGCCAAGGCCTTCTCGGATGGCTGGTTCCGCACCGGCGACGCCGCCCGCCGCGACAGCGACGGCTTCTACTTCATCGTCGACCGCTGGAAGGACATGTACATCACCGGCGGCGAGAACGTTTACCCGGCCGAGGTCGAGAACGTGCTGCTGCAGATCGAGGGCGTTGCGGAGGCTGCGGTGTTCGGCGTCGACGATCCGCGCTGGGGGGAGACCGGCTGCGCCTACCTCGTGCTGCGCCCGGGCGCCGAGCTCGACACCGCGCGGGTCCTCGCCTGGTGCGACGAACGCCTCGCCCGCTACAAGCGGCCCCAGCACGTGCGCATCGTGCCGAGCCTGCCGCGCACGGCCTCGGGCAAGCTGCAGAAGGATGTGCTGCGGCGCGCGTTCGAGGCGCCGAAAACGCCCGCTTAGGCGGGCTCGTTGATCCGGCGCAGGGCCTTCACCAGGGCCTTCAGCTCGGCGTCGGAGAAGCGCGAGGTGAACCGCTTCTCGTGCGCCGCGATTGCGGCCTTGGCCTTCTTCAGGACGTCGTCGCCCTTGTCCGTCAGGTAGAGCTCCTGGCGGCGGCGGTCTTCCTGCGAGCGGCGACGCTCGACGAGGTCGCGGTTCTCCAGCCGGTCGATCATGGCCATCATCGTGGCCCGGTCGGTGCCCAGGGTGTTGGCCAGGTCCACCTGCGAGACGCCCCTGTTGGTGTCGATCAGCTCGAGCGTCGCACACTGCTTCTGGGTCAGGTCGAGCTCGGCCAGGCTGGCGGTGAAGTCCCGGTACATCGCCACATGCGCCATGCGCAGGTGGAAGCCGAGGAGCGTGCGGAGATCGCCGAGGTCGAGCGAGCGGCCGGTGCTGGCGGCCGCGCCGCTGGGAAGGGTGTCCGTGTTCGACATGTCGCAGCGCAGCATATCTGCGTCGCGTCAAACGTGAAACGTTTGTTTGTGTCGCTCCCTAATCGCGCCTCACCGGCCCCCACCGCCTTCAGTCGGGGCAATCCGTTCGGACTCAAAATGATTTGTCTTATAAACTATTTTTGCCTACTGCTTGGGCGCAGTAACCAGGGAGTTGGGCGTGGGCAATCAGCGGCCTCTGACGGGCATAAGGGTGGTCGACCTGACCCACGTGATGGCGGGTCCGTTCTGCACCCATGTGCTGGGTATGCTGGGCGCCGAGGTGATCAAGGTGGAGCGCCGCGGCGAGGGTGACGTCTTCCGCCACTACGACCGCCGGCCCGAGTTCCGCGAGATGGCTCCCTCGTTCCAGGCGATCAACGTCGGCAAGCGGTCCATCGCCCTCGACCTGAAGCGTCCGGAGGCCATCGAGGTGGTCAAGGACCTCGTCCGCGACGCCGACGTCCTCGTCGAGAACTACCGTCCCGGCGTACTCGCCAAGCTCGGCCTCGGCTACGAGGCCCTGGCGGCGGCGAAGCCCAGCCTCATCTACTGCTCGCTCTCCGGCTTCGGCCAGGCCGGGCCGCTGCGCGACAACCCGGCCTACGACCACATCATCCAGGCGGTCTGCGGGGTCATGTCCCTGACCGGCGATCCGGACGGCCCGCCCTTCAAGGTCGGCTTCCCGATGGTCGACACCTTCACCGGCTATGCCGGGGCGCTCGCCTGCGTCTCGGCGGTCCTGCAGCAGGCCCGCTTCGGGGGCCCCGGCCAGCGCATCGACCTTTCCATGCTCGACGCCTCCCTGCTGCTGATGATTTCGATGGTCGGGCCCTATCTGATCGCCGGCGACGTGCCGCAGCGGGTCGGCAACCGCGGCTTCAACGCCAGTCCCACGGCCGCCACCTTCGCCTGCGCCGACGGGCCGCTGCTGGTCGGGGCCAACACCCAGAAGCAGTTCGAGAACCTCTGCCGCGCCCTCGGCGCGCCGCAGCTCGCGGCCGACCCGCGCTTCGCCGATCCCGACACCCGCATCGACAATGCCGCCCCCCTGCTCGCCGCGCTGCGGCCGCTGTTCGCGGCGAGGTCGGCGGAGGAATGGGAACAGGTGCTCAACGCCGCCGACGTGCCGGCCGGGGCGGTCCGCACCGTGCCCCAGATCACCGACCACCCCCACGTCGCGCAGCGCGGGCTCTCGGCCGCCTTCGACCTGCCGGGGACCGACCGCACCGCCGCCACGCTCAATCTGGGGTTCGCCCTGGGCCGTCCGGAAGGCGACCGCGTGCCACCGCCCCCGCGGCTCGGAGAGCACACCGAGACGATCCTCGCCGAGCTCGGCTATTCCGCCGACCGGATCGCCGGCCTGAGAGACGCCGGCGCGATCTGAGGCCGCATCACTCCGGGTCTGCGAAACAGACCGCGTAGACCTTGTCGAGGAGTTCGAAGAGGCGCGCCTGCTCGTCCTCGGTCAGAGCGGCGTGGATCGCCGCCTCGTTGGCAACGGCCGTCGCCCGCAGCCCCTTGAGCGCCTTCTTGCCGTCCGCGGTGATGTGCAGGGCGCTGCGCCGCCGGTCGTGCTTGGATCGCCGCCGCTCGGCCCAGCCCAGCCGCTCGAGGCTGTCGAGCATGGCCACCACCGTCGCCTTGTCGAAGCCCACCTCCCGCGACAGCGCCGTCTGCGACAGGCCCGGGTTGGCCGAGATCAGCGCCAGGGCGCTGAACACGCCGGGCCGCACGTCTTTGCGGTCGATCCGCTCGGCGAACGCGCGCGACAGATGGTTCTGGATGCGCCGGATGCGGAAACCGATGACGTCCTTCAGGACGCCCAGGTCGATCTCGCCCGTGTCGGGATCCGGCTCCTGCGCCGGGCCGTCGGCCTTGGCCATGCGTGGCTTCCCCATCCTGCCCCCCGTCATGACCTCTCGTTCAAGAGACTGGGGCGGGCGTCAACCCCTCGTCACCTCGAAGCCTGCACCGCAGCCTCGATCAGCCGCCGCGCGTGCGCGCCGCCGGCGTCGATACCCAGGGTGATGAGGCGCGCCCCCGGATTGCGGCGGATCGACTCCTGCTGGGCCTCCAGCACCACCGTGTCCTCGGCGAACACCTGGGCCTGGCTGGCCTTCATCCGTTCGCTGAGACCGAGGTCGCCGATGTCGAAGGCGCGGGCCATGCCCCAGTAGTACCAGCAGGCGTCCTCGGTCTCCGGCGTCATGCAGTTAACCACCACGCCCTGAACGCCCTGCGAGCGGTCGCCCTCCGGCGCGCCGGTCCCCGCCACCGCCACCCCGACCTCGATCATCACGTTGGCCGGCAGGCTGAAGTGGCAGATCTGCCAGCGGTCGACGGGGTCCGGCCGCTTCAGGAAGGTGCGCCAGAAGGGTGGCGCGTCGATGCCGCGCATCCAGCGCTCGACCACCACCTGCTCGCCCTCCAGCCGCGTCTCGATCGGCGACTCGACGATCTCCTTCTGGCCGATCGACGAGGGGTGGACGAAGGTCTCGTGGCTGAGGTCCATCAGGTTGTCGACAAGCAGCCGGTAGTCGCAGGCCACGTGGTAGCGGTCGCCGTCGAAGGTCCAGGCCGGATCCTCACAGAACCACAGGTCGGGAACCTTGGCGGGGTCCGCCAGGGCCGGTTCCCCGATCCACACCCAGACGAAGCGGTAGCGCTCGACCACCGGATAGGCCCGGGCCGACAGCTTCTGGGCGCCCGGCTCGTGACCCGGCATCTCCAGGCACCGTCCGTCATCGCCGACCAGCAGGCCGTGATAGCTGCAGCGGATCCCATCGCCTTCCACCGCGCCCATCGAGAGCGGCAGCAGGCGGTGCGGGCAGGCGTCGTGCAGGGCGACCGCCGTGGCGTCGGCCCGCCGGTAGAGCACCACCTGTTCGCCGCAGATCGTCCGGGCGAGCGGCTTTCGGCCGACCTCCTTGTCCCAGGCCGCGACGTACCAGCGATTGCGGATGAACATGGCTTGTCCTTCCCCTTGAGCCCTCAGCCCGCGCCGCCGACGAGCGGCAGCGAGACCGAAGAGGCGTGAGCGGCGTCTTCCAGGACGGTCAGGGTCGGCGCGGGCGAGACGCGCGGCGCGCCCCGCTGGCGATAGTCCGAGCCGGCCACGGTCACCTGAAGGCGATGGCCCTTCTTCACAACGTAGGAGCAGGCCAGGAAGTCGAACCGCACCCGCGCGGCCTCGCCCGGCTTCAGGGGTTCGGCGTCCTCGCCGTAGCTGCGCCGCCACGGCAGGCCGAGGTTGTTCCACGGCGCGTCGCCGAGCTTGCGCAGCGAGGCCCGCTGGCGGCCGTCGGTGATGACGGTCACGGTCCCGTCCGGCGCCACGTCCTCCAGATAGGCGAACACGTCGGCCTCGGGGGCGGTGGAGGTGATCCAGAGGTCGGCCAGCGGGTGGCCGGTGATCTCCTGGTCGTGCGTCAGCACCGGCCCTGCGAACGACTTCGCTCCCGTCGTCGGATGGCAGGAGACCGCCAGGGCGAGCGAGATGGAGGACTCCGGATCCGGTGGGCAGGTCACGCCATAGTCGACCGTGAGGCTGTCGCCCTTGCCGTTCCCGGCCCTCGCTTCGAGCCGGCCGGCGCGCAGGTAGCGGGTGGCGGTGTTCTGCGCCGGGGATGGCCAGGCCCGCGTCGCCTGCCAGCTCCCGCCGTGCGGGCCTTCCATGCGGAAGTAGTGGAGCGGGGCGTCGTCCTCGATGCCGGTCGTCTCGCCCTTCAGGTAATGGTCGAAGAAGCGCAGCTGCTCGGACAGGATGTCGAAATCGCCGTAGCGGCAGTGCCGCCAGGGACCGATCAGCATCCGCGCCTGGCCCGGCAGGTTGGCCAGGGCGATCAGGCCCTGGGTGCGGAAGTCGTCGCTCCAGCCGCCCTGGATGTAGAGCGCGACGCCAGAGCGGCGGACCTGGTCGGCCACCCCGCCCATGGAAACCTCGGACCAGAAGCGGCTCATCACCAGCGGCGACCAGCTGTCGCGATAGGGCATGCTCTTCATCAGGTCGAAGAGGTTGGTGGAGGCCTGGTGCTCCTCCACCGCCTTACGCAGCTCGGCCTTGGTCTCGTCGCCCTCGACGGCCGGGGTGTTCATGTCCTCGGCGATCGAGCGGGTCGGTCCGGTGCCGAACTGGGCGATGATGCCGCCGCGGGTGTGGCCGTCGAAGCGGTCCCAGGCGAAGCAGCCGGCCCAGGCGGCCTTCAGGTGCGGCGGGCGCGCACTGATCGCGTGCATCACCGCCTCGCCGGTGTTGGAGCAGCCGAACATGCCGACCTGGCCGTCCGACCAGGGCTGGGCCGCCGCCCATTCGGTGATCTCGTAGGAGTCGAAGGACTCCGTCATGTCCTCGTAGCCGCGGCGCGTGCCGAACGAGGCGCCGTTGCCGCGCCGCGCGGTCTGCACCACCACGTAGCCGTAGCGGGTCAGGGCGTTGATCCCCTTGGGCGTGCCGACTCCGGCCTTGTCGATGGCCAGGCCCGCCTGCCAGACCACCGCCATCCGCCCCTCCGCCGCATGTCCGTTCACGGCCGGGCGGTGGACGGCGACGGCGATCTTCACCCCGTCGCGCATCGGCAGGTAGAACGAGCTGACGACCTCCTGGTCGTACTGCGGCGCCGGCTTGTAGGCCCCGAACTCCGCCGCGCCGGCCGCCCCGGCGAGCGACCAGGCCGCCGCCGCGACCATCAGGACCTTGGACCGTACGCTCATACTCGCCTCGCAAGAAGGAGGCGCCGACGCGAACGCCGACGCCCTTTTCAGTTCCGGGGAGGAAACTGGCTCAGAGGATCACCAGCGCTTGTCGATCGAGATCGCCACGACGCGGCCCACGGGGCTGGTGGTGGTCGGATCGAAGCCGCCGCCGCCGTTGACGCTTTCGCCGATGTTCACGAACGGCGGCTTGGTGTCGAACAGGTTGGTGGCGTCCAGGGCGACCGTCAGGTCCTTGGTCCAGGTGTTCGGGCCGTCCTTGAAGAAGGTGTAGGCCAGGTGGGCGTCCACCGTGGTGTAGGCGTCGACCTTCTGCTGAACCTTCGGCACCGTGTTCGTGTAGCTGTTCTCGTAGTTGACGAAGACGTAGGCCGCCCAGTCGTCCTTGCGCCAGTTGACGCTGCCGCGGGCGCGCAGCTTCAGCGGATTGAAGATGGTGTTGCGCTGCTCCACCAGCGGCGCGCTCGGCGTCACCCCCACCTTGTATTCGGTGAAGTAGGTGCCGTTCAGGCCGAAGCCGAAGTCGCCGTAGCGGTCGGTGGGCTGCAGATAGCTGAGCTGGAAGTCGACGCCCTTGGCCAGCGTCACCCCGAGGTTCTGCGAGCGGCCGTCGACGAACAGCGGCACCGGGTTCGGCAGCACGCCGCGGACGGCGAGGCCGAGGCCGGCCGGCGGCGCGGCGGTCAGCGAATTGATAAACGCCGCCGACGGGTTGCGCACGATGATCCCGGTGCCGGCATACTGCGACTCCCGGCCCAGCAGCGACAGGTCGCTCAGCACCGCCAGGATCTGGTTGCGGTAGTCGATGTCGAAGTAGCTGAGGCTGATCTTGGTGCGCGGCAGGAAGGCGGGCTGGTAGTCGACGCCGAAGGTGTAGGTCCGCGCCTTCTCCGGCTGCAGGTTCAGGTTGCCGCCCGACATGGCGACTCCGGTGATCGTGCAGTTGCAGGTCGGGTCCTGGTAGTTCTGCACGAACAGGGCCGAGCTGTTGCCGTAGATCTGGGCGAAGCCCGGGGCTCGGAAGGATTTGCCGTAGCTCGCCCGCAGCATCAGCCCGTCCATCGGCTGCCAGTTGATCCCGACCTTCGGGTTGCGGGTCTTGGCGCCGATGTCGCTGTACTCGTCGAAGCGGCCGGCGAGGTCGAGCTCGAGCTTCTGGATCCCCGGCATGGCGTTGTCCGGGCCGACGATCGGCACCAGCAGCTCGGCGTAGGCGGAGTTCACATTGCGCGCGAAGCGGCGGTAGCTGGAGGTGTAGCTGCCGTCGGCCGCCGGATTGCCCTGGAAGATGCCGATCTGGGTGGTGAACCGCTGCCCCTCGTAGCCCACGGCGACGCGCAGGTCGCCGCCCGGGAGGTGCAGCAGCGGCCCGTCCAGCTTGGCGTCCCAGGTCTGCAGGATCGTCCAGCCCGGCGCGAAGAACACCGCGTTGCTGAAGCCCGCGAGGCTGCTGGCGGGGTTGTTGGGGATCAACGGATTGAAGGCGCCGCTGGCGATGGCGTTGTTCACCGCCGTCGAGTTGATGCCCTGGGTGCTGAGGCTGAGGTCGGTGTCGAGGCCGTAGCCGTAGGTCGCCGTCAGCCGGAAGTCGCGCGGCAGCTTCACGTCGCCGCCGACCGAGAAGTTGTAGGCCTTCGAGTAGCCGGACGAGACGTTCAGGGGCAGCTGGCCGGCGAACGAATAGTTGGCGGTCTCGGAGGTGGCGGTGACGCCCGTCGGCAGCACGAAGTCAGGGCTGGTGCTGCGGATGGTGAAGGCGCCCGTCGCCGGCGCCGAGCGCAGGGCGAACTTGCGCCGCGCCGCGAAGCCGTCGGCGAACAGGTGCACCGCCGAGCCGACCTGCTGGTCGAGGGTGAAGGCGACGCTGTCGTGCTCCTGCTTGGGCAGCAGGTCCTGGTACTTCAGGTTGTCGCACTTGTTGGTGGTGTTCGCGACGAGGCCGCCGGCGGTCGTCTTGGTGACGCCGGTCGCCGGCACGGCGTAGTTGACGCCGTTGATGGTCAGGGTCGCGGGGTTGCACTGGGTGACGCGGAAGTCGCCGCCGCCGGCCGCCGACAGGTCGCCGCGGTAGAAGTCGCGGTCGAGGCCGCTGAGCGCGGAGTGGTAGCCGTTCTCGTAGCCGATGGTGAGCTGGCCGCCATCCCACTTGTGGCCGGCGATCACGCCGATCTGGCGCTCATTGTAGTTGTCGCCCGCGCCGTAGCGGGCGCTCATCTCTACGCCGTCGAAGTTGCGGCGCAGGATCATGTTCACGACGCCGGCCACGGCGTCCGAGCCGTACACGGCCGAGGCGCCGTCGGCGACGATCTCGACCCGCTCGAGCATGATGGTCGGCAGCACCGAGGGATCGACCGACTGGCCGCTGGTGCCCTGCGGGATCACGCGCCGGCCGTCGACGATCGCCAGGGTGGCGTAGGGGCCGATGCCGCGCAGGTTGACGCTGGTGCCGTAGGTGATGTTGCCCGAGCCGCCGGACTGGCCGCGCGAGGTTTCCGAGACGCCCAGGTTGAACACCTGCGGGGTCTCCTGCAGCAGCTGCGCCGTGGTCACCGCGCCGGAGGCCTGGATGTCCTCGCGGCTGACGCTCACCACCGTCGAGCCGACCGGGGCCGCACCGCGGATGTTGGTGCCCGTGACCACCACTTCTTCGACGCTGTTGGCCTCGCTGGCCGGCTTGGTTTGGGCCATGGCGCTCGCGCCGCTGGCCAGGGCGCCGGCGAGCGCCAGAACCGACGCACGCGCGAACAGAACCTTCATCGTCATCCCCGAGTCTCCCTCCCGAGGGCGCGTCGTTTTCGTTTCGCGCGCCCTACGCGGTTCGCCACCGCAAATCGATGTTACAACAAATTGTTTGTCTGCCAACCTATTTTCGCGACGAACGAATGACGATGCCGCATGGCCTCGTTGGCCCACTCTGCTATACGCCCCGCAAACAGTTGGGGTGAGGAACGATGAGAGCGATCATCGCGGGCGGCGGCATCGCCGGCCTGACGACGGCGCTGGAGCTGTCGCGCATCGGGGTGGAGGTGGCGGTCTACGAGGCGGCGCCCGAGATCAGCCCGCTCGGCGTCGGCATCAACCTCCTGCCCCACTCGGTGCGCATCCTGGCCGACCTCGGCCTGCAGGACCGCCTGCTCGGCAAGGGCGTCGCCACCGGCGAGCTCGTCTATTTCAACCGCTTCGGACAGCGCATCTGGGGCGAGCCGCGCGGGCGCTTCGCCGGCTATCCCTGGCCGCAGATCTCGCTTCACCGCGGCGCCCTGCAGATGACCCTTCTGGAGGCCGCCCGCGAGCGTCTAGGCGCGGACATCGTCCGCCTCGACCGCCGGCTGACCGGCTTCCGCCAGGAGGGCGATGAGGTCGAAGCCGCCTTCACCGACGCCGCCGGCGGCGAGACCCGCGTCCGCGGCGACATGCTGCTGGCCTGCGACGGCATCCACTCGGCCGCCCGCCGGATCCTCAATCCGGCCGAAGGCCCGCCAGTCTACGGCGGGCGCATCCTGTGGCGCGGCGTGACCCGCGCCCGGCCCTTCCTCACCGGCGCGACCATGATCATGGCCGGCCACCAGAACCAGAAGTTCGTTTGCTATCCCCTAGAGGCGCCCGGCGCCGACGGCCTGCAGCCGATCAACTGGATCGCCGAGCTGGCCGAGCCCCAGATGCCCAACCGCGAGGACTGGAACCGGCCGGGCCGGCTGGAGGACTTCGCGCCCCAGTTCGCCGATTGGAACTTCGGCTGGCTCGACGCGGCGGCCCTGATCCGCGACGCCCAGTCGGTGTTCGAATATCCGCTGGTGGACCGCGACCCGCTGGAGCGCTGGACCCATGGCCGCGTGACCCTGGTCGGCGACGCCGCCCACCCGATGTATCCGATCGGCTCCAACGGGGCGAGCCAGGGCATCCTCGACGCCCGCGCCCTGGCCGAGGCGCTGCGAGCCGATGCCGATGTCGGGTCCGCGCTCGCCGCCTATGACGCCGCGCGCCGCCCGCCCACCGCCGCGATCGTGCTCGCCAACCGCGGCAACGGTCCGGAGCAGTGCATGCAACTCGCCCACGAGCGCGCGCCCGACGGCTTCGCCGACATCGAGGACGTCATCCCCCGCGCCGAGCTCGAGGCCATCGCCGCCCGCTACAAGCAGGTCGCCGGCTTCAGCAAGGAAGCCCTGGCGGCGACGAACGATTCCGAAAAGGCGGACGCCTGATGCAAGCCGGCCTCAAGCCCCTGATGGTCTTCGACGTCCAGGTCGGACGTCCGGTGGACGTCGACACGACTCCCGGCCACGGCCGCCGCTTCATCCCGATCACCGGCGGCGAGGTCAGCGGCGGCTACGCGGGACGCGTCCTCGAAGGCGGCGGCGACTGGCAGGTGGTCTGGCCCGACGGCCGGCTCGACATCTCGGCCCACTACATCGTCCAGATCGACGGCGCCCTCGTCGAGATCCACTCCGACGGCGTGCGCACCGGCTCGCCCGAGGTGCTGGCCCAGCTCGCCCGGGGCGAGAGCGTCGACGCCTCCCGATACTATTTCCGCACCGCGATCCGCTTCCGCACTCAGGCGCCGGAGCTGGCGCACCTCAACGGAATGCTCGCCGTCGCGTACGGCGCCCGCGCGCAGCGCGGCGTCCACCTGGAGATCTTCGAGGTCCTCTAGCGTTCGCGCCGATAATCGTTGGCATTACGTACTATTTGCGCCAAAACAGATTCCGAGGATCGCCCGCAGCGGCGATGCGGGAGGAGGCGCGGATGGCGGCCGGCAAGGCTCGGGCGGTGCTCTATGCGGTGGGCGACATCGCCCCGGACCGCGAGGACCCGCGCCAGTCCTTCGATCTCGTCCGCGACCGCATCCGCGAGGCCGACATCGCCTTCTGCCAGCTCGAGGTGAACCTCACCGAGCGCGGCTCCCGCCTGCCCCAGGCCCGCCACACGGTCCGCGCCGCCCCGGCCATCGCCGCAGCCATCAAGGACGCCGGCTTCAACGTCGTCTCCTTCGCCGGCAATCACTGCATGGACTGGGGCCAGGAAGGCTTCTTCGACACCATCGACAACCTCAGGGCCCAGGACCTCGGGGTGGTCGGGGTCGGAGCCGACATCCTGGAGGCCCGCAAGCCGCTCTTCGTCGAGGCCAACGGCTGCCGCGTGGCCTTCCTCGCCTACAGCTCAATCCTGCCGATGAGCTACTGGGCCGATGAGCGGCGGCCGGGCTGCGCGCCCATGCGCGCCCACACCCTCTACGAGCAGATCGAGCACGATCAGCCGGGCACCCCGGCGCGCATCCACACCTTCCCGCATCGCGGCGACCTCGCGGCCCTCGAAGAGGACGTGCGCAAGGCCAAGGCGGAGGCCGACGTCGTCGCCGTCTCCCTGCATTGGGGCATCCACTTCGTCGAGGCGACCATCGCCGACTACCAGCGCGACGTGGCCTATGCGGCGATCGACGCCGGCGCCGACCTGATCCTCGGCCATCACGCCCACATCCTGAAGGGCGTCGAGATCTACAAGGGCGTGCCGATCCTCTACAGCCTGTGCAACTTCGCGGTCGACCTGAGGATGGACGAGGCGCACGCCAATTCGGCCTCCTTCAAGGAGATCCAGACGCTCAACGCCAGCTGGATCCCCGACTTCGACAGCCTCTACAATTTCCCGCAGGACAGCCGGATGACCCTGGTCGCCAAGGCGGTGATCGAGGACGGCAAGGTCGCCGCGCTCAGCCTGCTGCCGGCCTACGTCAACAAGGACGCCCAGCCGGCGATCCTTTCGGCCGACGATCCGCGCTTCGGCGAGGTGCTGGCCTATCTCGACAAGATCACCCGGGCGGCCGGCCTCGGCGCCCGTTTCGAAGTCCGGGGCGACGAAGTCGTCCCCCTGCCCGCCTGAGGTCCGCCATGACCGAACACAGCGCCGACGCCCCCCGTGCGGCCCGTTCCGACGACTTCGATCCCCTGGCGCCGGAAACCTTCGACAGCCCCTATCCGGTCTATGAGCGCCTGCGCGCCGAGTGCCCGGTGGCCTGGACCAGCGCCTTCGGCGGCTTTTGGGCGCTGGCCCGCCACGCCGACGTCGCTCGCACCGCCACCGACTACAGGACCTTCGTCAACTCCGTGCAGAACGTGGTGCCCAAGGTCGCCTTCACCGGCCGCCGGCCGCCGCTGCACCTCGATCCGCCCGAGCACACGCCCTACCGCGCCGCGCTCAACCCCCTGCTCTCCGAGCGCCGTGTCGCGGCCCTGGAGCCGGCCATCCGCCGCATCTGCGGCGAGCTGCTGGAGCCGATGATCGCCCGCGGCCAGGGCGACCTCTGCGAGGACTTCTCCAGCCATCTGCCGGTCCATGTGTTCGCTGAGTGGATGCGCATCCCCCCGGACATGGCCGAGCCGCTGCGCCAGGCGGGCCGCGCCTTCAACGTCGCCGTCCAGTCCAACATCGAGGAGGTGGTCAAGGAGACGAGCCTGGCGCTCTACGCCATGGCCCGCGACCTCATCGCCCTGCGCCGCGCCGAGCCCATGGACCCGGAGGTCGATCCGACCAGCGCCCTCCTGGCCGCCCGCCACGAGGGCCAGCCACTGCCCGACGACCTGATCATCGGCTGCGTGCGCCAGGTGCTGGTGGTCGGCATCATCGCCCCGACCGTGGTGATCGGCTCCATCGGGGTTCATCTCAGCCGCCATCCGGACCTGCAGCACAAGCTGCGCGCCGAGCCGGCCCTGATCGCGCCTGCGGTCGAGGAGTTCCTGCGGCTCTACACGCCGTACCGGGGCTTCGCCCGCACCGCCAACCGCGACGTGGAGATCTGCGGCCGCACCATCGCCAGGGACGAGCCGATCGCCCTGCTCTACGCCTCGGCCAACCGCGACGAGTCGGTGTTCGAGCGCGCCGACGAGTTCATCCTCGACCGGCCGAACCTCGGCGACAGCCTCGCCTTCGGGCGCGGGCCGCACAACTGCCCGGGCGCCGCGCTCGGCCGCCTTCAGCTCCGCATCGCGCTCGAGGAACTGCTCGCCCGCACCGCGTCCTTCGAGGTCTGCGGCCCCATCCGGCCGACGCGCATGCCGGAGATCGGCGCGCTCTCGGTGCCGGTGACGCTGGTCCGGGCCTAGCCGAGGATCGCGCGGGCGGCGTCGGGCGCCGCTTCCAGCGCGAAGACGGCCTCCACCCAGCCCCGGGCCTCCGACCGGCTGAGCGGGTTCACCGCGCGGCCGGCGCAGTCCTCGAACTTGGCGATCAGCTCCTCGCGCGACACCGGATTGTCCGGCGCGCCGCGCGCCCGCTCGATGCGCCCCTTCAGCGCCTGGCCGCTCGTCAGCCGCAGCGTCAGTTCGCCCGAGGCGGCCTCGGCCGCGCCCCAGCCCTCGACCTCGCGCCAGCTCACCCGTCCCGCCATGGCGAGGATCGCCGGGTCGGCCAGTGATTCCGGTCCGAAGTCGTCCAGCCCCACGCGCCCCCGCACCAGGGCGCAGGCCACCGTGTAGGGCAGGCTGAACTTGGCATTGATCGGCGAGACCGGCGCCCGCTTCTGCGCCGCCGGCTCGACCAGCATGCGCTGGATCGGGCCGATGCCGAGATCCACCGCCGCCACCTCGTCGGCGCCGAAGCCATGCGCCGCCATCAGCCCCAACGCCGCCTCGATGTAGGCATGGGTGCCGCGGCAGCTCGGCCAGACCTTGAAACTCACGCGCTCGCTCAGGAACCGCTCGCCGAGGCCATCGGTCAGCACGGCCGGGTCGTAGCCGCCGCGCGCATAGAGCTCGAAGAACCCGGCCCGGCCCTCCAGCGGCGCCTCGAAGCCCTTGATCCCCGCCGCCGCCAGCCGCACCGACTGCACCGCCGCCTGAGCGCCGAAGGCGTCGCGCACGGCCCGCACGGTGGACCCCGGGCTGTACTTGATCTCGCCCGGCGTGGTCGCCTGGCAGAGGGTCAGCGACAGGGCGTCCAGCACCTGGTCGGCGGACAGGCCGCGCAGGTGCGCCACCGCGGCGGTCGCGCCATAGGCGCCGAGGATCGGCGGCGGATACCAGCCGAAGTCGGCGGGGTCCGAGGTGAGCGCCAGCCCCATCCGGCAGGTGAGGTCGCAGCCGACCGCCAGGGCGGTCAGCAGCCGCGCGCCGGGGACCCCGCCCATCGCCTCGGCCTCGGCCAGCACGGCCGGCACGGCGATGGCGTTGGGGTGCAGCGGGGCCTCGTCGTAGGCGTCCTCGTAGTCGAGGGCGTGGGCCATGGCCCCGTTGGCCAGCGCCGCCAGGGGCGCGGCCACCTTGTCGCCGAAGCCGAGGATGGTGCTCTCCGGCCGGCCGGCCCCGGCCGAGCGCGCCAGGTCGACGAAGGCCTGGCAGCCCTCGCCCATGCGGCTCGCGCCGAGGGTGACGCCCAGGGCGTCCAGCAGCGAGCGCTTGGTCGCCTCCACGGCCGCAGCCGGCAGCGCCTCGAATCGCGCACCCGCCACGTGCTCGGCGATGCGGCGGCTGAGCGCGGTCACGTCACGCGTCCCTCGCCCGGCGGCCGAGCCGCGGGGCGAGCGCCAGGAGGGCGATGGCGCCGATCAGCAGCAGGGCGCCGACGAGCTCCGGCCCGGTCGGCGCCGGCTGGCCGGCCGCCGCGCTCAGCAGGTAGGCGGCGAGCAGGCCGGCGATGATGCTGGCCGCCCGCTCGAACGGGACGCAGAAGGTGTTCTCCCGCGGATTGAGCAGGATGAGGGCCGAGAACACGGTCACCGCGAAATAGGCGACCGACAGGGCGATCAGCAGGGGCATGGCGTCGCTGGTCCACACCTTCAGGAACCCCCAGGCGAGCTGCTGGCCCTGCGCCGCCAGCGGCGAGATCCCGATCAGCGCCAGGGCGAGGACCGACAGCGGCAGCGCCACCAGCTTCTCCTCGACGAAGTAGCCCCTCAGCGACTGCTCGGAGCCGTCCTTGGCGACCTTGGTCATGGCCGCCAGCCGCACGAAGTAGCCGAGGGTGTAGGCAACGACCGTGGCGATCGCGAGGGGCGGCAGGTGAAGCCCGCCGCGCGCCTTCAGCGTGATCCCGAGGCCCACCGCCACCAGTCCCAGCGCGGTCCACGAATACCAGCGCACCTTGCGGCCGGCGATCAGGTCGACGAGCGGCGCCACCAGCAGCACGTCCCCGCGCATGAGAAGCTGCATGAAGGGGATCGAGACGCCCGGGAAGGTCAGCGACAGCGGCACGGTGAAGAGCAGGAAGGCCGTGCCGATCCCGGCCAGGAGGGTCCACGCGGTGGGCCGGGGCAGGCCGCGGCCGGCGCGGTGCGCGGCGCGCCACCAGCCCGACAGCCAGATGAACAGGGCGACCATCGCCCCGCCCATGATCATCACCGCCGGCAGGGTCTCGAGGCCCGTGAGGGGGCGGCCCAGCGCATGGTCCGGCGTCGTCGCCAGCGCCCGGGTAATCACCATGTAGGGCAGGTAGGCGAGGAGATAGAGGACGCTCACCGCCTCGATCGGCCAGGCCGCCAGGCCTCTCGTTCCAGACCCGCTCGCCGCCACAGCCGCCATCGGCGCCCTCGCTCAAAAAGAAAACAGGCCCGCGCCGGATCGGCGCGGGCCCGCGACGCTCCCCAGGACTTAGTTCGGACCGCCGAGGTTGACCTTCACGCGCATCCCCACCTGGCGGCGGGCGCCGTAGATGGTGCCGCCGTCGGCGCTGGAGCTGCCGAAGAACTGCGAGGCCACATAGGTCTTGTCGGTCAGGTTGGTGACGAAGCCCTCGAGCGACCAACGCTCGGTCGGCGCCCAGGTCAGGCGCGCGTCCAGCAGGTCGTGCTTGGGGATGATGCTCGTCGAGCTCTGGAAGATCGACGCGTACTGGGTGTCGGTGTGCGACCACTGCAGGCGCGGCGTCAGGGTCGTCCCCGCCAGGTGCAGGTCGTATTCGATCCCGGCGTTGGCGGTCCACTCCGGCGAGAACGGCAGGCGTGCGCCGCTCGTCACCAGCCGCAGGACGGACGGCGAGACCGTTCCGTCCAGCAGGTTGGCGTCGACGTCGGTCTTGGCGTTCAGATAGGCCAGGCCGAAGTTCAGCCGCAGGTCGCCCCAGGCGCCCATGCCTTCCAGCTCGGC
This sequence comes from Phenylobacterium soli, assembly GCF_003254475.1. Classification (NCBI taxonomy): domain Bacteria; kingdom Pseudomonadati; phylum Pseudomonadota; class Alphaproteobacteria; order Caulobacterales; family Caulobacteraceae; genus Phenylobacterium; species Phenylobacterium soli. The sequence goes on from NZ_QFYQ01000002.1 coordinate 212,012, forward strand.
GCCGTAGATCTTCGACTTGCCGACGTTCTGGGTCGAGGGGAAGCGGGTGGGCGTCAGGGTCTGGAGCTGCAGGTCCTTGTACTGCGAGGCGAAGACGTCGCCGTTCAGGCGCAGGTGACCGTCGAGGAGGGTCGTCTTGGCGCCCAGCTCCTCCACCACGTTGATCTCGGGCCGATAAGGCGGGTCGCCGGGGAAGAGGTTGTTGCCGCCCGACTTGTAGCCGCGCGCCACCGAGGCATAGAGCAGGGTGTTCGTCGTCGGATTGTAGTTCAGGGCGACGCGGCCGGTCGGGACCTTGGAGGTCTCGATGCCCACGCCGGCCGGCACGCCGGCGAACTTGTCGAACTCCTGGCGGTCCTTGGAATAGCGGGCGCCGGCGACGATCTGCCATTGCGGATCGATGCGCCAGCTCACCTGGCCGAACACCGACTCCGAGCGGTTGTGGGTGACGATGCCGGTGGTCGAGGTCGGCGGGTGGGCCCGCGTGATGACGTCGTTGTTGTAGGTGTAGAGCACCACGGGAAGCTTATCCCGCATGTAGAAGACGCCCACGACCCACTGCACCGGACCATCGCCGGTGGAGAGCAGGTTGACCTCGTGGGTCAGGGTCTTGATGCCGGTGTAGGTGTAGGCCAGGCGCCCGGTGTTGCTGGCCGGCGGCCGTGGCAGGGCGGTGGCCGAGCGGTCGCCGTCCGAGAGGTCGGTGACCGTCGAGTTCTGCTCGCTCGACACCCAGCGCAGGCGCATGGCGTCGGTCAGGTCGTAGTTGACCTCGATGTCCGCCCGGTGGCCGTTGATGTGCGAGTTGCCGAGGGCGTCCTCCTCGATCGTGAAGGGGTCGCTGGTCACCTTGTCGGCGCGGTTCTTGACCGCGTTGAACCCGGTGTCGCTCAGGAAGTGCTCGTAGCGGAGGTCGGCCTCGAGCCGCTCCAGCGGCTTCAGCCGCAGGTCGGCGCGGTAGCCGGTGTAGTTGACGTCGCCGGGATGGGCCGGGCCGCCGATGTTGTTGGTGTAGCTGTCGCGCTGGTCGCGGACGCCGGCGATGCGCAGGGCCGCCATCTCGCCGTAGAGCGGCACGTTGGCCGCCGCGATGGTGCGCCGCCAGTTATGATCGCCGAGGGTCTGGTCGATATAGCCCGACAGCTCCTCGAAGCGCGGCTTGGGCGTGCGCATGTAGATCGCGCCGGCCGTGGAGTTCTGGCCGCTCAGCGTGCCCTGCGGCCCGCGCAGCACTTCCACCGCCTCGATGTCGTAGAACGAGCCGGCGATGATCTGCTCGTGCGGCAGCAGGGCGCCGTTGATGTAGACCGCGACGCCGGGCGTCGAGGTCGGCGCGGTCTGCGCCAGGCCCACGCCGCGGATGTTGATGAAGGTCGAGCGGCCGACCGTGTTGATCGCCAGGCTCGGCGAGACCGCCTGCAGGTCGGCGACGCGGTTCACACCCTGCTTTTGCAGCTGGTCGGCTCCCAGCACCGTGGCCGAGATCGGAACCTTCTGCAGGTTCTCGGTCCGCCGCTCGGCGGTGACCACCAGCTCGGGCAGGGCGGTGACGGCCGCCGTCCCGGCGGCTGTCTCGGCGTGGGCCGCGCCGGCCAGGGCCAGCGTGGCGGCGGTTCCGAGCCACAGGGCAAGGCGATGACGTTGAATGGATCCCATTGTTTCCCCCTCAGGAACTCGCCGGTCGAGCGAAGCCCGGACCTTTCCGGTGCGATCGCGAATTGTTCGTAACGCGGTTAGTTGTCTTAGAAACAGTTTGCTTGTCAAACAAAAAGGACCCTACACGGACGCCATCCGCGAGGTGTGTCTTGGCCGATCCGATCTGCCTGTTCGCCGTCGGCGACGTCGCCCCGCGGCGCGACGATCCCGCCGCCATGCTGGCCGCCGTTGAGGGGCTGAAGGGCCCCGCCGACCTGCTGTTCGGCCAACTCGAATGCCCGCTGTCCGACCGTGGCTCGCCCCTGCCCCAGGCGCGGCTGGCCATGCGCACCGATCCGGGCCTCGCGCGGGCCCTGCGCGACGCCGGCTTCGACGCCGTCTCCTTCGCGGGCAACCACTGCCTGGACTGGGGCCCCGACGCCTTCGCCGACACGCTCGAGCATGTCCGCGCCGTCGGCCTCGCGCTCTGCGGCGCGGGCCCGGACATCGCCGCCGCCCGTCGCCCCGCCATATTCGAGCGCGGCGGTCGCCGCTTCGCCTTCCTCGCCTACAGCTCGATCCTGCCGCAGGGCTACTGGGCCGAGGCCGGGCGCGCCGGCTGCGCGCCGCTACGCGCCCACACCCTCCAGGCCGCGCCCGAGCACGCGCCGCCGGGATCGAGTCCCGCGCCCCTGACCTTCTGCCACCGCGCCGACCTCGCGGCCCTGCGCGACGACGTCCGCGCCGCCCGGACGCGCGCCGACCACGTGATCGTCTCGGTCCATTGGGGCATCCACTTCGTCGCCGCCCAGATCGCCGACTACCAGCGCGAGGCCGCCTACGCCGCCATCGACGCCGGGGCGGACGCGGTGATCGGCCATCACCCGCACGTGCTGAAGGGCGTCGAGCTGCATCGCGGCCGGCCGATCTTCTACAGCCTCGGCAACTTCGCCATCGACCAGCCGCAGGCCTTCGAGGCCGAACTCACCTCGACCCGCAGCTTCCGCGAGATCGCCGCCCTCAACCCGGGCTTCGACGCCGCCCGGCGCTACATCCTGCCGCCGGACAGCCAGCGCTCGATGATCGCGCGCCTCGCCTTCGGCGCCGACGGCGAGGTCCGCGCCGCCTTCCTGCCGGTGATGATCGACGACGACTGCCTCCCCGCCCGCCTCGCGCCGCAGGACCCGCGCTTCGCGGAGATCGCGACCTACGTCGAGGCGATCGGCCGGACCGAGGGCCTCGCCAACCGCTACGAGCGCGCCGGCGGCGAGGTGCGCCTGGCCTAGAGCCGCGCCTTGGCCCAGCGGCCGAGCGGCACGGCCGTCACCGCCGCCACCAGCATCAGCGCCGCCATGGCGTAGATCGGCGGCTGGAACGAGCCCGTCGCCTGGCGCAGCCAGCCGAACAGCGGCGGCGTCACCACGCCGGCCGAATTGCCCATGATATTGATCACCGTCACGCCCGCCGCTGCCGCCGCCCCACCGAGGAAGCTCGTCGGGATCGCCCAGAACACCCCCTGCGCGGAACCCATCGCCGTCGCGCCGACCAGGATGCAGACGAGCGCCGGCCAGCCCGCCGGCACGGTGGCCGCCGCCGCCAGGAAGAGGGCCGCGATCCCCGCCGGAACGGCGAAGTGCCAGGTCCGCTCCTGGGTGCGGTCCGAATGCCAGGCGTTGAGCATCATGCCGGCCCCGATGCCCACCCACGGCAAGGCGCTGAGCGCGCTGGCGTGGGCGTCCGAGACGCTCGACATCTGCTTGATCACCATCGGCAGCCAGAACAGCAGGCCATAGGCGCCAGACATCAGGCAGAACCACAGCACGATGCTTCCCCAGAGCCCGGGCTGGCGCAGGGTGTCGGCCAGGCGCACCGCGTGGCGGTGCTCCAGCTCGGCGGCCTCGCGGTCGAGCTCGGCGCGCAGGCTCCGCTTTTCCGCCGCGCTCAGCCAGCCGGCGTCCTCCAGCCGCTCCTTGAAGATCACCAGCGAGACGAAGGCGAGCACGATCGGCGCGGCCCCCTCGATGAGGAACATCCAGCGCCAGCCGGCAAGGCCCGCCGGGTTATCGTGCATCGCCATCAGCCAGCCGGAGAGCGGGCCGCCGAGCACCACCGAGATCGGCACCGCCAGCATGGTGCCGGCCGCCGCGAAGCCGCGCAGCCGCCGCGGCGTCCATTGGCTCAGATAGTAGAGCATGCCCGGCGCGAGCCCGCCCTCGGTCGCCCCGAGCAGGAAGCGCAGGGCGTAGAAGGCGCGCGCGTCCCGGATGAAGGCGAGGCTCGCCGCCACCACGCCCCAGGCGAAGGCGGTCAGGAAGATCCAGCGCCGCGCCCCCAGCCGCCGCTGGCTCATGGCGTGGGGGAACTGCAGCAGGATGTAGCCCAGGAAGAAGATGCTGACGCCGAAGCCGTAGGCCTGGGGCGAAAGGCCGAGCTCCTGGTTCATCCGCAGGGCAGCGAAGCTCACGTTCACGCGGTCCAGCGAGTTGAGGATGATCAGCAGGGTGATCGGGGCGACCAGCCGCAGGGTCAGCTTCCAGCGCAGTTGCGCCTCGCCTCGCGACAGGGCTTCCGGCGAAGCGCCGGGGGCGCCATCTTCGGCTTGCAGATCAGCGTTCGCGCTTTCGACCCTCGCCATGCGGGCCTCCCCCTGAAAGGCGCGAGTTCGTGTCGCGTCCCACTTGATTTAGGTATCGTATCGTACGTGATACAAACGAATATGGAAGCGTGATGGCGACCGGAGGCGAGCTTCGTCATGGATGACGCGAAGACCATGGCGAGCGCGGGCGCCCAGCGGCCGCCCGGCGAGGCCGACGCCGACCGGGTGCGCACCAACATCCTGGAGATCGCCACCGAGGAGTTCGCCGCCAAGGGGCTGACCGGCGCGCGCATCGACGAGATCGCCGAGCGGACGCTCACCTCCAAGCGGATGATCTACTACCACTTCGGCGGCAAGGAGGGCCTCTACCGCGCCGTCCTCGCCCACTGCTACGGCCGCATCCGCACCATCGAGAGCACCCTCGACCTCGGCGGCCGCCCGCCGCTGGAGGCGCTCGCCCACCTCGTCCGCTTCACCTTCGACTACCAGGTGGCCAACGAGGACTTCATCCGCCTCGTCATGGTCGAGAACATCCACCGCGCCGAATACGTCAGCCAGATGCCGGAGCTGCAGGCCCTCAACCTGAAGGTCATCGAGCTGCTGCGCGGCATCTGCGAGCGCGGGGCCGCCGAGGGGGTGATCCGGCCCGACGTCGACCCCACCGACCTTCACATGTCGATCAGCGCGCTGTGCTTCTTCAACGTCGCCAACCGGCACACCTTCTCGGTGATCCACGAGGTCGACATGATGTCGATCGCCGCCAAGACGGCGCGTCGCGAGACCATCGTCGAGATGGTGCTGCGCTACGTGCGCCCAGCGGCGGCGTGAGCCCCGCCTATCGGCAGAACGGCGCCGCGCCCATCACCGAGCGGATGCCGCCGGCGACCAGGCTCTGGAACGCCTCCGCGCCCGGGAACTTCGGGTCGGTGAAGATGCCCGCGTCGTGGCCGAGCGTCGTCGCGAACACCTTGCCGCCGTCGTAGTACTGGCACCACGCCACGGGATGGAACGCGCCGTGGCCCGGATGCTTGCCGACCACGCTCGCCAGCGGCGGGCCGGGCGGGCGCCGCGGCATGACGCCGGGGGGCGGTCCGCCCGCCGGGAAGCCCTCGCCGGCCGGCACGGGCGTCCACGACTTCTCGTCCACCGTCGCCAGGAAGCGCACCTTGGTCGGGAACGGCACGAGGTTGTACCACTCGTCCTTGAAGCCGAAGCGCGCCGGCAGGTCCTTCGTCGCGGAATCCTGGCGATCGACCACCACCACATCGCCCGTCCGGTTGGGCCCGTGGTCGTAGTAGTTGGTCCCGCCCAGCAGGCCCTCGTAGTAGGACCAGTTGTACATCGTGCCGAAGGCGTTGTGGATCGCCACGAAGCCGCCCCCCGCCCGCATGTACTGGCGCAGCGCCGTCTTGCCGTCGTCGTCCAGGGTGTCCCGCGAGGTCGAGAAGAAGACCACGGCGTTGTAGCCGTCGAGCCGCGTCATGAACGAAGTGTCCTCGGTGTAGTCGAGCTTCCAGCCGTTCTTCTCGGCCAGGGCCAGCATGCCCTTCTGCACCACGTTGCCGTCGGCCAGCGGCGGGTTCAGCCCCGGCCCCAGCGCCGGGCCGAGGTTGGCGTGGCGCGGCCCGGCGGTGCGGGTGAACAGCAGGATCCGGTACTGGCTGGTCGCCGCCCGCGGCCAGGCGTGGAAGCACCTGGCGTCGATGCCGCGGCAGACGCCGTAGTCCGGCTGCCCCAGGTTGTCGTTGATCGGCCCGCCCGGATTGCCGGTCTGCGCCGCCGCCGATCCGGCCAGCGTGGACAGCGCGATCAGCCCCGTCACGACGCGTTTCATCCCCGCCCTCCCCAGATCCAAGGCCGCACCTGCGCGGCGCATTGAACGAACTGGTACGTCTGTTTTTGATCTGGGTCAAAGACGCATCCGCCGCCGGAGCCTCCCCTCCGCCGCGTCAGCCGGACGGAACGAGGGGGATCATGTCCAGGACCATACCGGGCACGACGCTCTTCGACGGCGAGCAGGCCGCCAAGGGCTACGCCCTCAACAAGCTCTGCTTCTCGCTCAACGACGCCGCCAACCGCGCGGCCTTCGCCGCCGACGAGCCGGCCTACTGCGAGCGCTTCGGCCTCAACCCGGCCCAGAAGGCGGCGGTGGCGGCCCGCGACGTGCTGGCCCTGATCGCCGCCGGCGGCAACATCTACTACCTCGCCAAGATGGCGGGCGTCTGGGGTCTCAACGTCCAGGATGTCGGCGCCCAGCAGACCGGCATGAGCGTCGAGGCGTTCAAGGCGAAACTCCAGGAGCAGGCGGCCTGATGGCGAAGATCCTCGGCGGCATCGGGACCTCGCACGTCCCCGCGATCGGGCGGGCCATCGCCCGCGGCGAGCAGCAGACGCCCTACTGGGCGCCGTTCTTCGGCGGCTATCCGCCGGCCCAGCGCTGGCTGGCCAAGACCCGGCCTGACGTGGCGGTCGTCTTCTACAACGACCACGGCCTCAACTTCTTCCTCGACAAGATGCCGACCTTCGCCATCGGCGCGGCCGCCGAGTACCGCAACGCCGACGAGGGCTGGGGTCTGAGCGTCGCGCCGCCGGTGGCCGGCGATCCGGAGCTGTCCTGGGCCATCGTAGAGGGCGTGGTCGCCCGCGACTTCGACCCGACCACCTGCCAGGAGATGCTGATCGACCACGCGGTCACCGTGCCCCTGCAGCTCCTCTGGCCGGATCACGCGGCGCCGCCGGTGCGCATCGTGCCGATCGCCATCAACACCGTGCAGCACCCCCTGCCCTCCGCCCGCCGCTGCTTCGCCCTCGGCCAGGCGGTCGGCGCGGCCATCGAGGCCTTCCCCCGCGACCTCGACGTGGTGGTCATCGGCACCGGCGGCCTCTCCCACCAGCTCGACGGCGAGCGCGCCGGCTTCCTCAACGCCGCCTTCGACCGCGAGTGCCTGGAGAAGATCGTCGACGAGCCTGAGGCCCTGACCCGCTACACCAACGACGAGCTCGTCGAGCTGGCCGGCACGCAGGGGATCGAGCTGCTCATGTGGCTGGCCATGCGCGGCGCGCTCCGCAAGCCGGTGCGCACGCACCAGCACTACCACGCCCCGGTCTCCAACACCGGCGGCGCGCTGCTGGTCATGGACGAGACGCCCGGCGCCGCCGCCCTCGCGGCCTGAGGGGGAGCCTAAGCCCCGGCGACCGCCCTCGCCTCGTTGAGCTCGAGCCGCACGCCGTTGGGGTCCTCGAAGAAGGCCTGGCGCACCTTCGTGCCGGGGATCAGCACCACCCGGTGGGCGACGCCGTGCTGCTGCAGGCGGGCGATCAGCCCGTCCATGTCGGCCACCTCGAAGGCGGCGTGGTTCAGCGCGCTCTCGGTCGAGGGCCCGACGGGCCCCGGCGAGAACTGCATGTGCACGATCGGCCGCTCGCCGGCGTAGAGCCAGTAGCCCGGGAAGGCGAATGGCGGCCGCGGCCCCTCGCTCAGCCCAAGCACCTCCACGTAGAAGGCGCGGGTCTCCTCGAGCCGTTCGGTGGCGATGTTGATGTGGTCGACGAGCCGGATCATGGCCCCACCCTATCCGGCGCGGGCGACAGCCGGTAGCCGACGCCGGGCATGGCCGAGATGAGCTTGCCGAGGCCGACCTGCGCCAGCCGCTTGCGCAGGCGGCAGATCTGCACGTCGATCGCCCGGTCGTAGGAGTCCGAATCCTCGCCCAGCACCTCGGCCACCAGGGTCTCACGCGCCACCACCGCGCCCTGCCGGCGGGCCAGGGCGCCGAGCAGGCGGAACTGCGCCGGCGTCAGGCTCAGGATCCGGTCGTCCGGCAGCCGCACGCGCATCTGCACGTGATCGATCACGAGCGCCCCGACCTGTTCCAGGCGGCTGCGGCGCTCGCCGAGCGCCCGGCGGCGCAGCGCGGCGCGGACCCGGGCCACGACCTCGCGCGGATTGACCGGCGCGCAGACGCAGTCGTCGGCGCCCGCTTCCAGGGCGTCCACGGCGAACCCGGCCTGGGCGCCGGCGTAGACGACGATGACGCTCGCCCCCGGACGCCGCGACAGGCGCTGGCAGTCCCGCGCAGCCTGCGCCTCGCTCCCCGCCGGGGCCAGCAGGATCACCGCCTCGGCGCCGGCCAGCAGCGCGCGCGCCCCGGCGAGGTCGGGAGCCTGGCGCACCACATAGCCGCGCGTCTCCAGTTGGTCGCAGATGCCGGCGCCGACCGCGCTGCGGCCGACCAGGGCCACGCGCCCGGCCACCGGCGGCTGGGTCGGCCTCGGCGGCGACGTCGTCTGGGGCTCGGCGATCAGCGTCATCGTGTGTTATGTACGAACTAGTTCGTGTCTGCACAATTTCATAGGTTGTGCGTTGGCGCAACGAACGGGGTTCTTTCGACGGGATATCCGCCGCTCGATGCAGCGTACGAACTTGTTAGTTTCAGTTGGGCTGTTAGTTTCAATTGGAACGAGTTGGCCGAAGGCGGCCTGGAGGTGAAGCTTGCGCAGGTCGATCGCCACCGTGTCCCTGAGCGGCAACCTCCAGGAAAAGCTGCTCGCCATCGCGGCCGCCAAGTTCGATTCCATCGAGCTGTTCGAGAACGACCTGCTGTTCTTCGACGGCACGGCGCGCGACGTCCGGGCCATGGTCGAGGACGTCGGCCTGAAGATCTCGCTCTTCCAGCCGTTCCGCGACTTCGAGGGCGTCCCCGACGAGGTCTTCCGGCGCAACCTCGACCGCGCCGAGCGCAAGTTCGACGTGATGGGCGACCTCGACGCGAAGATGATGCTGGTCTGCTCCAACGTCTCGCCGGCCGCCATCGCCGACGACGAGCGCGCCGCCGCCCAGCTGCATGAGCTCGCCGAGCGGGCCGCGGCGCGCGGCATCCGCATCGGCTACGAGGCCCTGGCCTGGGGCGCGCAGGTGAAGACCTATGGCCACGTCTGGGAGATCGTCCGCCGCGCCGCCCACAGTCATCTCGGCGTCATCCTCGACAGCTTCCACACCCTCGCGCTCGGCGATGGCGTCGAGGGCATCGCCCACATCCCCGGCGAGAAGATCTTCTTCGTCCAGCTCGCCGACGCGCCCCTGCTGAAGATGGACGTGCTGTCCTGGAGCCGGCACTTCCGCTGCTTCCCCGGCCAGGGCGACTTCGACGTCGCCGCCTTCGCCGCCAAGGCCATCGAGGCGGGCTACACCGGCCCCCTGTCGCTGGAGATCTTCAACGACGAGTTCCGCGCCACCGCGCCCTCGCGCACCGCCCGCGACGGCATGCGTTCGCTGCTGTTCCTCGAGGAGCAGATCCGCGGCCAGCTCGAGGAGAGCCCCGCCGAGCCTGGCCGCGCCCCGCGGCCCCGGGTCGACCTCCTCGACCCGCCGCCGCCGCCGGACCTCTCGGGCGTCGCCTTCCTGGAGTTCGCCGTCGACGCGACGGCGCGCGGCGAGCTCGCCCGCTGGCTCGAAGGCATGGGCTTCCAGCGCGTCGGCGTCCACCGCGGGAAGGATGTGACCCTCTACCGCCAGGGCGACCTCGCCATCGCGCTGAACGCCGAGCCTGAGTCCTTCGCCCACTCCTACTACCTGCTGCACGGGGTCTCGGTCTGCGCGATCGGCCTGCGCGCCGCCGACCCGGCCGGCCTGCTCTCGCGCGCCGAGGTTTTCGGGTGCCAGCGCTTCGAGGAGCGCGTCGGCCCGGACGAGGCGCCGATGCCCGGCCTGCGCGCCCCCGACGGCAGCCTGATCTATGTGGTGGACGAGAGCTTCGACGCCGCCGCCGACTTCGTCCGCGATCGCGGCGAGGGCGCCAGCGCCGGCCTGGTCTCCGCCGTCGACCACGTGGGCCAGGCCCTGCCGGGCGACCACTTCGACACCTGGCTCCTGTTCTACCGCGCGGTGCTGCGTCTGAAGCCGGAAGAGTCGTGGGTGCTGCCGGACCCCTATGGCCTGGTGAAGAGCCGGGCCCTGGCCAACGCCGCCCGCAACGTGCGCTTCCCCTTGAGCTTCTCGGAGAGCAGCCGGACCGTCGTGGCCCGCTCCCTGACCACCTTCTCCGGGGCCGGGGTCAACCAGGTGGCCTTCTCAACCGGCGACATCTTCAAGGCCGTCCGCGCCCTGCGGAAGGCCGGCCTCGAGCTGCTGCGCATCCCGGAGAACTACTACGACGATCTCGCCGCGCGCCTCGGCCTCGACGAGGCCTTCGTCGAGAAGCTGCGCGACCACGGCGTGCTCTACGACCGCGACGCCGAGGGCGGGGAGTTCCTCCACGTCTACACGCGCACCTTCCACGACCGCTTCTTCTTCGAGATCGTCCAGCGCCAGGGCGGCTACGACCAGTACGGCGCGGCCAACGCGCCCGTGCGCATGGCCGCCCAGTCGCGCACCGCGGCCCGCGAGACCTCCCTCACCCCCTGATCGGCGTCTCCCGCACCGCGGCCCAGGCCAGCGCCCAAAGAAAGAGCCCCGGAGCTTGCCGCTCCGGGGCTTTTGAGTCTCGCCTCAGCCTGTGAGGGGGAGGGTCTGAGGCGCGATGACCGGCGGCGGGCCTACCAGCGCTTGCGCGCGCCCACGGCCACCAGGCGGCCGATCGGGTTGCCGCTGAAGGTGTCGTAGCCGCTCGACCCGCCGCCGGCGGCGATGCCGTTGTTGTAGAAGGGCGGGTCCTCGTCGAAGAGGTTGGTCACGTCGACGAAGAGCTGCAGATCCTTGGTCAGGCCCTCGCCCTTGAAGTCGTAGGCCACGTGGGCGTCGATGGTGTTGCCCGCCTTGACCCGGTCGCCGCCGCCCACCGGCACGCCGTTGACGCGGGTGATCGGGGCCACCGTGGCGCCGCTCCAGTTGTGGTACGGCGAGGTGTGGTTCCAGTAGAGGTTGGCCGACAGGCCGAAGTCGCTGGCCCAGTCCACGCCCACCCGGCTCTCGAGCTTGATCGAGGGGAAGGTGGTGTTGAACCCGGTGGTGCCGAGCACGCTGAAGGTCGCGCCGCCGGTGCCGACCTGCTGGTCGAACTTGGTCTTGTAGGAGGCGATGGCGTCCAGGGTGAACCGGCCGAAGTCGGTGCTGATCCCGTAGTTCGCGGCGAAGTCGATGCCCTCGACCCACAGGTTCAGGGCGTTCCGCTGCTGGAAGTTATAGATGAAGTAGACGTTGCTCGGGATCGTCGTGGTCAGCGGCCGCCCGCCCGTCAGGGCGGCGATCTGGGCCGGCGTGGCGCCGCCCGGGAAGATCGTCAGCAGGCTGTTCAGGCCCGCCGCATTGACCGCGAAGGCGGCCTGCGGCGCGGTGATCGCCCCCTGGATCTCGTTGTGCCAGTAGGTCACCGAGAGGCGCAGGTCGCGCAGGAACGAGGGGTTCCAGTCCGCGCCCACCGACCAGCTCTTGCCGCGCTGCGGCTGCAACGCCGCGTTGCCGCCGTTGACCTGCAGGCCGGCGATTGCCCCGCCCACCGTGCAGGTGGCCGTGGCGGTGGCGCAGCCCGGGAGCTGGGTCACGTTCGGGTAGGCCGAGACCGGCACGTTCAGGGTGCCGCCGAACAGCGACACGCTGGTTTCCGCCGTCGTGCCGTTGGCGTCGGCGCCGCGGCTGGTCAGGGCCGGGGCGACGAACGACTTGGCCCAGTTGGCGCGGAACTTCAGGCCCTCGATCACTTCCCAGTTGGCGCCGACCTTGGGGTTCGAGGTCGAGCCGAAGTCCGAGTACTTGTCGTACCGGCCGGACACGTTGACGTCGACGCGCCGGGCGAACGGGATCTCCATCTCCGGGCTGATGATCGGCAGCAGGAACTCGGCGTAGGCCGACTTCACGTTGCGGTCGTAGTCCAGGTGCAGGAAGCGCGAGCCGGTCGAGGACGGCCCGATGCCCAGCGGCTGGGTCACGTTCTGGGCCATGGTGTAGTAGATGATTTCGCCGCCGAAGGCCGCCTTCACCGGGCCAGCCGGCAGGTTGAACAGCGTGCCGTCCAGCTTGATCGTGCCGTCCTTGATGGTCTGGCGCGCGGCCTGGAGGGTGTAGTTGTCCACCAGCTGGCGGCGCACCGCCGCCGAGGTCAGGTTGGCCGCGCCGGTGTGGAACACGTCGAGCGCATTGGCCGTGGTCAGCGGCTGGGTGACGATGATGCTGGTGCCGGGCACCGACACCGCCGTCAGGCTGCCCGAGCCGTTGGTCGTGCCGTTGAGCGCCAGCAGGGCGCAGCTGCCGCAGAGCACGCCCACCGAGTCGGTCGACGAATTGCTGGCGCCGAGGACGCCGCCGGCGGTGAAGCGCCAGTTGTCGTTGAACTTGTACTCGGCGCTGCCTGAGACGTAGCCGCTCTCCTCGGAGGCCGCCACGTGCGCGCCCTCGCCGAGCAGCTCGTCGGCGTCGAAGCGGACGGTCTCGGAGGTGGCGGTCGATCCCGGCAGGCCGACGAAGAACGGGTTGATCTGCGAGGCGCTGGCCGCGCCCGGCCCGAAGATCGTCGCCTGGATGCTGCCGCGCGCGACCCGGGTGGTGTTGTTGCGCTTCGAATAGACCGCATCGCCCGTCAGGGTGAGCTTGTCGCTCACCTCCTGGGTGACCTTGATCATCCCGCTGTGGCGCTTCTCCGAGGGGATCAGGTCGATGCCGCCGGTGTAGTCGCACGGCGCGTTGGCCGCCGAGTTGGCCAGGCCCGCGCCGGTGTAGGGCGCGGTGAAGATCGGGCCGCTGCCGACCTGGATGGTCGCCGGGGCGCAGAAGAACGAGCCGAGGTTGCTGCCGCCGAAGGCGCGCTTGTCGGCGCGGGCGAAGTCGCGCTTGCTCGCCGCCAGCGGGCTGCGGTCCGAGTAGCCGTAGGCGGCCAGCACCGAGCCGGTCTCCCAGGTCTTACCGGCCACCGCGCCGAAGCTGTAGGCGTCGTAGGCGTCGCCGTAGGCCGCCTGGCCGCGCACCTCGAGGCCGTCGAACTTGCGGCGGGTGATGAAGTTGATCACCCCGGCCACGGCGTCGGAGCCGTAAACCGACGAGGCCCCCTCGGCCAGCACCTCGACGCGCTCCAGCGCCATCGGCGGCAGGATGTTCGGGTCGGCCAAGGCGTGGTTCACGCCCGACAGCGGCAGGCGGTGCCCGTCGATCAGGATCAGGGTCGAGTTGGAGGCGCTCGCGCCCAGGCCGTGGATGGTCGGGGCGTTGGTGCCGGCGGCGTCGGCGCTGCCGAACGAGCCCTGGCCGGCCGAGCCGAGGCCGACGACGGCCGGGACCGAGCGGAGGATCTGCTGGACGGTCTGGGCGCCGGTCTTCTGGATCTGCTCCTGGCCGACCGCGATCACCGCCGCGCCCACCGGCGGCGCGCCGCGCAGGCTGGTGCCGGTGACGACGACTTCGGTGACTTCGGTCGAGCTGGGCGCCGCCGCGTTCGCCGCCTGGGTTTGGGCCTGGGCGGCCGAGGCGCCGAGGGCCGCCAGCGCCAGCACGCCGGCGCCGCTCATCAGCCGCACGGCGAGGCCCGCGCCGCGCCGGTTCAGAGATTGAGTCATGTTCCTCCCCCTAAAAGGACTAGTTCGTTCATGACAGGCGAACGACGGCCCGACGCGCGGGTCGCGTTCTCGGAGATCGGTTTGAAAAAAGTCCGTTCGTTTCCTCGGCAGGCACTCGGCCGGAGCGCTGCGCGCGCCGGTTGGACGCCTCTGCCCGGCGTCACCTTCTTGCCTTATTGCGTACTAACCAGTTGGTACATCGTCAAGCGAGCTCGTCGTAATTCCGTGTCATTGGCGCAACAATCGAAGCCTCGTGTGAGCTAGGCCGCATCGCCGGTGGCGCTCGTCCCGAGGTCGTCGCGGATGGAGTCCAGGAAGCGCGCGCGCATCCGCTCCGCATCGGGTGTCACACCGGTGAACAGGCGGAAGGCCTCGGCGGCCTGGAACACCACCATCCCGCCGCCGTCCAGCGTCCGGCAGCCCGCCGCCCGTGCGCTGCGCAGGAGCTCGGTCTCGAACGGCACATAGACGATGTCCGCCACCCACAGCCGCGGCGTCAGCAGCTCCGCCGGCGCCGGCGAGCCCGGGTGACGGGTCATGCCGATCGGCGTGCAGTTGACCACGCCGTTCGCCGCGCCGAGCGCGCCGGCGAGGTCCGAGCCGATGGCCACGCGCTCAGGCCCGAACAGCCGCCCGAGCGTCTCCACGAAGGCCTGCGCCCGCGCTCGGTCGAGATCGAAGACCACCAGCTGGCCGACGCCTTCCTCGAGGAGGGCGTAGCCGACCGCCAGCCCCGCGCCGCCGGCCCCGAGCTGCGCCACCCGCTCGCGCGGCGCCTCGGGCAGGCCGCGCCGGAAGTTCTCGCGGAAGCCGAACCAGTCGGTGTTGTGGCCGGTGCGCCGGCCGTCCTTGAAGATGACGGTGTTCACCGCCCCCAGCCGCTCGGCTTGGGGCGACAGCTCGTCGAGCAGGGCGATGACCTGCTGCTTGTAGGGATAGGTGACGTTGACGCCGGCGAAGCCTGCGCCCTGGGCGTAGTCGAGCACCTCTTCCAGCGACCGCTGCGGCGTCGCCGGATCGGCCAGGTCGAATCGCACATAGGTCAGCTGGAGGCCGAGCGCGGCGGCCTCCTCCTCGTGCAGGGCCGGGCTGCGCGAGCCCTGGATGCCGTCGCCGACGAGGCCGGTGCGGATCAACTGTTGCGACGTGGCCGACATCAGCGCCCGCCGTCCGGTCTGCTCGCCACCCGCCCGCTCACGCCCGCCCTCGCTCCCTTGCGGCTTCAGCCCGCATTCATCGTCGCCCCCGTTCACTGCGGGACGCACGGCGGGGTTTGACCCCGGCTTCGCGATTGTACTATCTGGTTCGTTTCTGAAATCAAGACGCTTTTCCGGGAGGCCCCAAAATGCTCCGCTCCGCTCTCGTCCTGGCCAGCGCCGCCGCCCTCCTCGGCTTCGCCGGCGCAGCCGCCGCGGCCGGGCCCAACGACCTCCTGCCGGAAGACGGCGCCAAGGCCCTGGTGGTGCGCGCCTGCACCAGCTGCCACCAGGCCCCGCAGATCGTCGCCAAGCGCCACTCGCCCGAGGAGTGGGACGAGATCGTCGGCAAGATGGTCGACCGCGGCGCCCGCGCGACCGAGGCCGAGCAGGCGCAGATCTCCGACTACCTCGCCAAGCACTTCGGCCCGAACGGCGCGGCCAAGCCCGGCAAGTAGGCCCTAGGGCAGGCGGAAGACCTCCAGGGCGTCGCTCGTCACCGGGCTGTCGAGGAAGCTGCCGCCGGTGCCGACCACCGCCACGTACTGCTTGCCGTCCTTGCCGAGGTAGGTGATCGGCGTCGCATGGCCGGCCGCCCCGAGCCGCCAGGTCCACAGCTCCTTGCCGGTCCTGGCGTCGAAGGCGCGGAAACGCGCGTCGTCCGTGGCGGCGATGAACACCAGCCCGCCGGCCGTGGCGATCGAACCGCCGACGTTCGGCCGGCCGGTCTTCTGCAGTCCCGCCGGCAGGTTGTCGCTGACGCCGAGCGGCGTCGTCCAGGCGATCTTGCCGGTGTTCACGTCGATGGCGGTCAGCGCGCCCCACGGCGGCTGCTGGCAGGGCAGGCGCGTCTGCGGCTGCCAGAACCGGCCGAGCACCGGATTGTCGGCGGTCTGCGCCCCGTCCGCGCTCACGGTGTTCTGGGCGATCTGGCCGAAGTCGTTCGAGTTGACGAAGAAGTAGCCGAGCTTGGGATCGAACGAGCCGCCGCCCCAGTTGGCGCCGCCCTGGTAGCCCGGGAACTGCACGATCGGGTGCGAGATGCCGGTCGGCAGATAGGGCCCGCCGCCCTGCAACTGGTTGTCGACCACGAGCTTGCGGCAGTAGGCCTCGAGCTCGGGCGTCACCGTGGCCACGTCCGAGAGCTGGAAGCTCTGGCGCGCATAGGGCGGCGTCACCACCGGGAACGGCTGGGTCGGCCAGGCCGCCTCGTCCGAGCCCTCGGCCGCCGGCACGGGCCGCTCCTCGATCGGATAGATCGGCTTGCCGCTCACCCGGTCGAACAGGAAGAACAGGCCCGACTTGGAGACCAGCGCCACCGCCGGCACGGTCTTGCCCTTCACCTTCACGTCGATCAGCGCGGGCGGCGCCTCCAGGTCCTTGTCCCAGATGTCGTGGTGCACGACCTGGAAGTGCCAGAGGTGCTTGCCGGTGTTGGCGTCCACCGCCACCAGCGCGGTGCCGTAGAGGTTCGCCCCCTTCCGGTCGCCGCCGTAGCGGTCCCAGGTCGGGGCGCCGAACGGCAGGTAGGCGATGCCGCGCTTGGCGTCGACCGTCATGAAGCCCCAGACGTTGGTCCCCGAGCGCCCCTTCCAGCTGTCGCCTTCCCAGGTCTCGTGGCCGGGCTCGCCGGGCTGGGCGACGCTGTGGAAGGTCCAGACCAGCTTGCCGGTCCGCACGTCCCAGGCGCGCACGTCGCCGGCCGCGCCGTGGGCCGGGAACTCCTGGTTCGCCGCGCCGGTGATCACCAGGTTTCGGTAGACGATCGGCGGCGAGGTCATGCCGTAGCTGGCGTCCAGGTAGCCCTGCATCACCTCCGGCGTCTTGAGGTCGAGCACCCCGTCCTTGCCGAAGCCGGTCACCGGATGGCCGGTTCTGGCGTCTAGGGCGATCAGGAAGCCGTCGCGCGTGCCGAACAGGATCTCGGCCGGGTGGGACGCATCCCCGGGCCAGTATTCCACGCCCCGCAGCGAGGCCTGGCCCTGGGTCTTCACCTCATAGGCCCAGACCTCCTTGCCGGTCTCCGGCTCGAGGGCCACCACCCGCTTGTAGGGCGTCGTCACATACATCAGCCCGCCGACCACCAGGGGCGTGGCTTCCGACGACGCGGGACGCGGCGGGAAGCGGCGGCGGCCGGCTGGCGCGGCGGCGGGGGCCGGAGCTGGCCCCGCGCCTTCGGCGGCGCGCTGGGCGATTTCGGCTGCGCTCGGCTGGCTGGCCGCCGCGGCCGGCGTCGCCGGCTTCATGTGATAGATCCAGGCGGGCTTCAGCGCGCCCACGTTGCCGGCGTTGATCTGGCTGAGCGGCGAGAAGCGCATGCCGCCCGGATCGTGGCCATAGGTCGGCCAGTCGCCGCCCTTGACCGCCGGCGGGGCCGCGCCCGCCGCAGTGGCCGAGACGCTCCCCATGAGGACGCTCCCCGTAAGGACGCTCCCCGTGAGCGCCATCGCGAAGGTGGCGGCGGCGTTCGCCCGGCCGGCCCGATCCATGTGCGTCTTCCCTGCCCCGGCGCCCTTCTCCCGGGCGCGTTCGGCGTCAACGTACGAACTAGTGCGTACCTGTCAACGCGGCGACGGTTCGTTCATGCAAATATTGTACGGACTAGTGTGTTCACTTCCACGCGCGGCTCGGCTATCGGTAGCGGAACACCCTGGCCCGGCTCACCGCTGGCCGGCCGGCGGACACAAGGACAGCGGGAGGAAAGGCGGAATGGCGAACGCTGTCTACCTGCTGAACGGCCCCAACCTGAACCTTCTGGGCCAGCGCGAGCCGCACATCTACGGCTCGACCACCCTCGCCGACGTGGAGGCCATGTCGCGCGCCGTCGCCGACCGCCATGGCTTCGACCTCGTCTTCCGCCAGACCAACCGCGAATACGAGATGGTCGACTGGATCCAGGAGGCGCGAACGTCCGCGGGCCTGGTGATCAACCCGGCCGGCTTCACCTATCACGCGGTCCCGGTGCTCGATGCGCTCAAGATGTGCGAGTGTCCGATCGTCGAGGTGCACATCTCCAACATCCACAAGCGCGCCGAGACCGAGGCCTCCTGGCGAGCCGACAGCATCATGAGCGCCGCCGCCAGCGGAGTCATCGCCGGCCTCGGCGTGCACGGCTACGTGCTGGCGCTCGAGCACCTGGCCCACCTCATCGCGGCGAAGAACTAGATGACCGCCCCGTCCGATTCCGTCAGCGCGCCGAACGTCTCGGCGCGCCGCGCCGCCCGCCCGACCCGGGTGCGCTTCCTGATCCTGGCCCTGCTCACCGCCGGCACCATGATCAACTATCTGGACCGCACCGTGGTCAGCGTCGCCGCGCCGTTCATGTCCAAGGACCTCGGCCTCAGCGCCGCGGTCATGGGGCTGGTGTTCTCCGCCTTCTCCTGGACCTACGCCGCCGCCCAGATCCCGGGCGGCCTGTTCCTCGATCGGGTCGGGGCGCGCGTCACCTACTTCCTGTCGGTGACCGTCTGGTCGACCTTCACCCTGCTGCAGGGCTTCGCGACCGGCCTCGGCTCCCTGGTTGGCCTGCGCCTGGGCCTCGGGATCGCCGAGGCGCCCTGCTTCCCGACCAACAGCCGCATCCTCTCCATCTGGTTCCCCCAGGCCGAGCGGGCGCGCGCCACCAGCGTCTACTCCGTCGGCCAGTATTTCGGCCTCGCCTTCCTCAGCCCGGTGCTGTTCGCCATCGTCGCGGCCATGGGCTGGCGCGCCCTCTTCTGGATCGTCGGCGCGCTCGGCGTCGCCTTCGGCGCCCTGTGGCTCGCCGCCTATCGCGAGCCCGACACCTCCCGGCGGGTCAACGCCGCCGAGCTCGCCCACATCGAGGCTGGCGGCGGCCTCGGCCAGCCGACCCAGCGCACGCCCTTCCAGTGGCGCCACATCCGCTTCCTGTTCAGCCAGCGCCAGATCGTCGGCGCCTCGATCGGCCAGTTCGCCGGCAACTCGACGATGGTCTTCTTCCTGACCTGGTTCCCCACCTACCTCGCCACCGAGCGGCACATGGCCTGGCTGAAGGTCGGCTTCTACGCCGTGCTGCCGTTCATCGCCGCCTCGGCCGGCGTCATCGCCGGCGGCCAGGTGTCCGACTGGCTCCTGCGCCGCACCGGCAATGCGACCCTGGCCCGCAAGCTGCCGATCATCGCCGGCCTTCTGCTCGCCTCCTGCATCGTCGCGGCCAACTTCCTGGACGACAACCGGCTGGTCATCGCCGTCCTCTCCGTGGCCTTCTTCGGCCAGGGCATGGTCAACCTCGGCTGGACACTCATCACCGACGTCGCCCCCAAGGCGCTGATCGGCCTGACCGGCGGGGTGTTCAACCTCTGCGCCAACCTGGCGGGCATCGTCACCCCGCTCGTGGTCGGCTTCATCGTCGCCGCCACCGGCTCCTTCTTCTACGCGCTGGGCTTCATCGCGGTCGTCGCCTTGATCGGCGCGTTTTCGTACATCTTCATCCTCGGCCCGGTCCGTCGCGTGGAAATGGACGAGCCCGTCTAGCAGTGGTGTCCGGCGCGCCTTAACCTAGGCGCGTCGGGAACGGGACCTATCTCGACTGAAGGACGACTTGGGGGCGGATCGCGTGGCGCGGGAAAGCACGAAGACCAAGGTGAAGGACGAAGCCTCCGGCCTGGCTGCCAAGAGCCAGTCTGAAAAAGCGCGCCCGGAAAAGGCGCGTAAGGAAAAGACGCGCACCAACGATCCGGACCGCACCAAGGCCAACATCCTAGAGGTCGCCACCCACGAGTTTTCGGAGAAGGGCCTGTCCGGCGCGCGCATCGACGAGATCGCCGAGCGCACCCGCACCTCGAAGCGGATGATCTACTACTACTTCGAGAGCAAGGAGGGGCTCTACCGGGCGGTCCTGGAGGACAGCTACCGGCGGATCCGCTCGATCGAGGCGACCTTCGACCTCGAGCACAAGCCGCCGCTGGAGGCCCTGGCGCAGCACGTGCGCTTCACCTTCGACTACCAGCTCAAAAACACCGACTTCATCCGCCTGGTGATGGTCGAGAACATCCACAAGGGCGAGCACATCGCCCAGCTCTCCAAGACCCAGCAGGAGAGCATGGCCGCCATCGACACCCTGCGCTCCATCGTCGAGCGCGGGATCAAGGAGGGGGTCATGCGCAAGGACCTGAACCCCATCGACCTTCACATGTCGATCAGCGCCCTGTGCTTCTTCAACGTCGCCAACCGGCACACCTTCTCGACCATCTTCAAGGTCGACATGACCTCGCCGGCCGCCACCGCCGCGCGCCGCGAGTCGGTCGCCGACATGATCCTGCGCTTCGTCGCGCCCTAGGCCGCGGGCTGGACCCCGGGCTGGACCCCGGGCTGGACCTCCGCCGCCCGCTCGGCCTCTTCGAGCTTGCGCGACACCGCCTCGAAGAGCTGCACCGGGGCCACGCCGATCGAGCGCGCGATCCGGTAGAACTCCAGGGTGTCGACCCGCCGCTGGCCGTTTTCGATGCGCGCGACGTGCGAATGGCTCTTGCCAAGTCGCTCGGCGAGTCCACGCTGGGTGACGCCGGCGCGCAGGCGCGCCTCCAGCAGCGCCTCGCGCAGGAGCTGGTACTCGTGACTGAACACCGGATTGGGCCGCCGCCAGTTGTTGGACACGTCGCCTCCCGCGCGTTTGGTGCTTGTGGTCCCGTGCTAAAACGGACTATCCAGTTTGTCCATTTTGAATCCAGGCGCCGTGACGCTTTGGCGCCGATCAGGGAGGAACGTCCGTGAAAGTGGTCATGGCCGGGCAAGGCGCCTTTGGAATCAAGCACCTGGAAGCCATGGCCAACATTCCGGGGATCGAGGTGGTCAGCCTCGCCGGCGGCAGCGAGGACAGCACCCGCGCCGTCGCCGAGCGCTTCAAGATCCCCCACTGGACGCTCGATCTGAAGGAGGCCCTGGCCCAGCCCGGCGTCGAGGCGGCGATCCTCGCCACCCCCACCCAGATGCACGCCGCCCAGGCGATCCAGTGCCTGGAAGCCGGCAAGCATGTGCAGGTCGAGATCCCGATGGCCGACAACCTGGCCGACGCCGAGCGCCTGGCCGAGGTCGCCAGGAAGAGCGGCCTCGTCGCCATGGCCGGGCACACCCGCCGCTTCAATCCGTCCCACCAGTGGATCCACAAGCGCATCGCGTCCGGCGAGCTGAAGCTCCAGCAGATGGACGTCCAGACCTACTTCTTCCGGCGCAAGAACCTCAACGCGCTCGGCCAGCCGCGCTCGTGGACCGACCACCTGCTCTGGCACCACGCCGCCCACACCGTCGACCTGTTCTCCTACCAGACCGGCCAGGAGATCTCGGTCGCCCGCGGCGTCCAGGGCCCGACGCATCCCGAGCTCGGCATCGCCATGGACATGTCGATCCAGATGAAGGTCCCGATGGGCGCCATCTGCACCCTCAGCCTGTCGTTCAACAACGACGGGCCGCTCGGCACCTTCTTCCGCTACATCTGCGACAACGGCACCTACATCGCCCGCTACGACGACCTCGTCGACGGCAAGGAGAACCCCATCGACGTCTCCAAGGTGGACGTGTCGATGAACGGCATCGAGCTGCAGGACCGTGAGTTCTTCGCCGCCATCCGCGAGGGCCGCGAGCCCAACGGCGCGGTGGCCCAGGTGCTGCCCGCCTACCGCACCCTCGACGTCATCGAGAAGAGCCTCCTCTAGGCGCCCGTTGAAGGAAGTGACCGCATGAGTCTCGTCGTCCGCAACATCCCGCGCGCCGAGCCGGGCGTGGTCGAGGTCCTCGCCGGCTACGGCGTGGCCACCGTCCACGAGGCCCAGGGCCGCAAGGGGCTGCTGGCCTCCTACATGCGCCCGATCTACCGGCCCTGCGCCATCGCCGGCTCGGCGGTGACCTGCGAGGTCGCGCCCGGCGACAACTGGATGATCCACGTCGCCGTCGAGCAATGCCGCCAGGGCGACATCCTGGTGGTCGCCCCGACCAGCCCCTGCGAGGACGGCTACTTCGGCGACCTCCTGGCCACCTCGCTCAAGGCGCGCGGCGTCCGCGGCCTGGTCATCGACGCCGGCGTCCGCGACGTGGTGGTGCTGAGCGAGATGGGCTTCCCCGTCTGGTCCAAGGCCATCTACGCCCAGGGCACGGTCAAGGAGACCCTCGGCAACGTGAACCTGCCGCTGGTCTGCGCCGGCGCCCTGATCAACCCCGGCGACGTCGTCGTCGCCGACGACGACGGGGTCTGCGTGGTCCGCCGCCAGGAGGCCGCCGCCGTCGCCGAGAAGGCGAAGCAGCGCGAGGCCAACGAGGTCGACAAGCGCGCCCGTCTGGCCGCCGGCGAGCTCGGCCTCGACATCTACAAGATGCGCGAGCGCCTGGCCGAGAAGGGCCTGAAGTGGGTCGACGAGGCCCCCGCCGAATGACCCAGACGGCGATCCCTTGCACTGTCATGCGCGGCGGCACGTCCAAGGGCCTGTACTTCAGGCTCCAGGACCTGCCGGCGGACACCGCCCTGCGGGATGCGGTGCTGCTCGCCGCCATGGGATCGCCCGACCCGCGCCAGATCGACGGCATGGGCGGGGCCCATCCGCTGACCAGCAAGATCGCCGTCGTCGGCCCCTCCACCCATCCTGACGCCGACGTCGACTACCTCTTCCTCCAGGCCGTGGTGGACGAGGCGCGCATCGACGCCGGCCAGAACTGCGGCAACCTCCTGGCAGGCGTCGGCCCCTTCGCCATCGAGGAGGGGCTCGTTCCGGCGCAGGACGGGACCACTGTCGTGCGCATCAACATGCTCAACACCCAAAGCCTGGCCTCGGCCCTGGTCGAGACGCCCGGCGGCAGGGTGCGCTACGACGGCGCCGCGCGCATCGACGGCGTGCCGGGGACGGCCGCGCCGATCCCGATCGACTTCCTCGACGTGGCCGGCTCGAGCTGCGGCGCCCTGCTGCCCACCGGAAACGCCCGCGACGTGGTCCAGGGGATCGAACTCACCGCCATCGACAACGGCATGCCCGTCGTCGTCATGCGCGCCGCCGACTTCGGCAAGACCGGCTACGAGAGCCCCGAGGCCCTGGAGGCCGACGCCGAGCTGAAGGCCCGCATCGAGGCCATCCGCCTCGAGATCGGCCCGCGCATGAACCTCGGCGACGTGGCGAAGAAGACCGTGCCCAAGATGTGCCTCGTCGCCCCGCCCCAGCACGGCGGCGCCATCTGCACCCGCAACTTCATCCCGCATCGCGTCCACGAGGCCATCGGGGTGTTCGGCGCGGTCAGCGTCGCCACCGCCTGCGTGACGCCCGGCTCGGTCGCCGCCGAGGTCGCCGGCATCGCCGACGTGCAGGCCGTGAAGGAGCTCGAGGTCGAGCATCCCACCGGCTTCTTCACCGTCGCCATGGAGGTCAGCCTCGACGGCGGCCAGGTGAAGGTCGATCGCGCCGCCCTGCTTCGCACCGCCCGCCGCCTGATGCGCGGCGAGGTCTATGTCCCCGCCAGCATCTGGGGCGGCAAGTGACCCGCCGGATCGCCCTCATCGGCTTCGGCGAGGTCGGCCAGATCCTCGCCCAGGACCTCGCCGGCAAGGCCGACCTCTCGGCCTGGGACATCCTCTTCGCCGACCCCGCGAGCCGGCCTGCCGCCGCCGCCCGGGCCGCCGGCCTCGTCCTCCCGGCCAGCGCCGCCGACGCCGTCCGCGGCGCCTGGCTGGTGATCAGCGCCGTCACCGCCGAGAATGACCTCCAGGCGGCCCGCAGCGCCGCCGAAGGGATCGCGCCCGGCGCCTTCTACCTCGACCTCAACTCCTGTTCGCCGGGCCAGAAGCTGGCCTCCGCCGAGGCCGTCGAGGCAGCCGGCGGGCGCTATGTGGAAGCGGCGGTGATGAGCCCCTTCCCGCCCCGGCGCACCGCCTCGCCCATGCTGCTCGGCGGGCCGCACGCCGCTGCCTTCCTGGCCGAGGCGCAGGACCTGGGATTCACCGGCGCCCGCGCCTATTCCGAGACCGTCGGCCGGGCGGCGGCGACCAAGCTCTGCCGCAGCGTGATGATCAAGGGAATCGAGGCCCTGCTCACCGAATCCATGCTCGCCGCCCGCCGCTACGGGGTCGAGCAGGAGGTGCTTGCCTCCCTCTCCGACCTCCTGCCGCTGCCCGACTGGAACGCCACGGCCGGGTACATGATCTCCCGCTCCCTGGAGCACGGCGTGCGCCGCGCCGAGGAGATGCGCGAGGCCGCCCGCACCGTCGCCGAAGCCGGCGTCGAACCGCTCATGAGCCTGGCCATCGCCGGGCGCCAGGACTGGGCCGCCGGCTTCAAGGCCGCCCTCTCCGACGACCTGCCCGCCATGCTCGACGCCATCAACCAGCAAGCCGACACCGCCCAATGATCATCGACTGCCACGGCCACTACACCACCGCCCCGACCGCCCACGACGCCTGGCGCGACGCCCAGAAGGCGGCCTTCAAGTCGGGCGGCGACATCGACCCGGCCTACCCGGATATCTCCGACGACGAGATCCGCGAAACCATCGAGAAGAACCAGCTGCGGCTCATCAAGGAGCGCGGCGCCGACCTCACCATCTTCTCGCCGCGCGCCTCGACCATGGCCCACCACGTCGGGGACGAGGCGGTCTCCAAGGCCTGGACCCGCCGCTGCAACGACCTCATCAAGCGCGTCGTCGACCTCTTCCCCGAGACCTTCGTCGGCGTCTGCCAACTCCCCCAGTCGCCCGGCGTGCCGGTGTCCCACTCCATCGAGGAGCTGGAGCGCTGCGTCACCGAGCTCGGCTTCGTCGGCTGCAACCTCAACCCCGACCCGTCGGGCGGCCACTGGACCGCCCCGCCGCTCACCGACCGCGCCTGGTATCCCTTCTTCGAGAAGATGGTCGAACTGGACGTGCCGGCCATGGTCCACGTCTCCGGCTCGTGCAACGCCAACTTCCACGCCACCGGCGCCCACTACATCAACGCCGACACCACCGCCTTCATGCAGTTCCTGGAGGGCGACCTCTTCAAGGACTTCCCCACCTTGCGGTTCGTCATTCCGCACGGCGGCGGCGCGGTCCCTTACCACTGGGGCCGCTACCGGGGCCTCGCCGACATGCTCAAGCGCCCGCCGCTGCGCGAGCACGTCATGAAGAACGTCTTCTTCGACACCTGCGTCTATCACCAGCCGGGCATCGACCTGCTGTTCCGGGTGATCGACGTCGACAACATCCTGTTCGGCTCGGAGATGGTCGGCGCCGTGCGCGGCGTCGATCCGGAGACCGGCCACTTCTTCGACGACACCAAGCGCTACATCGACGCCCTGCCGATCCCGCAGGCCGACAAGGAGAAGGTGTTCGAGAAGAACGCCCGCCGCGTCTATCCCCGCCTCGACGCGATCCTCAGGTCGCAGGGCCGCTGAGGCGTTCGTGACCGCTCGCCCCGCCCGCTTCGGCGTTTTCGGCCAGCTCTGGTTCCAGGTGCTGGCGGGCACGATCCTGGGCGCGGCCATCGGCTGGGCGGACCCGGCGCTCGGCGTCCAGCTCAAGCCTCTGGGCGACGCCTTCATCGCCCTCGTCCGGATGATGATCGGGCCGGTGGTCTTCTGCACCGTCGTCCACGGCGTGGCCTCCATGGCCGACATGCGCCGCGCCGGCCGCACGGCCCTGAAGGCCCTCGTCTACTTCGAGGTCGTCACCACCCTGGCGCTCGCCATCGGCCTTGCCGGCGTCAACCTCTGGGGGCCGGGCCGCGGCATGGCCATCGCGCCGGGCGCCCTCGATCCGCACGCGGCCGCCCAGTACATCAAGCAGGCCCAGCACCAGACCATCGTCGACTTCCTCCTTGGGATCATCCCGGACACCTTCGTCGGCGCCTTCACCGGCGGGGCGGTCCTGCCCGTGCTGCTGGTCTCGGTGCTGACGGCGCTCGCCCTCATCCGCATGGGCCGCAACGGCCAGCCGATCCTCGCCGCCATCGGCGCGGCCGAGCGGCTGGTCTTCCAGATCATCGGCTTCGTCATGTGGGCCGCGCCCATCGGCGCCTTCGGGGCCATCGCCTTCACGGTCGGAAAGTTCGGCGCCGCCTCGCTGGCCTCGCTCGGCGGGCTGATCGCCGAGTTCTACCTGGTCTGCCTGGTCTTCACCGTCGTCGTGCTCGGCGGCATCGCCGCCGCCTTCGGGATCAACCTCGTCCGGCTGATGGGCGCCCTGCGCGAGGAGATCGTCGTCGTCGCCGCCACCACCTCCACCGAGACCGTGCTGCCCAGCCTGATCGCCAAGCTCAAGCGCCTGGGCTGCGAGGAGTCCGTCGTCGGCCTGGTCGTGCCGCTCGGCTACGCCTTCAACCTCGACGGCACCTGCCTCTACCTCGCCACGGCCAGCATGTTCCTCGCCCAGGCCACCGGCCACGAGCTCGCCCTGGCCGACCAGCTCGGCCTGATGCTGGTCATGCTGCTCACCTCCAAGGGCGCGGCGGGCGTCGCCGGCGCTGCCTTCATCGTGCTCGCCGCGACCCTCGCGGCCACCGGCGCCGCTCCGCTCGGCGCCATCGCCCTGATCCTCGGCATCCACCGGATCCTCGCCGAGGCCCTGACCTTCGTGAACCTGATCGGCAACGCGCTCGCCACCCTGGTGGTCGCCCGCTGGGAGGGCGCGCTCGACCGCGACGCCCTCACCGAGGGCCTCGCCCGGCCCGCGCCCGCCGCCGCCTGAACGGACCTTCGATGACCGACCCCAAGCCCCAGGTGATGGACCCCGACTGGCTGGTCTTCCATCCGAGCCCGAAGAAGCCGGCCTACAGGCCGCCGCCCGGGGCGGTGGACGCCCACTGCCACGTGTTCGGCCCGGCCGCCGAATTCCCCTTCGCGCCGGAGCGCAAGTACACCCCCTGCGACGCCGGCAAGGCCGAGCTCTTCCGGCTGCGCGACTTCCTCGGCTTCGAGCGCAACGTGATCGTCCAGGCCACCTGCCACGGCAAGGACAACCGCGCAGTGGTCGACGCCATCGCCGCCTCGGGCGGCAAGGCGCGGGGCGTCGCCACTGTCGGCGAGGAGATCACGGAGGCGCAGCTCGCCGCCCTCGACGCCGCCGGCGTCCGCGGCGTGCGCTTCAACTTCCTGCGCCGGCTCGCCGACTTCACGCCGCACGACGTCCTGCGCCGCATCGCCGACAAGGTCGCCCCCTTCGGCTGGCACGTGGTGGTCTATTTCGAGGCCCCGGACCTCGCCGAGCTGAAGCCGCTCTTCACCTCCCTGCCCACCAAGGTCGTCGTCGACCACATGGGCCGGCCGGACGTGAAGCTCGGCGTCGACCACCCGCAGTTCCAGGCCTTCGTGCAGTGGATGGATGAGGACGAGGACGTCTGGTCCAAGGTCTCCTGCCCCGAGCGCCTCAGCCTCGCCGGCCCGCCCTACGACGACGTCGTCCCCTTGCAGCGGACCATCGTCGAACGCTTCCCCGACCGGGTCCTCTGGGGCACCGACTGGCCGCACCCGAACCTCAAGGGCCACATGGCCGACGACGGCGTGCTGGTCGACCAGATCCCCAAGTTCGCCGTCACCGAGGAGCTTCGTCGCAAGCTGCTCGTGGACAATCCCACCCGGCTCTACTGGGACCGCTGAGTCATGACCGAGAAGCCGTACCACGACATCCCCGGCACCATCCTGTTCGACGCCGAACAGTCGCGCCTGGGCTACCACCTCAACATGTTCTGCATGTCGCTGATGAAGGCGGAGAACCGCGAGGCCTTCAAGGCCGACGAGCGCGCCTACCTCGACCGCTTCCCGATGAGCGAGGCCCAGAAGCAGTCCGTCCTCGATCGCGACTGGAACGGCATGCTGGCGCTCGGCGGCAACATCTATTTCACCTCCAAGATCGCCGCCACCGACGGCCTCTCCTTCCAGCAGATCGCCGCCATCATGAGCGGCGTCAGCCAGCCGGAATACGCCGAGATGATGCTGAAGGGCGGCCGGTCCATCGACGGCAACCGGTCCAAGAAGGAGAGCCGCTAGTGGCCAGGATCACCGCAGGCGTGGCCACCAGCCACGTGCCCGCCATCGGCGCGGCGCTCGACAACGGCCGCTCGGGCGAGGACTACTGGAAGCCGCTGTTCGCAGGCTACGACTTCTCCAAGAAGTGGATCGCCGAGGACAAGCCCGACGTCGTCATCCTGGTCTACAACGACCACGCCTCGGCCTTCTCGCTCGAGCTGATCCCGACCTTCGCCATCGGCTGCGCCGACAGCTTCCAGCCCGCCGACGAGGGCTGGGGCCCGCGCCCGGTTCCGGTCGTCGAGGGCCACCCGGCGCTCGCGTGGCATCTCGCCGAGAAGCTGATCCTCGACGAGTTCGACATGACCATCGTCAACCGGATGGACGTCGACCACGGCCTCACCGTGCCCCTGTCGCTGATGTTCGGCCAGCCGCAGGCCTGGCCCTGCAAGGTCATCCCCCTGGCGGTCAACGTGGTCCAGTACCCGCCGCCCACCGGCAACCGCTGCTACAACCTCGGCAAGGCGATCCGCCGCGCGGTGGAGAGCTTCCCGGAGGACCTCAAGGTCCAGGTCTGGGGCACCGGGGGCATGAGCCACCAGCTCCAGGGCCCGCGCGCCGGCCTCATCAACAGGGCGTTCGACAACGCCTTCCTCGACCGCTTGGTCGACGACCCGGTCGCCCAGTCGAAGGTCCCGCACCTCGACTATGTCCGCGAGGCGGGCTCCGAAGGCATCGAGCTGGTCATGTGGCTGATCATGCGCGGCGCGCTCGACGACAAGGTCAAGGTCGCCCACCGCTTTTACCACGTGCCGGCGTCGAACACGGCCGTGGGCCACCTGATCCTGGAGAACGGGGCGGCCTGAAGCCGCCCCCCAAGCCTCAGCGCCGGCCGAGCGTCTGGTCGAACCAGTCGAAGGTCGCCTGCAGCGCCTTCAGGCTCGCCGCCCGCGTCCCGGCCGGCGTGTGGCCGATGAAGCTGTGATCGGCGCCGGGCAGCTCGATCGCGGCCGAGCGCACGCCCGCCGCCTTCAGCCGGGCCGCCATGGCCCGCGACTGGTCCGGCGGCACGGTCCTGTCCTCCGCGCCATAGATCAGCAGCATCGGCGGGGTCTTGGCGTCCACGTGGGCGATCGGGCTCTGCGCCCTCGCGACGTCCGGGCACTCGGCCGGCGCGCAGCCGAGATAGCCGCCCGGCCCGCCCGGCGCGCGCGTCGCCCCGGGCGCCGGAGGCGGTCCCGCCGGCAGCGCCGTGAAGTCGAACACCCCGTACCAGATCACCGCCGACTGCACGCAGTCGCTCTCGCCCTTGCCGTCGGCGGCCGTGCAGTCGGTGGCCGCGAGGCCAGCGAGCTGGCCGCCGGCCGAGCCGCCCCAGATCGCGACCCGGCTCTTGTCGATGCCGTAGTCGGCCGCGTGCGCCTTCAGCCAGCGGATGGCTGCGTCGACGTCCTGCGAGGCGGCCGGGGCCCGCGCCTCGCCCGCCAGGCGGTAGTTCAGCGAGGCGACCACATAGCCGCGGGCCGCGAGGTCCGCGAGCACCGCCGGGAAGTTGGTGAAGGCGCCGGCGTTGCGCGCCGTGCCGTTCACCCAGCCGCCGCCGTGGACGTAGATCACCAGCGGCTTGGCCCCGCCCGCCTTGGGCGGGGTGTAGAGGTCCAGCGTCATCGGCCGGAAGCCCGGCAGGGTCGAATAGACGAGGTCCGGATGGCCCGTGACGCCGCCGGCGAACACCGGCCGCGCCTTCGGGAACTGGTCGCTGCTGACCACGGCCGGGGAGACCTGGGCCGTCACCGGCCTGGCCACGGCCCCGGTGGCCGCCGCGCTGGCGGCCAGGGCGAGCAGGGCGAGGGAGAGGTTTCGCATGTCGGTTCCTCCGTTCCGGCTCAGTCGCGCGGGCCGCTGCGCAGCGCCGGGCGGGCGGCGGGCGACACCGGGTGCGCCGCCTGCCAGTCCATCCGCTTCACCGGCAGCTTCTCCACCGTGATCGAGTCGCCGAACACCACATACTGCGGATCGCGCGGGGCGTAGGCCGGCCACTTCAGGGCCGCCGTCGAGGGCGAGCCAGTCTCGGCCAGCGCCACCAGGGCCCCGAACATCCGGTCGGTGAGCTGGCGGTCGTAGGCGGTGTAGACCCGCGTCGGCCGGATCAGGTTGTAGTTGTCCAGGGTGTCGAACCAGTAGGGCACGTCGGCGGTGTGATAGGCGCCCACGGTGGCGGTGTTCTGGTCGGCGAAGGTCACGCCCGGGGCATAGGGATGCCGGTGCGTGAAGAGGTCGATGTAGGTGGCCTGGGTGTTGTACTTGGCCATGAGGTCGCCGCAGCGGCGCGAGCTCGCCAGCAGCCCGCCCTCGACCGCCGCCCGGTGCGCCATCGGCTGGACGTCGGCGTCGGTCTTCACCGGATAGAGCTTGAGGAACTCCGCCGCCGCCGGGCCGTACATGGCCTCCGCCGCTGCCCGGTACTCGGCGACCGTGTGGGTCTTGGTCAGCGGGCTCTGGGCGCTGTCCAGGTCGTCGCCGTTCGACGAGGCGATGATCGGCACGTCGCTGGCCGCATGGCTCGCCAGCGCCTCCTCCTTGGGCATGGTCCAGAAGTAGCCGTCGATCACCTGCGGCGCGCGCAGGCCGGCGACATTGGCCCCCACCTGGCTCTCGGCCTGCAGCGCCAGGATCTTGTCGGCCGGCACGTCGCGCATGGCCGCAAGGCTCGTCGCGCCCAGCCGCTTCTGCGCCTCGAGGCCCACCTTCTCACCCTCGGCCAGCGGCACGAGCCCGCCGATCATGCCGGCCGAGGCGAGGTTGCAGGCGCTCGACATCATCGCGCCGCGGAACAGGCCCTTGGACAGCGGGCTGGTGAGCTGGGCGGCCACCGAGCCGGCGCCGAACGACTGGCCGGTGATCACCACCTTGTTCGGGTCGCCGCCGAACCTGGCGATATTGTCGTGGATCCAGCGCAGCGCCGCGTTCTGGTCGAGGTAGCCGTAGTTGCCGGAGTGGCCGCCCTGCTCCTTGCTGAGCTCGGGGTGGGCCATGTAGCCCAGGAGGCCGACGCGGTAGTTGAAGTTGACGAAGATCGCCCCGCGCTTGGCGGCGTTCTCGCCGTCATAGTTGGCCATGCCGGACGAGCCGATCGTGCCGCCGCCGCCATAGATGAAGACGATCACCGGGCGGCCGTCACCGGCCTTCGCCTCGGCCGGCGCCCAGACGTTCATGTAGAGGCAGTCCTCGCCGCTCGCCTCTTCGCCGAAGTAGTGGTTGATGTTGTGCGGCCGCAGGACCTGGATGCACTCCGGCCCCTTGCGGTCGGCGTTCCACACCCCGTCCCAGCGCGCCGGCTCCGGCGGGCGCCAGCGCAGGTCGCCGACCGGCGGCTTGGCGTAGGGGATGCCCAGGTAGGCCTTGACCCCGGAGGCGAGCCGCGTGCCCGCTACCTTGCCGCTCGCCGTCGCCACGGGATCGCCCGCGACGGGGTTCATCGCCGCGGCCGAAGCCGTGGTCACGCCCGCCGCTGCGCCCAGCGCCAGCGCCGCCGCAAGTCCAAGCCTGATCGTCCAACCCGCGCTCATCGTCACACTCCCCGATCTGATTTTTCTGGTTCGAGCGAGCGGCACTATGGCTTGATGAACTATCTAGTTCAATCATAATTCATCCTTGCTATACGGACCCGTCGGAGGTCCCCTCGGAGGTCGATCGTGCAGCGGTCCAGCGGCGCCACAGCTCCCCCGCCCCAGGCGGCCTTCGCGGCCGCCCTCGCGCGCACGCCCATGGACCTCTACGTGGTCTGGAATGGGGCCCGCTACGCCGAGCGCCAGGGCTCGCTCTCCTCGCGCACCCTGCAGCTCGTCACCGAGCCGCGCACGCCGCTCTCCCTGCGCGAGCTCATCCTGCGCGCCGCCCGGCTCGAGGACGGCGCCGACTTCACCCCCGATGCGGTGCGCGCCGCCGTGCGCCAGCACCAGGCCATCCGCGGCGTCGCCTACTACCTGGTCCGCAAGACCCGCGAGGGACACTTCGTGGCGGTCAGCGACGTGGCCTGGCCGGCCGACGGCTCCGGTCCGATCCGCGCCGGGGACCTCATCGCCACCCGCCCCGCGCCGCTTCGCCGCCTCGCGGGCTGAGCCCCGCCTCCTGCGACGGAATCGCCGCGCGACAACTTGCCGGCACAACCTATGGAGGCAGGCGCGCTAGGACGACCCCAACGCGCATGTGCTCCAATCCTCTCCATCCGGCCGCCGCTCGACGGCAGGCCCGCACGCTCCTCGGCGACCGCCGCGGCGCGGCGGCGGTCGAGTTCGCCCTGGTCGCGCCGATCCTGCTCCTGCTGATGGCCGGGCTGGTCGACGGCTCGCGGCTGATCGCGGCCTCCATGCAGGTCAATTCCGCCGCCCAGGCCGGCGCCGACTTCGCCCTGCGCAACGGCTGGAACCAGGCCGGGACCGCCGCCGCGGTCAGCGCCGCCGCCTCGGGCCTCGACGCGCCTGGGGTCGCGCTCAGCCAGGGCTGCGTCGCCAACGCCACCCTCACCGCCGCCGCCGGCGCGACCTGCCCGGACGGCCGCGCGCCCGGCCGCTACGTGACCGTCACCGCCAGCGCGCCCTACAGGTCGGTGATGCGCTGGCCGGGCGTCGCCCTGCCCTCCAGCGTCTCGGCCAAGGCCGTGGTGCGCGTGCCATGAGCCCCATGCCCCCAGTCGCCATGCCCCCAGTCGCCATGCCCCCAGTCCCCATGCCCCGAGTCCTAGCCCGAGTTCTGCGCTCGCGAGGCGGCGCGGCGGCCGTGGAGTCGGCCTTCGTCCTGCCGCTGGTCATCACCCTGCTGCTCGGCGTCGCCGAGATCGGCCGCATCGCCTGGACCGGCGCCGCCCTCAATTACGCCGTCCAGGAGGCCGCGCGCTGCGCCTCGGTGCGCCCGGGCGTCTGCGGCACCCCCCAGCAGATCACCGCCTACGCCGCCGCCCGGGTCTCCCAGCTCAAGGTCCCCGCCAGCGCCTTCACCACGGCGAAGCTCGCCTGCGGCGTCCAGGTGCAGGCCAGCCTCGACTACCGCTTCATGGCCTACAAGGTCTTCCCCACCGCGCCGAAGCTCCAGGCCAGGACCTGCCGGCCATGAGCCGCCTCGCCGCCGGCCCGCTCGCCGCCGATCGCCGGGGCGCCACCGCCCTGCTCACCGCCCTGTCGCTCATCGTGGTCCTCGGCTTCGTCGGCTTCGGCATCGACTTCGGCGCGGCCTACGCATCGAAGCGCGCGGCCCAGGGCGCGGCCGACTCCGCGGCCTACAGCGGCGCCGTCGCCTCGCTCGCCAACCTCAGCCTCGCCGCCGACCAGGCGCGCGCCGTCGCCGCCCAGTACGGCCTCGTCGACGGGGCCAAGGGGGTCAGCGTCGCGGTCAGGGCCCCACCCCTCGCGGGCGCCTACCAGGGACGCGCCGACGCGCTGGAGGTGGTCGTCACCCGACCGGCGCCGCGCTTCTTCGGCGGGCTCTTCATGAAGGGGCCGATGACCGTCGCGGCCCGCGCCGTGGCCGCCCGGCAGGCCAATCCGAACGGCAACGGCTGCATCCTGTCGCTCAACCAGTCCGACCCCATGGCCGTGCTGCTCAACGGCACGCCCGTCGTCGATCTCGCCGGCTGCTCGGTCTGGGTGAACTCCAACAACGGCGCGGCCCTGTCGCTGAACGGCGGCGCGATCATCAACGCCAGCCAGGCCAACGTCGTCGGCAACGTCTCGCAGAGCAACAACACCCAGCTCAACGCGCCGCTCAACACCGGCGTCTCGGTCCAGCCGGACCCCTACGCCAACGTCGCGCTCCAGAGCTTCAGCGGCTGCGACAGCACCAACGCCACGGTGAACAGCGGCGTCACCCAAACCTTCGCGCCCAAGGCCGCCGGCGGAACCTACGTCTTCTGCAACGGCCTGACGGTGAACGGCGGCGCCACCGTCACCTTCAAGCCGGGCGTCTATGTCATCGACGGCGGCTGGCTGCTGTTCAACGGCCAGACCAAGATCACCGGCGCGGGCGTCACCTTCGTGCTGACCAACCACACCGGCACGAACATCGCCACGACCACCATCAACGGCGGCGCCGACATCAACCTCAGCGCTCCCAGCGACGGCCCCTATGCGGGCATGCTGTTCTACCAGGACCGCCGCGCCGCGCTCGGCGGGACAGAGACCCTGAACGGCGGCTCCAAGCAGATCCTGGGCGGCGCGCTCTACTTCCCGCGGCACACCCTCCTCTTCAATGGCGGCACGGACGTGACCACCGGCGGCTGCACCCAGATCCTCGCCGACAAGGTCACCTTCAACGGCAATGCCCGGCTGGCGATCAACTGCGCGGGAACCGGGGTGCGCCCGATCGCCAGCATGAGTGTAATGCTGGTCGAGTAACTTCATTAGACGACTACAATATTCGAGAGACACGCACATAACTGCAGAGCTTGGTCGCGCACCCGGAGTCGTCGGAAGCAAGCTTCACCTTATTATTGACCCAAAATGGGTTTCTCCGTTACTGATTACCCTCAGCGAAACTATCGCCCTGTTGGCGCAAATGTCGCAGATTGCAACCGTTGAGTTTAGTTAACACCTGAATTACCTGTCTTCGTACCGGGGGACGGCGCCGCAACATCTTGCGCCTCTGGCCGGACATCAGATCAGGAAGAGGTATTCAGATGACCAAGCTGCTCAACAAGCTCGCCCAGGACCGCAAGGGCGCCACCGCGATCGAATACGGCCTCATTGCCGCCTTCATCGCCCTCGCCATCGTCGGCGCCCTGCCGGGCATCCGCGACAACCTCAGCGGCACCTTCGGCACCATCAAGAACAACCTGCAGTCCTCGTCGACGCAGGGCTAACGCCTACCTTGCGGGAGGCCCGGCGCTCGCCGGAGCCCGGGCCTCCTGAAACTTCCCTCCGGCCAGAATTCCCTTTCCGACATGCCCACTCTCCACGACGCGCCGGCCCTCGCCGGGTTCGCGACGGCCGCGCTCGGCCTCGGCTGGGCCGCGCTCAGCGACGTGACCCGCTACGAGATCCCCAACCGCGCCTGCGGCCTCGTCGCGGCGGGCTTCGCCGTGGCCGCGCTCGGCGCCCCGCTCGCCTGGTGGGGACCGGGCCTCGCGACCGGGCTCGCGGTGTTCGGCTTCGGCGTCCTGCTGTTCTCGCGCGGCCTGCTGGGCGGCGGCGACGTCAAGCT
The DNA here is from genome assembly GCF_003254475.1 of Phenylobacterium soli. Lineage (NCBI taxonomy): Bacteria > Pseudomonadati > Pseudomonadota > Alphaproteobacteria > Caulobacterales > Caulobacteraceae > Phenylobacterium > Phenylobacterium soli. The sequence continues at coordinate 247,042 of NZ_QFYQ01000002.1, forward strand.
GGCCGCCGCCGTGGCGCTCTGGGCCGGCCCCGGGCGCTTCACCGACTTCGCCGCCGCCACCGCCCTCACCGGCGTGGCCCTGGCGCTGGTGATGCTGAGCCCGCTGCGCCGGCGCCTGCCGGCCCCGCCGCAGGCCGTGGCCCACGACTTCCGCCAGCCCATGCCGTTCGGCGCGCCGCTCGCCGCCGGCGGCCTCTGGGCCGCCCTCCTCCAGCTTCCCATCCACTAGGAGCCTGACGTCCGGTGATCTCCGCCCGCCAAATGAAGTTCCTCAGCCTGGCGCTGTTGATGTCGGGCGGCTCCTTCGTCGTGGTCCAGAAGTCCATGACGGGCGCGGTCCGCAAGGCGAGCGCCGAGGCCGCCGCCAAGGCCCAGCCCCAGGCCCAGCCGACCGTCCAGGTGCTGGTCGCCGCCGAGCCGCTGGCCGCCGGTTCGATCCTCAAGGCCGGCCAGGTGCGCTGGCAGGCCTGGCCCGCCAATGCGCCAACCAACGGCTATCTCACCCAGGCCAACGCCCGCCTCGAGCAGATGACCGGCGCGGTCGTGCGCGCCAACCTGGAGCCGGGCGAGCCGCTCACCGCCGCCCGCGTCGTCCAGCCCGGCCAGCGCGGCGTCATGGCCGCGGTCCTCCAGCCCGGCTACCGGGCGGTCACCGTCAACATCACCGCGGCCACGGGCGTCGCCGGCTTCGTGGTCCCGGGCGACCGGGTCGACCTGATCCTCAGCCGCGACCTCGGCGCGCGCCAGTTCGTCAGCGAAACCGTGCTGCAGGACGTCCGGGTGCTGGCCATGGATCAGCGCGACGCCGACGCCAAGAAGGGGGCGCTGGTGGCCCAGACCGCCACCCTCGAGGTCTCGCCCAAGGGCGCCGAGATCATCGCCGTCACCGGCCAGCTCGGCACGCTCTCCCTCGCCCTGCGCAGCCTCGCCGAACCGGGGACGCCGGTTCCGCTGGTGCGCACGGTGACCCACACCTCGGCCGCCGACGCGACCGGTGGCGCGAGCCCGCGCCCCGGGCCCTCGGCCGCCGCCGCCGCCGCCCGACCCCGCGTCGCCCGCTCATCGTCCGCCATCGTCCAGGTCTTCCGCGGCGGCCAGGCCGCCCCGATGACCGCGGCTTTCCCGACCGGAGGCGCCCAATGAAGGCCCACCTCGCCGCCCTCGCCGTGCTCGCCGCCGGCCTCGGCCTGCAGGCGCCCGCCCGCGCCCACGCCGCCGCCGAGGTGGTGGCCGACGCCGGCGCCGACATGAAGCTCGAGCTCGGCAAGGGCCGGCTCATCAAGCTGTCGCGCCCGGCCGCCACCGTCTTCCTCTCCGACCCCAAGGTCGCCGACCTGCAGGTCAAGTCGCCGACCCTCGTCTACCTGGTCGGCAAGGCTCCCGGCGCCACCAGCTTCTTCGCCCTCGACGGCAAGGAGCAGACGATCGCCAACCTGACCCTCGACGTCGGCGTCGACGAGACCCGGCTGCGCGAGATGATCGCCAAGGAGGCGCCGAACAGCGAGGTTTCCGTCGCTTCGGCCAACGGCGCCCTGGTGCTGTCCGGCAAGGCCGCCTCGGCCGCCGAGGGCGAGGACATCCTGCGCATCGCCGCCCTCTTCGTCGGCGACCGGGACAAGCCCGGCCAGATCGTCAATCGCATGACGGTCGAGACGCCCAACCAGGTCTATCTCAGCGTCCGCATCGCCGAGGTGTCGCGCGACGCCACCAGGGAGCTCGGCTTCAACTGGGAGAGCATGGCCAACATCGGCCAGGCCGGCGGCTTCCTCGGCTGGGCCACCGGCCAGGACTTGGTCGACACCGCCAAGCGCACCTTCACCCGCCCGACCAATGGCGCCGGGACCATCGTCGGCGGCATCTACAACCCGGCCAAGGGCCAGGACATCAACGTCCTGATCGACGCCCTGCAGCGCAAGAACCTGGTCTCGATCCTCGCAGAGCCGAACCTCACGGCGGTGTCGGGCGAGCCGGCCAACTTCCTGGCCGGCGGCGAGTATCCGATCCCCGTCCCCCAGGGCAACGGCCAGACCACCATCACCTACAAGACCTACGGCGTCAGCCTGTCGTTCGTCGCCACCATTCTCGACGCCAACCACATCAGCCTCAAGGTGAAGCCCGAGGTCAGCCAGCTCTCGACCGCCGGCTCGATCACCCTCGGCGGCATCACCGTGCCGGCCCTGACCACCCGCCGCGCCGAGACCACCGTCGACCTCGGCAGCGGCCAGAGCTTCGCCATCGCCGGCCTGATGCAGAACACCGCCACCCAGGACCTGCAGAAGCTCCCGGGCGTCGGCGACATCCCGGTGCTTGGCCAGCTCTTCCGCTCCAGGAGCTTCCAGAAGAACGAGTCCGAGCTGGTCATCATCGTCACCCCCTACCTGGTGAAGCCGACCAGCCGCCATCTCGCCGGGCCCGCCGACCATCCGGCCGCCGCGCCGGTTCAGGCCGCCGCCGAGCCCGCCAAGACCGCCACGCCCGCCGCTCCCGAGAAGAAGGGTTGATCCCCATGCGCGCCGACTTCCGCATTTCCATCACCGCCCTCTCGCTGCTTGGCGGCATGGCGGCCGCCGCCGCCGCCCGCGCCGAGCCGAGCCGCGAGTCGCCGCCCGTGACTGCAACCCCCGCCTCGGCCTGCACCCGCGAGCCCGCCCGCGGGCCGTGGCCCATGCTGCCGTTCGGCTGCGCCACCGAGGCCAACCTGCGGGCCATGATCGCCGACCCGGCCGATCTCCAAGAGGGCCGGCCGCTCGCGCCCGGCCAGGGCGACGCCGCCTTCGCCGCCGCTCATCGCCACCGCACCGGGACCGTGAAGACCCTGAACGCCGCCGGCCAGGGCGGCGCGGGCGGGGGCGCCGCAGGCGGCGGCCTCACCATCACTCCGGCGGGAGGCCAGTAGCCATGGGCCTTCCGCAACCCGCCGCCCGCCCCGCCGCGGCCCCGGCCTTCCTGGCCACCGTCGCCGACGAGGTGACGCGCGAGGCCGCCCGCCAGGCCGCCGCGACCCTCGGCTGGTCGCAGGGCCGTGTCCGCGAAGGCGGCGCGCTCGCCGCCCGCCAGCTGCTTTCCGAGTCCCCCGCTTCCCTGCCCACCGTCCTTCTCGTCGACGTCAGCGACAGCGACGAGCCGCTCGCGGCCATGGAGGCCCTGGCCGAGGTCTGCGATCCGGCCACCCGCGTCGTCGCGCTGGGCCAGACCAACGACGTCGGCCTCTACCGCGCCCTCCTGCGCATGGGCGTCAGCGACTACCTGGTGAAGCCGGTCTCCGCCGAGCTGCTGGTCGAGGCCCTGCGCCGGGCGGAGCGCGCCGGCGCCGAGCCTGCGCCCGCCGCCGCCAGGGCCGCCCGCCTGGTCGCGGTCATCGGGGCGCGCGGCGGCGTCGGGACCACCAGCCTCGCCGTCTCCGCCGCCTTCGGCCTCGCGCGCGACCACGGCCAGCGCGCCGTCCTCCTCGACCTCGACCTGCAGTTCGGCGCCGCGGCCCTCAGCCTCGACCTCGAGACCGGCCGCGGCCTGCGGGAAATGCTGACCAACCCCGAGCGCATCGACAGCCTGCTGATCAGCTCGGCCATGACGCCGGCCGCCGAGCGGCTGCGCATCCTCGGCGCCGAGGAGTCCCTCGACGAGGACGTGGAGATCGGGCCCGCCGGCCTCGAGGCGCTCACAGCCGCCCTCGCCGAGGACTGCGACGTGCTGGTCGCCGACCTGCCGCGCCGCATGGACGGCCTCGCCCGCGCCGCGATCGCCAGGGCGAGCCAGGTCGTGCTCGTCACCGACCTCAGCCTGGCCGGCCTGCGCGACGCCCAGCGCCTGGCCCGCACCGTCCGCGCGCTCGCCCCGGCCGCCGAGCTGGTGCTGGTGGCCAACCGCGTCGGCGGCGTCGCCGGCGAGGCGCCCCAGGCCGAGTTCGCCCGCGCCCTGGGGGCCGGGTTCGACGTCGCCGTCCCGGCCGACGCCAAGGCCGCCCAGGCCGCCGCCGAGCAGGCCCGCCCGCTCATCGAGGCCGCCGCCAAGTCCGCCGCCGGGCCGGAGCTGGCCAAGCTCGTCGCCCGCCTGGCGGGCGAGGCCGCGCCCGCCGCCTCACCCACGCCGGCGGCCGAACCGCTCACCTGGCTCAAAAGCCTCCTGGGGCGCTGAGATGTTCGGACGCCGCGGCCTTTCCTCCCAGAGCCAACCCTCGCAACGGGCCGAGGCGCCGGCGCTCGACGCCGCGCCCCTGCAGCCGCCGCTCCAGGCCACCGTGCTCGACCTCGCCAGCCACCGGCCCGCCGACCCCGCCGCCGAGGCGCAACGGCCGCCCGCCCAGGCCGCGGCCAAGATCCGCGAAGCGGCCAGCGCGGTTCAGTCGCTGATCCTCCAGCGCATCGACAGCGAGGTGGCCAGCCGCCTCGACCGCGACGCCCTCGCCGCCGAGCTCGCCGCGCCGATCCAGGAGATCCTCGTCGAGCTCAAGGTCCAGCTGAACCAGCGCGAACAGCAGCAGGTGCTCACCCTGCTGCTCGACGACATGCTGGGGCTCGGGCCGCTGGAACCGCTGCTGGCCGACGACAGCATCACCGACATCATGGTCAACGGCCCGGGCCAGATCTACGTCGAGCAGCGCGGCAAGCTGGTGCTCACCGACGCCACCTTCCGGGACGACAACCACGTGATGAGCGTGGCCAGCCGTATCGTCAGCCAGGTCGGCCGCCGCGTGGACGAGTCGACCCCGCTGGTCGACGCCCGCCTGGCCGACGGCAGCCGCGTCAACATCATCATCCCGCCGCTGGCCCTCGACGGCGCCTCGATCTCGATCCGCAAGTTCGCCAAGCGCGGCATCGACCTCGACCGCATGACCCGCCAGGGCAACCTCTCGGCCGAGATGGCGACCGTGCTGAAGATCGCCTCGCGCGCCCGGCTCAACATCCTGATCTCGGGCGGCACCGGCTCGGGCAAGACCACCCTGCTCAACGCCCTCTCGCACATGATCGCCGCCGACGAGCGGGTGGTGACCATCGAGGACGCCGCCGAGCTCCAGCTTCAGCAGCCGCACGTCGTGCGCCTGGAGACCCGGCCGCCGAACCTCGAAGGCCGCGGCGAGATCAACATGCGCGACCTGGTGAAGAACGCCCTGCGGATGCGACCCGACCGCATCATCCTCGGCGAGATCCGCGGCGCCGAGGCGCTCGACATGCTGCAGGCGATGAACACCGGCCACGACGGCTCGCTCGGCACCATCCACGCCAACCGCCCGCGCGAGGCCCTGACGCGCCTCGAGAACATGGTCGCCATGTCCGGCGTCAACCTGCCGAGCCGCGCCGTCCGCACCCAGATCGCCGCCGCCGTCAACATGATCGTCCAGATCAGCCGCATGCGCGACGGCGTGCGCCGGATCACCTCGATCACCGAGGTGGTCGGCATGGAGGGCGAGGTGATCACCACCCAGGAGCTGTTCGCCTACCGCTTCGAGGGCGAGAGCACCGAGGGCAAGCTGCTCGGCAGCTTCGACAGCGCCGGCCTGCGCCCCTTCTTCAGCCCGCGCGCCGCCTACTTCGGCCTGGAGCGGCCGCTGCTCGAGGCGATCGGCTGATGTCGCCGCTGCTGATCCTGATGCTGGTCGGGGCCGCCGCCGCCATCGCCGCTGCGGTGTTCGACGTCCGCCTGCCGCGCCGCGGGCGCCTCGCCAAACGCGCCCGCCGCCTCGCCGAGCAGGCGAGCGACCCCAAGGGCCGCGCCGAGCGCGCCCTGCGCCGCCAGGCCCGCGGCCGCTTCGACGCCCTCGTCCGGCGCCTGCTGCCGCGCCCCGCCGCCCTGCAGGGCCGGCTGGAGGCCACCGGCTATCCGATCACCTTCACCCAGTACGGGCTCGCCTGCGGCGCGGTGCTGGTCACGACCGGCCTGATGGGCGTCCTGCTCGGCGCCCCGGCGTTCATGATCCTCCTGGAGTCGGTCGGCTCGGCGGTCTGGCTGCCGCACGTCGGCGTCGGTTTCCTGATGGCCCGCCGCCGCGCCCGCTTCTTCAAGCTGTTCCCCGAGGCCATCGGCCTGATCGTCCGCGGCCTGCGCGCCGGCCTGCCGGTCAGCGAGACCATCGGCGTCGTCGGCCGCGAGACCCCCGATCCGGTGGGCGAGGAGTTCCGCCGCATCGCCGACCAGGTGCGGCTCGGCGAGGCCCTGGAGGACGCCATGTGGCGCACGGCCCGCCGGCTCGACCTCCCGGAATTCAACTTCCTGGTCATCAGCCTGTCGGTCCAGCGCGAGACCGGCGGCAACCTCGCCGAGACGCTCGAGAACCTCGAGCAGATCCTGCGCCGCCGCAAGCAGATGACCCTCAAGATCAAGGCCATGGCCTCGGAGGCGACCTGGAGCGCCCTGATCATCGGCGCCCTGCCGTTCATCATGGCCGCGCTGATGTACATGGTCAGCGCCGATTACATGAAGACGCTGTTCACCGACCCGCTCGGCCACCTGCTGCTGGCCGGCGCCCTGGCCAGCCTGACGGTCGGGGGCCTGGTCATGCGCAAGATGACGAGGTTCGAGATATGAGCCTTCCGGCCCTGCCCTTCGGCGCGCACGGCGCGCTCCTGCTCGGCCTCGTCGTCGGCGCGGTGAACTTCCGGAGCGTGCTGTCGGTGATGCGCGCCCTCTCGCCGCCGGACCTGGTGGCCGCCCGCGCCCGCTCTCACGCGCGCCGCCGCAGCGAGCTGCGCGCCCGGCGGCTGACGCCCAAGCGCGCCGGCGCCCGCCAGTCGATCGGCCTCGCCCGCGCCCTCCTGCAGCGCCTCAAGCTCGACCGCGGTGGCGAGGCGGACAAGGTGGCCGACCAGCTCGCCCGGGCCGGCTGGCGCTCCCGCGACGCCGTCGTCGTCTTCCTCACCCTGCGCCTGGCCGCGCCCTTCGTCGTCGGCCTCGCCGCCTATGTGCTCGGCCCCTCGATCCTGCACTTCAGCGGCGGGAGCCTGCGCATGCTGGTCACCGCCGGCGGCGCCCTGGCCGGCTCCTACCTGCCGACCGTCCTGCTCAGGAACGGTGTCGAGCGGCGGCAGAAGAAGATCCAGAAGGGCCTGCCCGACGCGCTCGACCTGTTCGTCATCTGCGCCGAGGCCGGCCTGACCCTCGACGCCGCCGTCACCCGCGTGGCCCGCGAGATGGGCGCCGCCGCGCCCGAGCTCGCCGACGAGCTCGGCCTCACCGCCATCGAGCTCGGCTTCCTGCCCGACCGCCGCGAGGCCCTGCAGAACCTCGCCCGGCGCGTCGGCACGTCCGACGTCGCCGGCCTCGTCGGGACCCTCGTCCAGACCGAGAAATACGGCACACCCCTCGCCCAGGCCTTGCGCGTCCTGGCGGCCGAGTTCCGCGACACCCGCATGATGCGCGCCGAGGAAAAGGCCGCGCGCCTGCCGGCGACCCTTACCGTGCCGATGATCGTCTTCGTCCTGCCGCCGCTGTTCGTGGTGCTGATCGGCCCGGCCATCCTCCAGGCCCTGGCGGTGAGCTGGCACTGAGTCGGGCCAGCTCTACCCGAAATACACCCGAAAACCGAATGACAACCGCCGGTTTTCCAAAGTCATTTCTAAGTCTCATTCGCACGTCTAACGACTTTCATTCTCAGCGTTACTTGCAATTGAATTTCAGTCTTTCTCTGAACAACTTCAAATAACTGCGACATTTCGTACCGACGCTACGTAAATTCACATCAATCCGGTGGGAATTCCCCGGGCTCGACCGTATCTGCGCCTCTCAGAGCGGCGGAACAGCCACTGCGAGAGGATCCCCCGGAATGCCCACCTTCACCGTCGTCGACCAGGCGCAGATCGACGCCAATCCGACCTCCGTCACCAACGCCTTCTTCCCCTCGAGCCCGGGCATCAGCCTCGACGCCGCCTCGCTGGCCATCGTCCACGGGACGAGCTCGATCAGCTTCTATGACGGCAGCCTGGCCCCGCTCGGCATCGGCGCCGGCCTGCTGATCACCTCGGGCACGGTTCCGGGGACCGCCAACACCGTTCCGGACTTCGGCCAGGACAACCAGATGGTCGGCGACGCCGACCTCGACGCGGTGGTCAACACGGTGTTCGCCACCTCCTCCTTCGACGCCACCTCCATCGCCTTCAACTTCACGGTCAGCGATCCCTCGATCACCGGCATCAGCTTCAAGGTGGTGTTCGGCACCGACGAATATCCCGAGTGGGTCGACCAGTTCGTCGACATCGGCGTGGTGATGGTCAACGGGACCAACGTCGCCTACTTCGGCAACGACCCGGCCGCCCCGCTCAGCGTCATCGGCTCCAACCTCGCCGCCGGCTACTTCCTCGACAACCAGGACGGCCACCTGCCGATCGAGTACGACGGCGTTTCCAACGTCCTGACCGTCTTCGCCCCGGTCCACCAGGGCGTGAACACCCTGAAGATCGCCATCGGCGACACCGGCGACCACATCCTCGACAGCGGCCTCTTCATCTCGGGCCTGACGGGCACGACGACGCCGGTCAGCGGCGTCAGCCTCGACGTGACCGGCACCGCCGGGAACGATGTCACCCAGGGCACGGGCGCCAGCGAGAACATCGCCGCCCTGGCCGGCAACGACTCCGTCAACGCCGCCGGCGGCGACGACGTGGTGGCCGGCGGGACCGGCGACGACACCATGGCCGGCGGCACGGGCAACGACTTCCTCGACGGCGGCGACGGCAGCGACGTGGCGGTGTTCTCCGGCGCCTCCTCCGACTACCAGGTCAGCCTCGAATCCGACGGCAGCTACCAGGTGAAGGACCTGGCCGGCCTCGACGGCACGGACACGGTCAAGAACGTCGAGAGCCTCGAGTTCTCGGACGGCGCCTTCGCCCCCTCGGCCATGGTCAACGGCGGCGCCGGCATCGTCGGCACCGCCCATGACGACGTCATCTCCCTGACCGTCGCCCCGCCGCTGCAGCCCCTCGCCACCGACGCCGCCGACACCGTCTCGGCCGGGGCGGGCGACGACAGGATCACCACCGGCGGCGGCGACGACGTCATCCACACCGGCGCCGACAAGGACCAGGTCTGGGCCGGCGCCGGCGACGACACCATCTACGTCGACCAGGGCGGCGACGAGATCTGGGGCGACGCCGGGACCGACACCGTCGTCTTCTCCGGCGCCTCCGGCGACTACCTGATCGCCAAGACCGGCGACGGCTACGCGGTCACCGACCAGCGGGCCGGCGCTCCCGACGGGACGACCCAGCTCGTCGGCGTCGAGCAGGCCGCCTTCTCCGACAAGACGATCACCCTCGGCGCCGCGGCTCCGGTGAACCACCCGCCCGTGATCTCCGGCCCGGTGACCGCCGCCGCCACCGAGGACGGCGCGGCGGTGGGCCTCAACGCCCTCGCCAACGCCAGCGACCCCGACGCCGGCGCGGTGCTGACCGTCGTCAACGTCCCGACGAGCCTCCCGGCGGGCGTCACCTACGACGCCGTGACCTCGACCTTCACCCTCGATCCGGCGAACGCCGCCTATCAGGCGCTGGGCCAGGGCCAACAGACCACCGTCACGGTCAACTACGGCGTGAGCGACGGCGCCGCCACCACGGCGGCCCAGGCTGTGTTCACCGTCACCGGCGTCGACGACGCCCCGGTCGTCGCCGCCCCGATCGCCGACGCCGCCGGCCAGGTCGGCCAGGCCTTCAGCCTGACCCTGGCCCAGGGCGTCTTCAGCGACGTCGAGGGCGATGTCCTGACGCTGAAGGCCGGCCTCGCCGACGGCTCGGCCCTGCCCGCGTGGCTGACCTTTGACGCCGCCACCGGCGCCTTCTCCGGCGCGCCGACCGCGGCGGGGACCTACGCCATCCAGGTCACCGCCACCGATCCGAGCGGCCTTTCGGCCGCCGACGTCTTCACCCTGACCGTGGCGCCGCCCGCGGGTCTCAACTTGACGGGAACCGCCGGCGCCGACGTCCTCACCGGCGCGGCCACCGACGACACCCTCTCGGGCCTGGCGGGCGCGGACTCCCTCACCGGCGGCGCGGGCAATGACCTGCTCGACGGCGGCGCGGGCGGCGACAAGCTGGACGGCGGGGCGGGGATCGACACCGCCACCTACGCCAGCGCCACCGCGGGCGTCACCGTCAGCCTCGCCATCACCAAGGTCCAGGACACCCTGGGCGCCGGCAAGGACACCCTGGTCAACATCGAGAACCTGTTCGGCTCGGCCTTCGCCGACAAGCTGACCGGCGCCGGCTCGGCCAACGCCCTCTCGGGCGGCGCGGGCGCCGATACCCTGACCGGGGCCGGTGGGGCCGACCTGCTGACCGGCGGGACCGGCGCGGACCGGTTCGTCTTCGCCCTCGCGGACTCCGCGACGGGCGCGCGCGACACGATCCTCGACTTCAGCCACGCCGAGGGCGATCGCATCGACCTGACCGCCATCGACGCCGTCGCCGGGGGCAAGGACCAGGCCTTCACCCTGGTTTCGGCCTTCAGTCACAAGGCCGGTGAGTTGGTCAGCGTCTTCGAGACCGACCACTACGTGGTGCAGGGCGACGTCAACGGCGACGCCGTCGCCGACTTCGCCATCAACGTCTATTCGCCGACGGCGCTCGTCGCCGGCGACTTCCTGCTCTGAGGCAGGCCGGGACCGGCCCCCGCCGGTCTCGTCCCTCAGGCGCGAAGGTCCGCCTCGACCCTGTCGAGCACATCCCCCCAGCCACCGTGGCTCGGCTGGCGGACGAGGCGGACCGATGCGTACCAGGGGCTGTCCATTCGGCCCCGCAGCCAGCGCCAGTCGCAGCCCACCGCCGGCAGCAGGATCCAGGTCGGCTTGCCCATCGATGCGGCGAGGTGGGCGAGCGCGGTGTCGACGCTCACCACCAGATCCAGCCCCGCCACGATCCGCGCGGTCTCGAGGAAATCCTTCGCCCCCGTCGCCGCCGGCGACAGGTCCCGCCCCAGCGCCGCCAGCCGCGCCGCGGCGGGCTCGTCCAGCGAGCGGTTGGCGTCGTTGGCGTGGGTCGCGCGGCCCTTCGCCATCACCCCGATCCCGCCGCCCGAGCCGAGCTCCACCGCCGGCGCCAGCGGCGGCGGCAGGGTCTCGAGCCTCACGCCCAGCCGCAGCGGCAGGCTGCCGGCGAAGACCCAGAAGTCGGCGCGCGTCCGGTCGTCCAGCTCGGGCGTGGCGCCCTCGAACAGCGGCGCGACCTCCGCCCCGCAGAAGTAGACGACCTCGCCCCCCATCGCCCGCAGCGGCGGCAGGAAGCGGGCGAACATGATCTGGTCGCCGAACCCCTGTTCGCCCAGCACCACGATGCGCTTGCCCGCCAGCGGCTCGCCGCGCCACTCCGGCCACGGCAGGGGCAGCTCGCGCACCCCGGTCTCCGGGACCTGCCGCCGGGCCTCGTGCAGCGAAAAGCCCTGCTCGTAATCCCCCTGCATCAGCCGGACGAGCGAGAGGTTGAACCGCGGCTTGGCCCACTGCGGCGCGGCGGCCATCGCCAGGCCGAACAGCTCCGCCGCCTCGGCGTCCCGCCCCAGACCGTAAAGCAGCGCCCCGAGCTCGTTCGCTGCCTTGGCCGGCTCCTGCGCCATCGCCGCGCGATAGAGCCGCTCGGCGCCCGCAAGGTCGCCCGCGTCCTGCGCCGCGCGGGCGTGATCGAAGAGGGTGGCGGCGGCGGGCATCAGTCCGGTGTCATGCCGGTTTGCCCCTCACCCGGGGACATTCGCCTCCAGCTCCTCCACCCAGGTCCGCGCCGTGGAGTCGGACGGGGCGCGCCAGTCGCCGCGGGGCGAGAGATTGCCGCCGGAGATCACCTTCGGTCCGTTGGGCATGGCCGAGCGCTTGAACTGGCTCAGCTCGAAGAAGCGCACCAGGAACACCCGCAGCCACTTCTTGATGGTCGCCAGGTCGTAGGCGTTGCGCGCGTCCTCGGGGAAGTGCGGCGGCCACTCGCCGGCCTTGGCGTCGCGCCAGGCATGCCAGGCCAGGAACGCCACCTTCGAGGGCCGCAGGCCGTAGCGGGTGATGTAGAACAGGTTGAAGTCCTGCAGCTCGTAGGGCCCGACGATCGCCTGGGTCGACTGGATCGCGCCCGTCGCGTCGGCCGGCACCAGCTCCGGCGAGATCTCGGTGTCGAGCACCGACAGCAGGGTCTCGTTGGCCGCCGCGTCGAACTGGCCCGAGGCCGCCACCCAGCGGATCAGGTGCTGGATCGAGGTCTTCGCCACCGAGCCGTTGACGTTGTAGTGGCTCATCTGGTCGCCGACGCCGTAGGTGCACCAGCCGAGCGCCAGCTCCGAGAGGTCCCCGGTGCCGAGCACGATGCCTTTCCGCTGGTTGGCCAGGCGGAACAGGTAGTCGGTGCGCAGGCCCGCCTGCACGTTCTCGAAGGTCACGTCATAGACCGGCTTCCCGGCCGAGAACGGGTGGCCCATGTCCTTGAGGAGTTGCTCGGCGGCGGGCCGGATGTCGATCTCCTCGGCCGTGGCGCCGACCGCCCTCATCAGCGCCCAGGCGTTGGCCTTGGTCTTGTCGCTGGTGGCGAAGCCCGGCAGCGTGAACGCCAGGATCGCCGAGCGCGGCTTGCCGAGCGCGTCGCAGGCCTTGGCCGCGACCAGCAGGGCGTGGGTGGAATCGAGCCCGCCCGAGACGCCGATGACGATGGTCTCGCTCTTGGTGGACTGCAGCCGCCGCACCAGCCCCTGGACCTGGATGTTGAACGCCTCGTAGCAGTCCTGGTCGAGGCGCGCGGCGTCGTTCGGCACGAAGGGGAAGCGGTCGATCGGCCGGATCAGGCCGACGTCGGCCATGTGCGGCTCGTGGGCGAAGCGCACCCGCCGGAAGCGCGTCTCCGGATGTCCGGAGGCCGCCGCCGCGTCGTTGAAGGTCGGGGTGCGCAGCCGCTCGAGCCGCAGCCGCTCGACGTCCACGTCGGCCACCGCGATCTGCGGCTTGGCGGGGAAGCGCTCGGTCTCGGCCAGCAGCAGGCCGAGCTCGTGGACGCTGCCCTGGCCGTCCCAGGCGACGTCGGTGGTGCTCTCGCCCGGCCCGGCCGCGGCGTAGAGGTAGGCCGCCTGGCAGCGCACCGACTGCGAGGCGCACAGCATGGCCCGCTCGTCGGCCTTGCCGACGACGATGTTCGAGGCCGAGAGGTTGCAGAGGATCAGCGCCCCGGCGAGCGCCCCTTGCGTGGAGGGCGGCGTCGCGGCCCAGAAGTCCTCGCAGATCTCCAGGTGGAAAATGAAGTCCCTGTAGTCGCTGGCCTCGAACAGCAGGTCGACGCCGAACGGGGCGGTCTGGCCGGCGATCTCCACTTCGAGGCCAGTCAGGCCGACGCCCGAGGCGAACCAGCGCTTCTCGTAATATTCCCGGTAGTTGGGCAGGAAGCTCTTCGGCACGACGCCGAGGATGCGGCCCTTCGCGATCGCCACGGCGCAGTTGTAGAGCCGCCCGTTGCGCCGCACCGGCGCGCCGACGATCAGCACCGGCTTCAGCTTGGCGCTCGCCTCGGCGATCTCCGCCAGGCCGGCCTCCACCCGCTCCAGGATCGCGTCCTGCAGGTGCAGGTCGTCCTCGGCGTAGGAGGAGATGCCGAGCTCGGGGAACAGCATCAGGTCGCAGGCTTCCACATGGCCCTGCCGGGCCAGCGCCAGGGTCTCGGCCACGTTGCCGGCCGGATCGGCCGTCAGCGCCCGGGGCGCGCAGACCGCCACCCGCACGAAGCCGTGCCTGTGGATCGAGAAGAACGCGCCCTCTTCAGCCATCCCGTCCTCGACGAAAGCCTTGATCGACGCCAACCGTTCAGCGCCCGCGGCGGCTCCCATAAGCCCTATCTATTGACGAGTGGCGCCGAGCGCCACCTTTGCAGGACGCCCCTCGGCCTCAGGCGTCGTGCATCCGCGCGGCATGGGCGACGTGGAAATCGCCGCTCACCGACAGCACGATCCAGTCGCCGGAATGGGCCACCACGGGCCCCTCGGGGGTCAGCACCTGGACGGCGGCCGCCTCGGCCACGGCGCAGGCGTCCTCGCCCAGCCACATCCACAACGTCTGCCAGTTCTTGCGGTCGCCGGGCGGCGGCACGCGCAGGGCGGCGCCGTGGTCGAACCGCGTTTGTGAAGCTCGGGCTAAGCGCATCGAACCGGGATGGCCTCTGGAGAATCGGACACTCGAACGGACGCCCAGTTCCGCCGTGACTCGGTCACCAGAAGCTTAATCGCGAAATTTTTCAGTGCGGCGGCTCGAGCCGGTCGCGCATGTCCCCATAGGGATAGACCGCCGTCGAGGGGCTCGAGGCCAGCGACGGCGAGACCGCGTGGCGGTGCGTCCTGCGCTTCGACTTCACGTGCTTGGCGTTCGCGTGCTTGGCCTGAGCGTGCTTCGCCTGAGCGTGCTTCGCCTGAGCGTGCTTCGCCTGGGCGTGACGCATGGGCCTGGCCGCGTGGTGCTTGGCCGCCGCCGTCTTGGCCACGGGCTTGGGAATCACCGCCTTGGTCAGGGCAGAGAGCTGCGCCAGACGGTTCGAGGGGTCGGTCACCCCCGGCAGGGCGGTGCGGGCCAGCGCCAGGTCACGGCCGGGCGCGTCGGCGAACCAGTCGCCGGCGCCGTCCGCGCCCTTCGGCACGATGTCGGCCGCGTAGATGTCGTAGGCCACGCAGTAGTCGAGGAGCTGCGGCTCGGCCGGCAGGCTCCGGGCGCAGCGCATCGAGGCGCGCATCAGCGCTTCCGGGCCGCCGTCCACATAGGTCTGCCGCACCTCGCGCCAGGCGCGCTTGACCTGGTTGGGGTCGGGATCGTCCGGCGCGTAGCGCAGGGGCGGGCTGGCTTCGGCCGGCGCGGTCATGCGCGGCGGCGGGGCGTTGAAGGTATGCGGCGCGCGGGCCGGGACGGCGAACCACCAGGCGAGCGCCGCCGAGGCGAGCACCGCCACGATCGCCGCCACCGCCACGCCCAGGCCAGGGCCGGGCCCCGGCCGCGGGCCGGCGTCTTCAGGCTCTTCGATCCCCTGGGGCGCGAACGGCTCGCGCGGGGTCCACGCATCCTCCGCCATGGCCAAGGCAACACGGCAGGGCGATCTTCGGTTGCATGGGGGCCGATTGCACGGGCCGGGTAACGTTCGACGTATCGCTGCGTAACACGGCTCTTTTCAAAGGCGAAACAATGGTCTTAACCTCTGCGGGTCAGGGCGCTGGGGACCATTAGTCCACCAAAAGAACGCCCGACCTTTGGGGAGGTAGATGTGGCTGAGCGTTCCGCAAAGGCGCCAGACCCGATGGATATTGCCCTCGGGGCGGCGGTGAGAGTCCGCCGCAAATCAATGGGTATTTCACAAGAGGCGCTCGCCGAGCAGTGCGGCGTCAGTTTCCAGCAGATCCAGAAGTACGAGAATGGCGCCAACCGCATCTCGTTCTCCAGGCTGGTGCAGATCTCGCGCGCCCTCAAATGCCGCGTGGTCGACCTGATGGACGTGCTCGACGCGCCTGATCGGGACCAGCCGGCCGACATCGACATGCTGAGCCGGATGCGCACGCCCGGGGCGGTCGAGCTGCTCGCCGCCTACGAACAGCTCAACGCCGACTCGCGCACCGCCCTCGTCGGCCTGCTCCGCACGCTGGCGATCCAGCAGGAAACCCGCCCCCGGCACCGGGTGGTGGCCTGACGGCCGCTCCCGCCGGGGGACGACGAGGCGGCTAGCCGGCCAGGGCCTTGTCGACGATCTTGCGCGCGCCCTCGCCGGCCCAGTCGGCGTCGGACGACACGCGGCCGCGCTCCAGGCCGTCCTTGCCGAAGATGATCGTCGTCGGCACGCCCTGGGCCGTCGGCTTGATCTCCCACGGCAGCTTGGCCTCCGGGTCGTTGTAGAAGGCGAGCGGCGCCTGGGCGGCGATGAACCGCTTGGCCTCGTCCAGGGCCTCGGGCTTGTCGATGGAGATCGCCACCACCGCCACCGGCTTGCCGGCATATTCCCGGGCGAGCGTCGCGAGGGTCGGCATCTCGATCTTGCAGGGCGCGCACCAGGTCGCCCAGAGGTTGGCCACCACCACCTTGCCCTTGAAGTCGGCCAGGGTGACGTCCTTGCCGCTCGCGTCCTTGAACACATAGGCCGGCGGCGGCTGGCCGTCGGCCGGGTGAGTCAGCTTGCGCAGCGGATCGGACTTGTCGGCCGACGCCGTCGCCGGCTCCGGCCCGGTATGCACCTCCGGCGGCTTTCGCGAAGCCTGCGCCGTGATGTAAAGAACCGCCGCGACGCCGATCAGTGCGGCGCCCCAAAGGGCCCAGGTCAGCATCCGGCCCTTGGGCTTCGCCGTGGATTGATCGCTCATATGACAGACGCTCCCTCTGACGCCCCGAAGTCCCAAAGCGGCCAGGCCATGTGGGGCGGCCGCTTCAGCGAGAAGCCCGCCGAGCTGATGCAGGCGATCAACGTCTCCATCGGCTTCGACAAGCGTCTCGCCGCCCAGGACCTCGCCGGCTCCCGGGCGCACGCGGCGATGTTGCGCAAAGTCGGCGTCCTGTCGAGCGAGGACGAGGCCGCCATCCAGCAGGGCCTCGCCGCCATCGGCGCCGAGATGGACGCCGGGACCTTCCCCTTCCGGGAGGAGTTCGAGGACATCCACATGAACGTGGAGGCCCGGCTGCGCGAGCTGATCGGGCCGACCGCCGGCCGGCTGCACACCGCCCGCTCGCGCAACGACCAGGTCGCCCTCGACTTCCGCATGTGGGTCCGCGAGGCCTGCGAGCGCACCCACGGCCAGATCCAGGCCCTGCAGCGCGCCCTCCTCGCCAAGGCCGAGCAGCACGCCGACGCGGTGATGCCTGGCTTCACCCACCTGCAGCCGGCCCAGCCGGTGACCTTCGGCCACCACATGATGGCCTATGTGGAGATGTTCGGCCGCGACGCCTCGCGCTTCGCCGACGCCCGGGCGCGGATGAACGAGAGCCCGCTCGGCGCCGCCGCCCTCGCCGGCTCGCCCTTCCCCATCGACCGCCACCAGACGGCGCAGGCGCTCGGCTTCGACCGGCCGACCGCCAACTCCCTGGACAGCGTCGCCGACCGCGACTTCGCCCTGGAGTCCCTCGCCGCCGGCTCGATCTGCGCCATGCACCTGTCCCGGCTGGCCGAGGAGATCGTCATCTGGATGACGCCGCAGTTCGGCTTCGTTCGCCTGTCGGACGCCTTCACCACCGGCTCCTCGATCATGCCGCAGAAGAAGAACCCCGACGCGGCCGAGCTCGTCCGCGCCAAGGTCGGCCGGCTGATGGGCGCCTTCACCCAGCTCTCGACCGTCATGAAGGGCCTGCCGCTGACCTACTCCAAGGACATGCAGGAGGATAAGGTCCCGACCTTCGAGGCCTTCGACGCGCTCGAGCTGTCCCTCCTCGCCATGGCCGGCATGGTCGCCGACCTGCAGCCCAATGTGGAGAACCTCGCCAAGGCCGCCGGCTCCGGCTTCTCCACCGCCACCGACCTCGCCGACTGGCTGGTGCGCGAGCTCGGCCTGCCGTTCCGCGACGCCCACCACGTGACCGGCGCGGCCGTGAAGCGCGCCGAACAGCTCGGCTGCGATCTGCCGTCCCTGCCGCTTTCGGAGTTGCAGGCCTTGAACCCGCAGATCACAGAGAAGGTCTACGAGGTGCTGACGCCGGAGGCCTCCGTCGCCAGCCGCAGGAGTTATGGCGGGACCGCGCCCGATCAGGTGCGCGCGCAGGTCCGCCGCTGGAAGGAGATCCTGGGATGAGGTCGCGACCCTTCGCCGGAGCCAAGGCGCTCCTCGTCCTCGGCCTTGCGGCCTTCGCCCTCGGCGGCTGCGGCAAGCTCGGCGATCTGGAGCGCCCGGGCCCGATGTTCGGCCACGCCCCGGCCGGCGCGGCCGAGCGCAACCAGAACCAGGATCCGAACCGCCCCGTTCAGACGGTCGATCCGCGCGACCCGAACACCTCGCCCGCCACGCCGCGCGAACCTCAATAGGAGCGCCCGCCATGAGCCGTCCGAACTCCGCCCTGCTGAGCGGCGCCGCCGTTCTCGCCCTCGCCCTGGCCGTCGGCGCCTGCCAATCGCTTCCGGGAAGCCACGCCGCCCAGTCCCGCCAGCCGGCCGATCCGAACCGCCCGACGCGCACCATCGACCCGCGCGACACCAGCGCCACCCCGGCCCCGCCGCGCACCCTGCCGATCCCCGGGACGGGAAGCGATCCGACCGCCGTGGCCCCGCCCGGCGCTCTGCCCGACCCCTACGCCAACCCGCCGCGATGAACCATTTCGAGCTCCAGGACGGCGAGCTTTACTGTGAAGGCGTCCCCCTCTCCCGCATCGCCCGCGAGGTCGGGACCCCCGTCTACGTCTATTCCTCCGCGACCCTCGAGCGGCACTTCACGGTCATGCGCGACGCCCTGCGCGGCGCCGGACTGAGCAGCGAGAAGTGGGGCGAGCCGCTGATCGCCTTCGCGGTCAAGGCCAACTCCAACGTCGCGGTGCTCAAGACCCTGGCCCGCCTCGGGGCCGGCGCCGACGTGGTCTCCGAGGGCGAGATCCGGCGCGCCCTGGCCGCCGGCGTTCCGCCCGAGCGCATCGTCTTCTCCGGCGTCGGCAAGACCGCCGGCGAGATCGCCTTCGCCCTGGAGACCGGCGTCGCCGAGCTCAACGTCGAGTCCGAGCCCGAGCTGAAGCTGATCGACGAGGTCGCCCAGCGCCTCGGCAAGCGCGCCAAGATCGCGATCCGCATCAACCCCGACGTCGAGGCCGGCGGCCACGCCAAGATCTCCACCGGCAAGGCGGAGAACAAGTTCGGCGTCTCCTTCGCCGAGGCCGAGCGCCTCTACGCCAACGCCTCCAACGCCGTGGGCCTGTCGCCGGTGGGCGTCGCCTGTCACATCGGCAGCCAGATCACCGATCTTGCGCCCATGGAGGCCGCCTTCACCAAGATGCGCGGCATGGTCGAGCGCCTGCGCGGCCAGGGCCTGCACGTCGAGCGCCTCGATCTCGGCGGCGGCCTCGGGGTGCCCTACTTCAACCAGCCCGACCCCCCCGGCCCCGCCGACTACGCCGCCATGATCGGCCGCGTCATGGCCGGCCTCGACATCCAGTTCGCCTTCGAGCCCGGCCGGGTGATCGCCGCCAACGCCGGCGTCCTCGTGGCCGCCGTCCAGCACGTCAACGCACGCCCCGAGGGCCGCCGCTTCCTGGTCCTCGACGCGGCCATGAACGACCTGCTGCGCCCGGCCATGTACGACGCCTATCACGACATCCGCCCCGTGCGGCCGCGCGACGGCGCCGAGGTGGTCTACGACGTCGTCGGCCCGGTCTGCGAGACCGGCGACACCTTCACCCGCGACCGCGCCTTGGCCCCCATGGCCGCCGGCGACCTCCTGGCCTTCATGAGCGCCGGCGCCTACGGCGCGGCCATGTCCAGCGAGTACAACTCCCGCCTCCTCGTCCCCGAGGTCCTCGTCCGCGGCGACCAGTACGCCGTCGTCCGCCCGCGCGAGACCTACCAGGACATGCTCGCCCGCGAACGCCCCGCCCCCTGGCTCTGACCTCCTGAAGTCCTCCCTCTCAGGGGAGCATCTGCGCTCTGCGATCTCGCCCGGCTTGACATTTCGATATTTCTCGAAATATAGAATCTCACATCGCAACGCCCCCAAGGAGGCTCCGCCATGAAGCGCCTGCACCTGCACGTGAACGTGCCCGACCTCGCCCAGTCGATCCGGTTCTACGAGACCCTGTTCGGCGCCGGCCCCACCGTCCGCAAGGACGACTACGCCAAGTGGATGCTGGACGATCCGAAGGTGAACTTCGCCATCTCGGAGCGCGGCCGCGAGGCCGGCCTCGACCACGTCGGCGTCCAGGTCGACTCCAAGGCCGAGCTCGACGCCCTGGCCGGCCGCCTAAAGGCGGCGGGCGAGGCGACCCTCGACCAGACCGCCGCCGCCTGCTGCTACGCCACCTCCGACAAGAGCTGGGTCGAGGATCCCGCGGGCCTGAAGTGGGAGACCTTCTTCACCTTCGGCGAGATCACCGACTACGGGAAGGACGGCGTGCCGGTCCCCGAGACCGTGTCGGCCGGCAGCGCCTGCTGCGGCGCCCCCGCCGCGGCGCCGCAGCCCAAGCCCGTCACCGCCGGCTGCTGCGGCTAGGGTCCGATCGCCTCTCCCGCTCGCGGGAGAGGGTAGGGTGAGGGCCGGCTGGGCTGCCTCCGGATGTCTCGACGAGGCCCTCGACCTGGCATCCGGCGCAGAACCCTCTGCACGGGCCGGCCCTCACCCTGCCCTCTCCCCCGGGCGTCGCCTCGGGGAGAGGGGGCGGGCCCCTCCCGTCACCCGCCCGTCACGAAACTTCGGCTATAGTCGAATCATGGAAACGACATCGGCCGTCGCCGCCCTCTCCGCGCTCGCCCATGAGGGCCGGCTCGAGATCTTCCGCCTGCTGGTCAAGGCCGGCGATCCCGGCATGCCCGCCGGCGAGATCGCCCGCGCCACCGGCGTCCTGCCCAACACCCTGTCCTCGAACCTCGGCATCCTCGCCGGGGCGGGCCTCGTCACCTCCCGGCGCGAGGGCCGCTCGATCATCTACAACGCCGCCTACGACCGGATGCGCGACCTCCTGGCCTTCCTGATGGAGGACTGCTGCGCCGGCAACGCCGCGATCTGCGCGCCGCTCGCGGCCATCGCCGCCCGGCCCTGCAGCGCCGAAGGCCGGAGCTGCTGACCGTGTCGCGCCCGCTCAACGTCCTCTTCCTCTGCACCGGCAACTCGGCCCGCTCGATCCTCGCCGAGGCGCTGATGAACCACCTCGGCGAAGGCCGCGTCCACGCCGTCTCCGCCGGCTCCTTCCCGACCGGCAAGGTGAATGTGAACACCCATCCGATCCTGCGCGCCCTGGGCTTCGACCCCGAGGGCTTCCGCTCCAAGAGCTGGGACGAGTTCGCCGGCGAGGACGCCCCGCCGCTCGATTTCATCTTCACCGTCTGCGACAACGCCGCCGGCGAGGTCTGCCCGATCTGGCCGGGCAAGCCGACCACCGCCCACTGGGGCGTCCCCGACCCGGCCGCCGCCGTCGGCTCGCCCGCGGAGATCGCCGCCGCCTTCGCCGAGACCGCGGCGCGCCTGCGCCGCCGCATCGAGCTCTTCCTCGCCCTGCCGCTCGACAAGCTCGACCGGGCGTCGCTGCAGACCCGTCTCCGCGAAATCGGCCAGGCCGCCGAGCAGGCCGCGTCATGAGCGAGGCTCCCGCGCCCCAGCCCACGCCCCAGGCCGCGCCCCAGCCCGCGCCCCAGCCCGCGCCGATGTCGCGCTTCGAACGCTTCCTCACCCTCTGGGTGGCGCTCTGCATCCTGGCCGGGGTGGTCCTCGGCCAGCTCTTCGCCCCGGCGTTCCAGGCCATCGGCGGACTGGAGATCGCGCAGGTGAACCTGCCGGTGGCCGGGCTTATCTGGCTGATGATCATCCCGATGTTGATGAAGATCGACTTCCGCGCCCTGGGCGAGGTCGGCCGCCACTGGCGGGGCATCGGCGTGACCCTGTTCGTCAACTGGGCCGTGAAGCCGTTCTCCATGGCCGCCCTCGGCGCCTTCTTCATCGGCCACCTGTTCCGCCCCTGGCTGCCGGCCGGCGAGATCGACAGCTACATCGCCGGCCTCATCCTTCTCGCCGCCGCGCCGTGCACGGCCATGGTCTTCGTGTGGAGCAATCTGACCCGTGGCGAGCCGCACTTCACCCTCAGCCAGGTCGCGCTCAACGACGCGATCATGGTGGTGGCCTTCGCCCCGATCGTCGGTCTCCTGCTCGGCCTCTCGGCGATCACCGTGCCCTGGCAGACCCTGCTGCTGTCGGTGGGGCTCTACATCGTCGCGCCGGTGCTGCTCGCCCAGCTCTTCCGGACGGTCCTGCTCCGAGGCGGCGGCGAGGCTCGCCTGGCCGAGGCGCTGCGCCGGATCGGACCAGTGTCCCTGACCGCCCTTCTCGCCACCCTCGTCCTCCTGTTCGGCTTCCAGGGGCGCCAGATCATCGCCCAGCCGCTGGTCATCGCCCTGCTCGCCGTGCCGATCCTGATCCAGGTCTATTTCAACGCCGGCCTGGCCTACCTCCTCAACCGGGCGACCGGCGAGGCGCACTGCGTCGCCGGCCCCTCCGCCCTGATCGGCGCCAGCAACTTCTTCGAGCTGGCCGTCGCCGCGGCGATCAGCCTCTTCGGCTTCACCTCGGGCGCCGCCCTGGCCACCGTGGTCGGCGTCCTCATCGAGGTGCCGGTGATGCTCTCGGTGGTGGCCATCGTGAACGCCAGTCGCCGCTGGTACGAGCGCCGCCCTCTGGCGGAGGCCGCATGAGCCTGCCGCCCGACCTTCCCGAACGCGCATCCGGCCCCGCCACCGCGCGTTAGCGGTTTTGGGGAGACAGGAGCATGCCATGGGCTACGGCCGCTTTGCGGCGATGATCGCGACCTCGACGGTCGTGATGTTCGTCCTGATGTACTTCAACACCTACGCGCTCGAGCACGTGCGCTTCAGCCAGACGCGCCTCTGGATGGCGCTCGTCATGGGCGCGGCCATGGCCGTGATCATGCTCGGCTTCATGTTCGGCATGTACAAGGACAAGCGGCTCAACGTCGTTATCCTGGCGGTCAGCGCCGTGGTCTTCGCCGGCGCGCTCTGGCTGGTCCGCAGCCAACAGACGGTCGGCGACGTGGCCTACATGAAGGCCATGATCCCCCACCACTCCATCGCCATCATGACCAGCGAGCGGGCGCACATCAAAGACCCGCAGGTGCGCCGCCTCGCCGACGGCATCATCGACGCCCAGGTGCGCGAGATCGCCGAGATGGAGCGCGACATCGCCCGCCTGGAGGCCCACCCGCCCCCCGCCGGCGCCGCCGACATCCCCTCCTACCGCGCCCGCGGCGACAAGCCCCCGCCGCCCCAGACCGACCAGGGCGCCGGCATCGACACCACCCGCATCCCCCGCTGAGCGGGGCGTCGCGCGGGCGTCGGCCGGGTCCCGGCTTAGCGGGGCGCCGCCGTCGGCGCGGGCGCCATGACGGTCTGGGTGCAGGTCCGCTTCACGTTGGCCAGGCAGGCGCTGTAGGGCACGAGGCATCGGTCGACCTGCGCGGTCGCGCCGGGGCCGCAGGGCGGGGGGCCGCAACGCGGCGCCTGCGCCTGCATGCAGGCCGCGAGCTGCTCCTGCTGGGCCGGCGTCGCGGTGCGCGCCTGGGCGATCAGGGCGGACGGCCGATGGAGCCCCTGCGCCTGAGCGACGGCCGGCAGCGCGGCGATGAGGGCGGTGGCGATAACGAAGCGAAGCATGTCGGCCCTCACTGCAGATTGTAGTCGTAGTTGGCCGGGGCTTCGACCACCATGAACATGGTCGTCTGGCCTGCACGGTTGTTGTCGCCGACGTTGCCGGGCTGGAACCAGGCGTGGTTCACCGACACCTGCGCATGCGGCGGCACCGTCACGACCGTCCGGACGTCGTCGTTGCATTCGATGAAGCACATGCCGTTGTCGTTCACGCAGACGGAGACATCGTAGGGAACGAGGGTCACCTGCAGCGTCTTGCCGGTATTCCACCCCCGGCTCGTCTCACCCGGCCCGACCAGCTCCTTGTAGTCCCCGGTGTGGGACTGGGCGCAGATCGTGAACGCCGTGTTGTTCTTGATGTTGAAAGCTTCGGCCGGCGCGGCGATGGCCATGGCCGCCAGAGCCGAAAAGGCGATGAACGCGTGCTTCACAGAGGGTCCCCCAGTTGAACAGCCGAGCCTGTTCATAGGGCACGCGTGCAAAGGCGCCAAGCACAACGCCGGATTGCGAATGCGGGCGCCTGGGCGGGGACTCGGCCAACTGCGGCGCGCGGTGGGGCCCCACGATGGGGGCGCGATCATAGGTCTGCTGCGCGCCATGAGCTGACATTGGCGCAAGGGCAGGAAGCAGACACGCCCGACAATCGCCACCCGCGTCGAGGAGCCGATGCCCTAAGCGAGCGCTGCCGCCCGCCGGCTCAGGTGACGCGCCAACGCGACTTCTGCGAACCGGTGCAGATCATAGTCGCTGCGGCCGTAAAGGCGCACCAGACCGCTCACCATGTCCAGTCCAACGTCGGCCGCCTCGGCAATCGCCAGCACCTCAGGGGCGAGGTGACGCGGCAGGTACATGATGATCAGAGGGAAGCGCTCGGCATGCCGTCCGCCGAACCCACCCGCGTTGCAGCTGCTGACCGTTACGGCGCCGAGCGCGGAGAGGGCGAAGGTCGCCGCGATCACTCCGATATCAAGCCCGCAGAAATCCTCGTCCGGCTCCCACACCGCCTCGATTTCCTCGAGGAAGCGCTCCGCCTCCGCCTCCAGATCCGGTGCGGCTGCGAACCGCGCAAACAAAGCCTTCTCGCGTTCGATCACCCTCTCGACCAGATCCCAGCCGATAAAGCGAAGGTCGCGATACTGCTGGTTGCCTTCCAGGCCGTCGTCCTCGCCCGTCTCGGCATCCTCATCGCTCAGCTCGGCCAGCGCGTCAGCATCGAGCGCCCGCACGATCGGCTGCGAATAGGTCCGGCCTTGAAGCATGGCCACCTCCCCTGAACTTGACTCCAGCGCCAGCTAGAACAGAATAAGAACAACAATCCCTCGACGCGGCGCCGCGGTGGCGCCACTCTGGCGCCAATGCTCTCCGATTCGAAAACCTCCACTGTCCGGGCGCTCGACCGCATCAATCTCCGCCTGCCGGTGGAGACCTTCGAGGCCATAGACGAGTCGCGCGCCCTGCGCCCCGGCTCGGTGTCGCGTAACACTTGGATAACCGAAGCCATCGAAGAGAAACTCGCCCGGGATCGTGCGTCGGGCGCCCATCAAGAGGGCCAGCGGCGCAATGCCTAGCTTCTATGAGTTCTTCGCCGGCGGCGGCATGGCCCGGGCCGGTCTGGGTGGCGGCTGGACGTGCCTGTTCGCCAACGACTTCGATCACAAGAAGGGGGTCACCTATCGCGACAACTGGGGCGAGGGCGAACTCAAGGTGGGCGACGTCGGCCAGGTTAAGACGGCGGACCTGCCGGGCCTCGCCGACCTCATCTGGGGATCCTTCCCCTGCCAGGACCTGTCGCTCGCGGGTGGCGGGGCCGGCCTGAAGGGCGAGCGCTCGGGCACCTTCTATCCGTTCTGGGGCGTGGTGAAGGCGCTGATCTCGGAGGGCCGTGCGCCCAAGATCATCGCGCTCGAGAACGTCTGTGGGACCCTCACCTCGCACGGGGGCCGTGATTTCGAGGCAATCTGCAAGACCTTCGCCGACGCGGGCTACCGCTATGGGGCGCTCGTCATCAACGCCTCGCTGTTCGTTCCGCAATCGCGGCCGCGGCTGTTCCTGATCGGCGTGCGTGAGGATGTCGCCATCGGTGCGGCCCTCACCTCTTCGGGCCCCATCGCGCCGTTCCACACGCTGGGACTGCAACGGGCGTTCGAGCGAGTCGGCAAGTCCGCGCTGAAGCGGATGATCTGGTGGAACATCCCGACGCCGGCGCGTCGCAACCTGACCTTCGCCGACGTCATTGAGGAAAATCCGACGAGCGTCTCCTGGCATTCGGCGTCCGAAACCAAGCAGCTCCTGGCGATGATGTCGCCGATCAACCGCGACAAAGTGAAGGCGGCCCAGCGCGCCGGGCGGAGGATGGTGGGCGGGGTCTACAAGCGCACCCGCGTCAACGAGAAAGGCGTCAAGGTGCAGCGGGCCGAGGTCCGCTTCGACGACGTCGCCGGCTGTCTGCGCACGCCCGCGGGCGGCTCCAGCCGACAGGTCATCCTGGTGGTGGACCGGGAGAAAGTTCGAAGCCGACTGATCTCGGCGCGCGAGACAGCGCGGCTGATGGGGCTGCCCGACGACTACAAGCTGCCCAAGAACTACAACGAGGCCTACCACCTCACGGGCGACGGGGTGGCCGTCGACGTGGTCCGGCACCTGGCCGAGCACATCTTCGAGCCGCTGCTGACCGCCGCGGAGCAGGCTGCGACGGCGGACCCCGATACGGCCGAGCCCGAGGCGGCGGATCTGGAGGCGGCGGCCGCGTGAGCGTGATCCCCTGCGAGCAGGATCCTCGGCTGCGCGCCGAGATCGATCGGTTCGCCGAGGCGCTCAGGACGCAGGCGCACCTGCTCGGCGATCATGGTCTCGATGAGGAGAGCTTCTACGCTTCGCCCATCCTCCGCGGCGCCATCGAAAAACTGCGAGGCGAGTTCTCGGCCACCCAGCGGGGCAAGCAGGAGTTCTCGCGTCACGTCCTCAACCACATGGAGGACCGCGGCCTCATCGCCGGATGGGAGAAGGCCAAGGGGGGCGCACGCAACGACTTCTACGTGCGGCTGAACAGCGGCCGGCTGGCGGTGATCGACCAAAAGGGCTGCCTGGACGGCGCCAACACCAACATCTTCGAACGGCCGCCGGAGGCTGATGAATTCGTCACCTGGAGCCTGTGCACCAACACAGGGGCCGATCCCCGCCGGAACGCCTGGTCCGGCATTCACACCCGGCTGAGCGCCGAGATGATCAGCCGCAACCAGCGCGTCGATGGCGTAGTGATCTGGGACATGATTTGCGGCTCCATCGGGCGCCCCTGTCCCAAGCTCTCGCGCTTCGGCGAGCCGATACGACTGACCTCGCTCGGTCCGTTCAACACTCCGCCGCCCTGCATCTACGTGCTTCCGGCGCACATCCCTTCCCTGGCGCGTCCCGCGGTCCGGGCGCAGCCCCTCGCCGGCGTCGAGCTCCTGCACGCCTTCCATCTGGCCTTCGCCGGACGCGATGACGAGGTCAACTTCGTGGATTTCGAGCTCGCCGAGGCCGGCGACGAGATCCTCCGCCGCACCATGATCTGGCGCGCCGGCGTGCTGCAGCACGCCTCGGATATGACGGCCATCCGGCGTGTCTGATCCCGGCGGGCTATTCGGTCGCGATCCTGACGCGGTGAACTTCCCGCCGTTCGAGACTGAGGACCTGCGCGCCAACCTTAGCCGCCTTCTGGACACCTCGTTCGCCGCCAGCGCCGACGCTGCCGCCATGCCGGTCGGCAACTACCGTTGGGGCGTCTACGCCTTCTTCGACTACGACGGCGAGCCGATCTACGTCGGACAGACGAACGAGCGACTGCGCACCCGGATTCGTCGCCACCTCACCAACCAGCGCACGGACGCGGTGGCCATGTCGGTGCTCGACCCCTTCGAGGTGTTCGAGATCGAGGTCTGGCCGCTGCCGCAGTATCAGGAGGCGAGCCGGAGCGACCTCGGCGCGCGCCAGCATCTCGACGCGCTGGAGCGGCTGATCACCGAGCAGGCGGTCGCGAACTCGCATTTCCACGCCATCCTGAACGAGAAGGATCCGCCGCCGGGTCGGCTCGCCGTCGAGGCGCCGGCCTCCGTCCGAGGCCGGATCGTTTCGGAGCGGGTCTTCGAGCTTCGTTCACATCCTGATTTCCGGATCGCCCGACGCGCCTTGATCCTCGCCCGCCTCGCGCAGGTCATTTCGGAGCGGAAGGTGCAGGGCGGACTTCGGCGCGTACTGCTGACCCAGGCCAAGCGTCTTCAGTGGCTCGCCGGCCGGCGATACGAAGCGCTCGGAGGCGCCGCGTCGGTCGCCGACGAGGCGGAGGCCGAAGACGAGGGATGAGCCGCACGCGCAAGCGCCTCATCGTCGATTTCGACGAGGACCTGCCCGAGCACCTCGACGAGCTCCCGGTCGGCGGCCTGGACCTGGTGCTCGTACGCTTCCGCTACCGGTTCATCGGCAGTTCGAACTCATACCTCGACGTCGCGACAGACCTTCTCGAAGCGTCCTGGATTGCTGAAGTTCTGGGTGCCCACGCGCGACGGATGCGGCTCTGGATGGGCCGGAGCGCCTTCCACCCGAGCCTCACGATCGCGCTTGGCGGACCTCAACCTGGTCTCGGCCGCGCCATCCAGGACGCCGTCCTTCTGTGGCGGGACAGCGACGACGACGAGCCGGTCGACGCCGAGCGCGTTGACGCCGAGCGCGTTGACGCCATTCGCGAGCGGGTGGCCGACTACGAGGACCGGATCCACGAGCTACGGCTGCGGGCGCCCGGACTCGCCGGCGACTACCTGGCGAACCTGGTCATCTCCTATAGCGAATCCCACTCGGAAGCCCCGGAGTACATGCGGGCGCAGTACGCGAAATTCCCCGAGCGGCGCCTGGGGTACTTCCGGAGCCCCAGCAGCTGGAGGTTTGGCGGCGACTGCTATTCGTCGGGCGACGGCTGGATCCTGGACCGCGCCGTCGACCTCGACCGCTTCTTCACGCTCACCCACCAGACTTATCGTAGGTCCGGCTTCCGGCCTGCGCAGATCGTCTCGCTCGGGCGAGAGTGCGTCGCCCTTGCCAAGGGACTCCTCGTCCAGTTTCCGCTGGACCGATATGTCCGCTCGCAGACCGCCGCGCGCTTGGCGCGCGATCCCCACGACGAGCCCTGGCACGAGGATCCGTTCGCCTGGCGCGCGGAGGATGATGCGGGGCCGTTTCCGCGGACCGCCTGCTATGTGCATAGCAGCGGGGCCCTGTGCATCGTGGAGGACGCCCACGTCCTCCACCTCCTCTACGACACCAAGGCGCTTAACAGCGCGCAGGCCGAGCGCTTCCTCAAACTCGCAGCGCAGCTGCAGACCGAGTTTGTTGACGCCTCGGGCCTTGCGGCGCCGATCGCCTGCGACTGGACCGCTCTGGACGACAGCCGCTTCGAAGATCTCTGCTACGACGTCATCCGCGCGCACCCGATGTTCGATCCGAACACTATTCGCAAACTCGGCAAGACCCGGTCGCGCGACGGGGGTCGCGACATAGAAGTGCACGAGCGCCGCCGCGGCGAGCGGCGAACGCCACGCAAGTGGATCTTCCAGTGCAAGCTCGTGACCGACGGATCCTCGTTGGGTGCCCGCCGCGTTCTCGACGTCGGCGACATGCTCGATCAGTTCAAGGCGAACGGCTTCGGCGTGATGACCTCCACCGCGATCGACGCGACCCTCTACGACAAGCTATCAGCGGTGTGCGCCGCCAGGCAAATCCGCGAGATGCACTTCTCCGTTCTGGAGCTCGAGCGCGTGCTGGCTGAAGCGCCTGCGCTCCGCCGCCGCTACTTCCCGACTTAGGCGTCAAGCAGCGCCGCCCCGGAAGCGGACCTTTCCAAAGTCAGCTAAGCGTCACAAGCGGCCTCCCGGATGCGAGCTGAGGCCGATCTCCGTCTACGGGCATCTGCGTTTCCGCGGTTTTCCCTTGACCGCGGCCGCGCCGCATGTTCTCTTTTTGTTCTATGACATCCGTCGCCGAAATCGTCGCCCAGCAGGAGGAGGGCCTGGCCCTGCTCTTTGAGCGGGGGCTGGAGCTGGCCCTTCAGGTCCAGGCCGACGCCATGGCGGCCGGGACGCCCGACGAGCGCGCCCGCCTGGCGCTGTCCTTCCAGCGTCTGTCGCGCAGCGTGCGCCAGACCGCCGCCCTGCGGACCAAGCTCGCCGCCGAGGCCGGCCGGGCCGAGCGCAGCGAAGGGGCCGAGGTCATCCAGCTTCACAAGGTGCGCGTGGAGCGGCGCAAGGACGAGGTCCGCGCCGCCGTGCGCCGGCTGATCTGGACCGAGGCCGAGGGCGAGGCGATGGCCGAGGACCTCAAGGGCGACCTCGAGGATCTGCTCGAAGGCGAGGGCCTGTCCGAAGCCTTCGCCAGCGAGGCCCTGGAAACCCAGGTCCAGCGCATCCTGGACATGCTGGGCATCGTTCCGCCCGGGCAGGGGGGCGAACAGGCGATGCCGACGGAGGGGGTCGAAGCCTGCGAGCCCGACCGCCCTGCCCCTCAACCCCCGCTCCGCGACAGCTCCCCCTCAGGGGGAGCATTGGAGGGAGAATCCTTCCCGCGCGACAATCGCGACGACGGCTACTGGAACTCGACCTGAGCCGCGCCGAAGGCGCACTCGAGGAACCACGAAAGACACGAAAACCACGCAACCGGCGCGGCCGATCGGTCCGGGCCGCGCCTCCGCGCGCCCACCCTTTCGCGTCCGTCGCCTTTCGTCTCTTTCGTGTCTTTCGTGTCTTTCGTGGTCCCGTGGTCCCGCGCCTACTGGTCCGCGCAGGTCTCCGGGTTCACCGCCTTGACCGCCGACCGCGTCCAGGTCCCGTTCACCTTGACGAACTGGGCCGCGGCCGAATGGGGCTCCTCGCCGCCGCGCTCGTCGAAGCCCGACCACGTCATGTGCGCCACCAGCTTGGCGCTCACCCCCTGCGAGGTCTCCGGCGGGGTGATGTTGCGCTGCGCCTTGCACGAGACCTCGAACATCTCGCACTTCGCGCCGGCCGGGGCGCTGCGGCAGGAGGCGTCGCCGGCCGACAGGTCCGTCTTCCAGGCGCGGATCGCGTCGTCGAGCCCGGCGTAGGGATCGCCGCCGCCGGCCGGCTTGCCGCCGCACCCGGCCAGGGCGAGACCCGCCGCCACCGCCACCACCCCCGCAAAGACCTTGTTCACCGGCTCATCGCTCCGTTCGTCAGCAAGAACGCCGCTCTTGGCCAAACCGCTGCGGCAGCACTATGGCGAAGCCAGCAGGAAGCGGTCCACCTCGCGCCAGCGCCGCCGCACGGTGGTGAACAGCGCCACCGCCTCCACCTTCACCCGCACCGGCGTCGCGAACCGGCGCCGCAGCTCCGGCTCGAGGGCGCCCATCTCCAGCCCCTCGCCCTGGGCCACCGTCACGTGCGGGATGATGGTGTCGAACTGGCCGCGGTAGGGCGGATAGGCGGGGAAGGCCGCCACCATGGCCTCGACCATGGCGGTCACCGCCTCGGCCGGGTCGGGCGCCAGCCACAGGGCCTCGGGGAAGCGGCCGATCCGCGAGAAGCTCAGCTCGAAGGCTTCGAAGCCGCGGAACACCTCGGCGACCTTGCCCCGCTGGGTCGGGCCGATCGTCACCGGGTCCATGAACGGGTAGAGCACGGTGAGGTGCGCCGGCATCCCCTGGCGGAACGCCGGGTCGTGGCGGGCGCGCATGTCGTCGATCAGCGGCGCCAGTTCGGGGACCAGCAGCACCAGTCCCGAAGAGCTCAATCCATGGCTCCGACGAACGGCAGGCCGCGATAGGCGCCCGCCGCGTCCATGCCGTAGCCGACGAGGAAGCGCGCCGGCGCCTCCCAGCCGACGAAGTCGGGCTCCATGGCCCGCGGCGTCGGCCAGGGCTTGCGGGCGAAGACCGCGGTCAGCACCTCGCTGGCGCCGCTGTCGCGGACCAGCCGGGCGGCCTCGGAGAGCGACAGGCCGGTGTCGAACACGTCGTCGACGATCAGCGCCTTGCGGCCCACCACCGGGCGCTGCAGGTCGGCGCGCACCTCGCAACGGCCGGCGCTCACCCGCTCGTCGCGGTAGGAGGCGAGCCACAGGGCGTCGAAGCGCACGTAGCGGCCGAGCCGGGCCAGGGCCCGCATCAGGTCCGAGCAGAACCACAGGCCGCCGGTCAGCAGGCAGACCACCACCGTCTCGTCGTCGGTGCGCGGCGCGATCGCCTCGGCCATGGCGGCGACGCGGGCGGCGACCTCGGCCTCGCTGAGCAGGACCTCGGCCGGCTCAGCCATGTTCGCCGGGCAGGCTGGCGGGCGTCGCGTCCGGCAGCGGCTGGGCCTCGACCGGCGCGGGGCCCTCCGGCGCGGGGCCCTCCGGCGCGGCCGGCGCCGGGCCGGCGGCGGCGCGCTGCGGGCTCAAGTCGAACACCACCTCGAGGTCGCGGGCGTTGGACGGCGGGTCGGAGATGGCGATGGCGAAGTGGCGCACGGCCCCGGCCGGCACCCGGGCGTCCACCGGCCGCACCACCTTGGCGGCGACCGCCTTGCCGTCGCGACCGAGCAGGTTGACGCGCAGCGGCGGCGCCTCGACCGCCTCGCCCTTGACGTTGCGGATCGAGCCGGTGACCGACAGCACCGGCCGCCCCCCGAGGAAGGTGGGCTCGGCCTTCACCTCCTCGATCACCAGGCCGACGCTGTTCACCGGCAGGCCGAGGCCGGCATAGGCCGCCTGGCTCTGCGGCACGAGCTTCACCACCTGGCCACGGAAGGCGATGGCTCCGGCCACCAGCGCCACGACCACCGCGGCCATGGAGGCGAGCAGGGCGACCCGGCCTCGGGCCTCGTTGCGCGGCGGCGGTGCGGCGGGCCGCGGCCTGGGCGCGATCTCGGGCTCCGGCTCGGCGGCGGCCTCCGCGCCGGCGGCGTCGGCCTCCGGCTCCACGGCGACGATCTCGACGTCCTCGGGCGCAAGCTCGTCCGCGGCCGCAGGCTCGCTCGGCTCGGCGGCGGCCTCGACGGGCGCAGGCTCCGGCTCGGCGGCCGGCGACGGCGCCGGCTCATCGGCCGGCGCCTCTTCCTCGATGATCGCGGTCGGCTCGTTGCGGGCTTCCCAGCGGGCCCCGCAGTTCGAGCATTTGACCATGCGTCCCGCCTTCGGGATGCGCGAGTCATCCACGAAATAGCTGGTGTCACACTCTGGACAGGTCAGTATCATTCGAGGCGAATCGGACGCTTCCAGCAACCCTGCTCCGAGGTCGCCGATTTCGGCCTCCATGTCCAGAAACCCGAACGCCGCTGCGGTCTTCTCCGCCGACGACGAGATCGTCCGCTTCGACGGCGTCACCATGCGCTACGGCGATGGCCCCGACGTGCTGCGCGACCTGAGCTTCGCCCTCGCGCCCGGCTCGTTCCACTTCATCACCGGGGCGTCCGGCGCCGGAAAGACCAGCCTTCTCCGTCTGATCTCGCTGGCCGCCCGGCCCAGCGAGGGCCGCGTCGCGGTGTTCGGCCAGGACGTCAGCCACGCCGGCCCCAAGGCCCGCCCGGCGCTTCGCCGCCGCATCGGCGTGGTCTTCCAGGAGCTCTTGCTCCTCGATCACCTTTCCGTTTTCGACAACGCCGCCCTGCCCCTGCGCATCTCCGGCCGCCGCCCGTCGGAGTACCGGGCCGACGTCGCCGAGCTGCTGACCTGGGTGGGCCTCGGCCAGCGCATGGACTCCATGCCCTCGACCCTGGCCGGCGGCGAGCAGCAGCGCCTGGCCATCGCCCGCGCCGTCGTCAACCGGCCCGAGATCCTCCTCGCCGACGAACCCACCGGCAACGTCGACCACGAGATGGCGCTGCGCCTCTTCCGGCTGTTCGTCGAGCTGAACCGACTCGGGACCACCGTGCTCATCGCCACTCACGACCAGGACCTCGTCGCCCGCTCCAACAAGCCGCTGATGCATCTCGAGCGCGGTCGCCTGCACCTGAGGCCCGCGCCCCTATGAGCGCCTTCGACCCCGCGCGCTGGCGGCCCGCGCCGCTGCTGCCCCGCGACGGCGGCCGGTCCGGCTCGCTGCTGTTCGTGGTCGCGGTCCTCTGCTTCCTGGCCTGCCTGACCGCCATCGGCGTGCTCGCCTCCGACCGCGCCGCCCGCGGCTGGGTCGGCCAGCTCGGCGGCGAGGCGACCGTCATCGTGCGGCCCAAGCGCGGCGAGACGCCCGACGCCGCCGCCGCCCGCGCCGCCGAGGCCCTGGCCGGCGCGCCCGGCGTCACCGAGGCCCGCGCCCTCGAGCCGCAGAAGGCCTACGACCTCATCCGCCCCTGGCTCGGCGACATTACCGACCTCGAGGACCTGCCGGTGCCGCGGCTCGTGACGGTCGTCCTGGACCCGAAGGCGCCGGCCACCGCGCCGCGCCTCGCCCAGGCCCTGAAGGCCCAGGATATCGACGCCTCGGTCGACGACCACAGCGTCTGGATCAAGGACATCGAACGCTCCGCCAATCTCGCCCGCGGCCTCGGCGCGGCGGTGTTCGCCCTCATCGCCCTCGCCGCCGGCGCGGTCATCGCCTTCGCCACCCAGGCCGGCCTGGCCGCCCGTAAGGACGTCGTCGAGGTGCTGCACCTCTCCGGCGCCGAGGACAGCTACATCGCCGGCCTCTTCCAGCTGAAGTTCGCCCGCACCGCCGTGGTCGGCGGGGTGATTGGCGCCGGCGTCGCCGCCGTCCTGGGCGCCGGCCTGCGCCTCGCCGGCGGGACCCAGGGCCTGACCCCCGCCCTGCCCATCGCCTGGAGCGACCTCGCCGTGGTGCTGGTCTGCCCCCTGGCCGCGGCCCTCGTCGCCGCGGTCGCCGCCCGGCTCACCGCCTCGGCCCTGATCCGGGACATGGAATGAGAAGCGTCGCCCTCTTCCTGGTGGTCGCGGTGATCTGGGTCTCCGGGCTCCTGGCCTTCGCCGCCCGGGTGCAGCAGTCGACCCCTGCGCCCTCGCCCGAGCCGGCCGACGGCGTGGTGGTGCTGACGGGGGTCAGTTCGCGCGAGCGCATCGGCGCCGGCGTCGGCCTGCTCTCCGACGGCTACGGCAAGCGCGTCCTGGTCTCCGGCGTGAACCGCGAGCTGACCCGCGAGGACATTCGCAACGTCACCCCGGCGGTCCGCAAGCTCTACGACTGCTGCGTCGACCTCGGCTTCAGCGCCCTCGACACGGTGGGCAACGCCCGCGAGACGGCCGACTGGTCGCGCGCCATGCGCTACAAGAGCCTGATCGTGGTCACCGCCGACTACCACATGCCCCGCGCCATGCTGGAGCTGCGCGCCGTGCTGACCCCCCAGGGCGTGGATCTGCAGCCCTATCCGGTGGCCACCTCGGCGCTCAACGCCAAGCGCTGGTGGCGCTCGCCCGGCGGCGCGCGGTTGATGGTGACGGAGTATTCCAAGTATCTGGCGATCCTCGGCCGCGAACTGGTCCTGAGTCTCGGTCCCAAGGACCGCGCCCAGACCGCGGCGCTTCAGAAGGGCTGATCTTTGATCGCCATCCGCTCCTTCCTGTACGTCGCGTTGTTCTACCTGTGGACCGCGGTGGTCGCGATCGGCTGCACGCCGATCCTGCTCGGCCCGTCGAGCTGGACGCTCGGCATGTTCCACTTCTGGGGCCGCGGCGTTGTGGGCCTGCTCGCCGTCTGCGGCATCAGGGTCGAGGTGCGCGGGCGTCAGTACATCCCCACGGGCCCGGCGATCGTCGCGCCCAAGCATCAGTGCATGCTCGACGTCTTCGCCCAGTTCACCTGGCTGCCGGCCTCGGTCTTCGTGATGAAGAAGGAGCTGAACTGGATCCCGTGGTTCGGCTGGTACGCGGCCAAGGTCGGCGCCATCGACATCGACCGTGGCGCCGGGGCGAGCGCGCTCAAGAAGGTGGTCCGCGAAGCCAAGGTCCTGTTCGCCCGCGGCCGCCAGGTGGTGATCTTCCCGGAAGGCCATCGCGGCGAGCCGGGCGTCGCCGGCGACTACAAGCCGGGCGTCGCGGCGCTCTACCGCGAGCTCGAGGTGCCGGTCTATCCGGTCGCCACCAACTCCGGCGTCCACTGGCCGGCGCACGGCTTCATCCGCCGGCCGGGCGTCATCGTCTTCGAGTACCTGGAGCCGATCCCGCCGGGCCTCAAGCGCGCCGAGTTCATGCGTGTGCTT
Organism: Phenylobacterium soli; assembly: GCF_003254475.1. Lineage (NCBI taxonomy): Bacteria > Pseudomonadati > Pseudomonadota > Alphaproteobacteria > Caulobacterales > Caulobacteraceae > Phenylobacterium > Phenylobacterium soli. The sequence continues at coordinate 282,440 of NZ_QFYQ01000002.1, forward strand.
GAAGAGCGGATCGAGACCGCCTCCAACAAGCTGCTGACGCTCTAGCCGGCGGCCAGCTCGCGCGCCTCGACCATGCCGAGCAGGGTCTCCATGGCGTGGTCGCGAATGCCTTCCTCGCGCAGGTGGCCGACGAGGTCGCGCAGGTAGTCGACGTTGCGACCCGAGAGGCCCGTGGCGCCGGCGATCAGCTCCGCCTGCCGCTGCAGGCCCAGGGCGCCGGCCCACTGCGGGTGGCGCACGTCGGAGAGGAAGACCAGCGCCTCCTCCCTTCGGCCGTCCGCCAGCCGGACCGCCCGCCTCGCCTCGACATAGGTCTCGGTCGGCTGCTCACGCTCGATCAGATAGGCGTAGACCTCCGGCCAGTCGGAGTCCTCGACCCGATAGGCCATGCCGCGCACCGCGCCGCCGGGCGCGAGGCCGAGCACCAGCCCCGGCCGCTCGTAGGTGCCTCGGTGATGGACCGAATAGATGCAGAAAGCCCGCCTGCGTCCGTGTAGGGTCGCGGCCGCTCGTTCGGCGTAGGGGAACCCCGGCCGCCACATGAGCGAGCCGTATCCGAACACCCAACGCGTCTCCGCCATCCGTCCCCCGCAAAGCCTTGCCCATGTCTCTGCCCGATCCCGCCGCGCCTCGCAAACACAGCCGCCTCGGCCTCTACATCCCCTTCGGCCTGCTCGCGGTCGGCGCGCTCGCCTGGTCGGCGATGTGGCTCTGGGCCAAGGGCCAGGCCGCCCAGCAGATGGACGCCGCCGTCGCCGATCTCAAGCGCGCGGGCTACGAGATCAGCTGGTCCCAGCGCGAGATCGGCGGCTACCCCTTCCGCATGGACGTGACGCTCACCGACGCCCGCGTGCGGGAGCCGTCGGGCTGGGCCCTGCAGTCGCCGCGGATCGAGGCGGAAGCCTACATGCACGCGCTCGGCCACTGGATGATCGCGGCGCCGCAGACGATCACCTTCGTGCGGCCCCAAGGCGGCCCGGTGCAGGTCTCAGGCAAGGTCATCCACGCCGCGGTCTTCGACTTCAAAAACCGGCCGCCGAGCTTCGACTTCGAGGGCGTGGGGCTGGCGTTCCAGCCCGCTCCGGGCGCCCGGCCCTTCTTCCTGTCGAACGCGGAGCGGGTGGAGTTCCACCTGCGCGGCAACAGCGCCATCGACGAGGGCCTCGTCTCCCTGGAGGTGAAGAACGGCAAGGCGCAGCTGTCGGGCCTGTTCGCCCGCATCGCCGCCGACAAGCCGATCTCGATCCAATGGCAGGCGACCCTCACCAAGATGAGCGCCTTCACGGGCTCCGACTGGCCGGGCGCGGTGCGGCATTGGACCGACAACGGCGGCAAGATGCAGCTGCGTCAGGGCGGAGTGACCGCGGGCGAGGCCCTGATCGGTGCACAGGGCGGCGATCTCACCGTCGGTGAGGACGGACGGCTGCGCGGGTCGCTGAAGGTCAGCCTGCGCCAGGCGCCGCGGGCGCTGACCGCCATGGGCCAGACCGGGACCATCCCGCCGGAGACGGCCCAGGCCGCCGCGGACGTCGCCCAGGCGCGCGAAGGGCCTGACCAGGTGGCGCACGCGACGCTGGACTTCCAGGCTGGCCGGACCACACTGGGTCCCGTCGCCATCGGGCCCGCGCCGAAGGTCTACGAGGCGCACTGAACCGAACCCGGGGGGGATCGCCATGGCTTCGCTCTACGACCGCTTCATCCTGCCGAAGCTGCTCACCTGCGCCTGTTCGTCGCCGCCGATGATGAAGCAGCGCACCAAGGTCGTGCCCAAGGCCGAGGGCAAGGTGCTGGAGCTCGGCATCGGCATGGGCCTGAACCTGCAGTACTACGACCCCAAGAAGGTCACCGACGTCATGGGCGTCGATCCCTCGCCGGAGCTGCGCGAGATCGCCCAGAACGCCGCCCACGACCCGGCCCTGAAAGTGCACGTCGAGAACGGCACGGCCGAGGCCCTGCCCTTCGCCGACAAGAGCTTCGACACCGTGGTCTGCACCTTCACGCTCTGCTCGGTGTGCGCGCCGGAGAAGGCGCTCGCCGAGGCGCGGCGCGTGCTGAAGCCCGGCGGCCGGTTCCTCTATTGCGAGCACGGCCTCGCGCCCGATCCCGGCGTCGCCAAGTGGCAGCGGCGGATCGAGCCCATCTGGAAGCGCATCGCCGGCGGCTGTCATCTCACCCGGCCGGTGACCAGCGCCATCAAGCAGGCCGGCTTCAAGATCGACCAGGTCGACAGCATGTACGTGCCCAACACGCCGCGGTTCGCCGGCTGGAACGAATGGGGCGTGGCGCGGCCCTAGGCCCTCTCGCGGCGGGGCCGGCAACGCCCTATCCTAGAGCCATGTCCGCCGCCCCCTCTTCGCCCGTCGCCACCCTGAGCCGCCAGGCCGCGCCGAAGGACGCCGCGCGCCTGCTCGAGCATGGCTCGGTGGTCCTCATCCCCGACCTCGACTTCGACATCGCCGGCTTCGAAGGCGCCATGTACGCGGAGGTCTCCGACGCCGGGACCAAGAACGTCAGCTACAACCCTGCCACGGGCGAACTGAAGGGCACGACGGCCGAGGGGCCGGTGCGCGATCAGCTCACGGAGATCGTCGCCCGCTATTCGACGTGGGCGACCGACCTCGTGCGCGAGGTGCTGCCGGCCTATGCGGATGGCCTGCAGATCGGCCGCACCAGCTACCGCCCGCGCGCCGCCGACCACAATCTCTCCAAACGCAAGGACGACCGGCGCCTGCACCTCGACGCCTTCCCGGCCAACCCGGTCCAGGGCCGGCGGATCCTGCGCGTCTTCCGCAACGTGAATCCCAACGGCGAGGCCCGTCACTGGCGCGTCGGGGAGCCCATGGCCGACCACGCCCAGCGTTTCCTGCCCAGGACCCATGGCATGGCGCCGGGCCAGGCGATGCTGATGAGGACGCTCGGCCTGACCAAGGGCCGGCGGACCGCCTACGACAACCTCATGCTGCAACTCCACGACCTCTCGAAGGAAGACGACGCCTATCAGGCCGATGCGCCCTGCGAGCACGTCAGCTTCCCGCCGGGCGCGACCTGGATGGTGTTCACCGACGGCGTAGTGCATGCCGCCATGGGCGGGCGCTACGCCTTCGAGCAGACCTTCTATGTGCCCGTGTCGGCGATGGTCGATCCCCCCGCCTCGCCGCTCAGGACCCTCGAGCGGCTCACCGGCAAGGCCCTGGCCTAGCGCCGGGCGGCCAGCAGCTTCTTCACCGCCGCGGCGGCTTCGGCGGTCGCGTCCAACGCCGGGCGCGGCCTGGGCTCGGAGACCTCGCCATCGAACCAGCGGGCGAGGCCGCGCTCGTTCAGCTTTTCGACGAAGCCCACGTGCCGCTTGCGCAGATTGCCGGCGAACACCTCCACCGGCTTGGTGGTGGCGAGCGCCTCCGAGATCATCGAAACCGAATCGCCGGTGATCACGAACCGGTCCGCGCGCGCCAGGACCCCGAGGTAGGGATTGTCGCCGCTGCGGTCCCAGGCCCACAGGCCCGGATCACTGCGGCCGGCTTCGACGAACACCTGCAGAACCTCGTCGGGCGTGCGGCGCGAGGGCACGATCACGGCGCCTGCGCCAGTCTTGGCGCGCAGGGCGGCGAGCCGCGCGATCAGCTCGCGGGCCTCCGCCCCGGCGAAGGCGCTATGGCGGGTCGGCCCACCGAGCAGGACGCCGATCAGCGGCCGCGGCAGGGCCGAGAGCCGCGCCTCCCAGTCGCCGTGCGCCTGTGACAGCCGCTCGGGCGTCATGTCGTGCAGGGTGGTGAGCACCTTGAGGACCTTCGGGCCCTTGATGTCGTCGTGCTCCATGGCGACCACCAGATCGAAGTCCCGGAGCGAGGTGAGCGGGTCCTGGAGGTGGACGAGGAGCGGCTTGCCGCCAGCCTGCTTCTTCACGGCGAGGCCCAGGATGGCCGAGCGGCGGCCGCAGGTGACGATGACGTCGGGCCAGGGCGGATCCAGGGTGTCGCCGGCCTCGGCGTCGGCGCCGTTCAGCACGCCCGGCCAGCGCGCCGGAAACCAGCGCCACGGCGGGCGCATGACCACCACCTTCTCGACGACCTCGTCGGCGACGGCCTTGGCGAGACCGCGGGCCTGGGTGCGCATGCCCGCCTCGCCGGTGGTCAGGGCCCAGGCGAGGATCGGCCGTTGATGCGGATCGGTGGCGATGGCGAAAGCCCCAAACGCGCTTACTGGGACCCCTGGTAGCTGGGGGCGGGCTCGAACCGCCGACCTGTGGGTTATGAATCCACCGCTCTAACCAGCTGAGCTACCCAGCCAAAGGTACGCCCAGTAATGCGCGAGGCGCGGGTTATAGGGGCTGACTTCTTCCGCTTCAAGCGGCTTGGGCTCTGCCGTGACACCGGTTAGGGTCGCGGCTCCCATGAGCGTCCTTCACCTCCTTGGCACTTCCGGCGACGGCGGCGCGGAGACCTACTTCGTCGACCTCGTCACGGCCCTGAAACGGGCCGGCGTGAAGGAAGCCGCGGCGATCCGTCGCCACGCGGGGCGCGAGGCCGCGCTGAAGGCCGCCGGGGTGCCGGTCAAGGTGCTGGGCTTCGGAGGTCCAATCGACGTCTTCACCCGCACGGCGGCCGCCGGCTACGGCAAGCTGCAGGGGGCGCGCCTGATGCTGGCCTGGATGAACCGCGCGGCGCGCCATACGCCGAAGGGACCCTGGGCCCGCATCGGCCGGCTCGGCGGCTATTACAACCTCAAATATTACGCCGGGTTCGACGAACTGGTGGCCAACACCGAGGACATCGCCGAGTGGATCGTCTCGCAGGGCTGGCCCGCGGGACGCGTGCGCTGCATCCCCAACTTCGCCGCCGCCCCGCCGAAGACCGCGCCGATCGATCGCGCCAGCCTCGATACGCCCGCCGATGCGCCCCTGCTGCTCGGCATGGGTCGGCTGCACGAGAACAAGGCCCACGATGTCAGTCTGCAGGCGCTGGCGCAGCTGCCCGGCGCCTATCTCTGGATCGCCGGCGCGGGCGCCCTCGAGCCCAAGCTCAAGAGCCTGGCCGAGGCTCTGGGCGTGGCCGACCGGGTGCGCTTCCTGGGCTGGCGGACCGATCCCTCGGCGCTCTATCGGACGGCCGACGTCTGCGTCTTCCCGTCCCGGCACGAGCCGCTGGGCAATGTGGTGATCCAGGCCTGGGCGCACGGCCTGCCGGTCGTCGCCGCGGAGAGCCAGGGGCCCAAGGCGCTGATCCGGCAGGGGCAGGACGGCCTCCTGACTCCGATCGACGACGCCGCGGCCCTGGCCGACGCCGTCCGCACCCTGCTGGACGACGACAAGACCCGCACCCGCTTCGCCGCCGAGGGGCTGAAGCGCGTCGCCGCCGAGTTCTCCGAGGCCGCGGTGGTCGGCCAGTGGATGACCCTCTTCTCCGACTACGAGGCGCTCTGAAGCATGTGCGGGATCGCAGGCGTGCTGGCCGGCGGGCCGACGGCTCCGGCCGCCACCAAGGCGATGGCCGAGGCGCTCACCCATCGCGGCCCCGACGGCATTCGCCTGGAGGATATTCCGCAGGCGGCCCTCGCCCATGCGCGGCTTTCGATCATCGACCTGGAGGGCGGCTGGCAGCCGCTGCACGCGGCCGGGTCAACGGTGATCGGCAATGGCGAGATCTACAACTACGTGGAGCTCGCCCGCGACTTCCAGCTCAGCGACCGGCTGGCGACCGGCTCGGACTTCGAGCCGCTGCTGCACATCTACGCCCAGGAAGGCGAGGCGGTGTTCGACCGCCTGCGGGGGATGTACGCGCTCTGCCTGATCGGCCACGACGGGCGCACCTGGCTGGCGCGCGATCCCTTCGGCATCAAGCCGCTCTACATCATGGAGCACGACGGCGGCCTCGCCTTCGCCTCCGAACCGCGCGCCTTCTTCAGGGCGGGGCTGATGGCGCCCGTGCTGAACGACGATCCGGCGCGCGAGCTCCTGGCCTTCAACTACACGCTCGGCGAACGCACCGCCTTCCAGGGCCTGCGGCGGCTGGTCCCCGGCGAGGTGGTGGAAGTCCGCGACGGGCGGATCGTCTCCGGGCGCCGAATGAGCGCCCTCCCCCGCGCCGGCGCGACCAAGGGCGACGAGGATGAGATCCTCAGCCGGCTCGACGCGGTGCTCGAGGACAGCGTCCGGGTGCACCAGCGCTCCGACGTGCCCTATGGGCTGTTCCTCTCCGGCGGCGTCGACTCGGCCACCATCGCGACCCTGATGTCGCGGCTCAACGAACGACCGGTGACGGCCTTCACCTGCGGCTTCGAGGCGCCCGGCGCGAAGGACGAGCGCGCCACGGCCGAGCGCGTGGCGAGGGCCCTGAACCTCGACTGGCGCGAGACGAGCTTCGGCGAGGCCGACTTCTGGCGGATCCTGCCGGAGGTCGCCTGGGCGCTGGACGACCCCACCGCCGACTACGCCACCCTGCCGACCTACAAGCTGGCGGAGGCCGCCAAGGGCACGCTGACCGTGGTGTTGTCCGGCGAAGGCGGCGACGAGTTGTTCGGCGGCTATGGCCGCTATCGCCGCGCGCTGCGCCCGGCCTGGCTCGGCGGACGCCCAGCGGAGCCGCGGGGGACCAGCCCCGAGATCCTCGCCCGCTGGCGCGCCGAGGCCGCCGCGCCGAAGGGACTGACGCCGCTCCAGCAGGCGCAGTGGGCGGACGTCGCCACCTGGCTGCCCAACGACCTGCTGCTGAAGCTCGACCGGTGCCTGATGGCGCACGGCCTGGAGGGCCGCACGCCGTTCCTCGATCCCGAGGTCGCCCGCTTCGCCTATCTCCTGCCCGACCGGTTCAAGGTGCAGGGGCGCTACGGCAAGTGGATCCTGCGCAAATGGCTGGAGCGGCACTGCCCGGCCGCCGAGCCCTGGGCCCGCAAACAGGGTTTCACCGTGCCCGTGGAAGCCTGGATCGCCCCCCGCGCGGTCGACATCGGCGAGCGGATCGCACGCATCGCGGCGGTTCGGCGTTTAAGGACCGCGGAGCAGGTGAAAGCCGTCTTCGCCACCGAGGCAGCGGCCGAGCGCTGGCCGCTGCTGTTCTTCGCGGTCTGGTCGTTGATCCATCTCGAAGGCGCCTCGCCGAAGGCGGCGCTGGAGGAGGTGGCCGGCCCCGTCTGAGGAGGCCCGCATGCGCGCTCTGTCGCCGGTTCTCGTGCTCTGCCTGCTGGCTGCTTGCGGAGCCAGGCAAACCCGCAGCGCCGAAGCGGCGCCGCCCAATGGAAGAACGCCACCTGCAGCCGAGACCGCGCCGCCGAATGGCAAGGGCCAGCATCCGGCCTTCGCCGGCCAGACCCGCGCGCCGGCCCTGACCACGAACACCCGATTCCAGGTCCAGACCCTCGCCCGTGGACTCGATCACCCCTGGGGCGGAGTCTTCCTGCCCGACGGACGCCTGCTGCTGACCGAGCGCATTGGCCGGCTACGCCTCCTGAGCCGGGACGGGGCGCTGTCGGCGCCGCTCGCCGGCGCGCCCAGGGTGGTGACCGGCGGGCAGGCGGGGCTCTTCGACGTCGCCCTCGATCCGGGTTTCGCATCCAATCGGCTGATCTATGTCGCCTATATGGAAGCGCGCAGCGGCGGCGCGGGGCTGACCGTCGCCCGGGGCCGGCTGAACGAGACCGCCGGCCGGGCGGCGCTTGAGGGGCTGTCGGTGATCTTTCGCGCCGAGCCGGCTGTCGCCGGGAGCGCCAACATCGGCGGCCGGCTGGTGTTCGCCGACGGCAAGCTCTTCGTCACCGTCGGCGACCGCTTCACGCCGCAGAACCGCCGGCAGGCGCAGTTGCTCGACAGCGACTTCGGCAAGGTCGTGCGGATCAACGCCGACGGCTCGATCCCCAAGGACAACCCCTTCGCCGGCCGGTCCGGCGCCCGTGGCGAGATCTGGTCGGTCGGTCACCGCAATCCGCAGAGCGCAGCGATCAATCCCTGGACCCACAAGCTCTGGATCGTCGAGCACGGCGCACGCGGCGGCGACGAGATCAACATCGTCGAGCCCGGCCACAACTACGGCTGGCCGGATATCACCTATGGCGTCGACTACTCGGGCGCGCCGATCGGCCAAGGGCTCACCCGGCGCGCGGGCATGCAGCAGCCGGTCTACTACTGGGACCCGGTGATCGCGCCTTCGGGCATGGCCTTCTACGACGCCGGCCTGTTCCCGGCCTGGAAGGGCAGCCTGTTCGTGGGCGGCCTCGCCTCCAGCCACCTGGCGCGGCTGACCCTGAAGGGCGATCGGGTGATCGGCGAGGAATGGCTGCTGGAGGACCTCGGCGAGCGGATCCGCGACGTGGCGGTGGGACCGGACGGCGCCCTGTGGCTCCTGACCGACTCCAGCGATGGCAAGGTCTTGAGGCTCGCGCCGAAGTAGGGCCAAGCTCGGCCCAGGACCGGGGGACGACCATGAAACATGCGATGCTGGCGGCCGGAGCGGCCATGTTCCTGGCGACCGCGGCCCAGGGCGCGCCCCTGCCGCCCGCGGCGATCTACACCGATCCGCCGGCCGATGCGGCGCATCCGGCCCGCATGGAGGTGCTGCACATCCCGAGCGGCGGGGTGGAGATCAACGGCGTTGCCTACCTCGCGTCCGGCGCCGGAGCGCACCCCACCGTGGTGCTGTTCCACGGGCTGCCGGGCAACGAGAAGAACCTCGACCTCGCACAGGCGATCCGCCGCGCCGGGTGGAACGTGGTGACGCTCAACTATCGCGGCTCGTGGGGCAGCCCCGGCCACTTCAGCTTCAAGGGCAACCTCGCGGACGCACGGGCCGCCCTCGCCTACGTGCGCAGCCCGGCCAACGCCGCCAAGCTGGGCATCGACACGCGCCGCCTGGTGATCATGGGCCACAGCATGGGGGGCTGGGTGACGGCGGTCACGGCCGGCGCCGATCCGGATCTGGCCGGCGCGGTGATGATCTCCGGCGCGGACATCTCGCGCATCGGGCAGTCCACGCCCGAGCAACGCCTGGCCTTGGCCCGCGACAACCGCGAGAGCCTCGCGGCGACAGCCGAGGAGATGGCCGCCGAGATCGCGACCCTTGGCCCGGAACTCGGGTTCGACGCCGCCGCGCCCGGGCTCACGAAGCACCCGCTGCTGGTGATCACCTCCAACGACGGACTGAAGCCGATGGCCGACCATCTGGTCATGGACGTCAAGCAGCGCGGCGGCCGGGTGGCGGTGGTCCACATCCCGACCGACCACAGCTATTCCGACGCCCGCATCCGGCTGCAGAGCGCCGTGCTGACCTGGCTCGCCGCCTTGCCGAAGTGATCAGGCCGGTTGGGCGGCGCGGCCGTATTTGGCGCCCATCTCGGCCATGACCGCCGCGAATTCCTCCACCGTCTCGCACAGGATCTGGGCGACCGGCTTCACCTCGTCGATGCGACCGGCCACCTGGCCCGAGAGCGCGATCGAGGCCTCCATGTCGCCGCCGAAGTAGAGGTCCAGCACGTGGCCGAACTCGGCCATGATGTTCTCCGGCGGGGTCCTCTCGAAGCCGCTGGTCTTCTCGGTCCGCAGGGCGCGCAGGGCCGGACCCGGGCCGAAGCGGTTGAGGAACACCGTGTCGGTCTCCGCCGCCTGCACGATGCGGTCCTTCCAGTTCTGGTGGACGGGGCTCTCGGCGGCCGAGACCATGCGCGTGCCCATCTGCACGCCCTCCGCGCCCAGGCAGAAGGCGGCGGCCATGGAGCGTCCGTCGACGATGCCGCCGGCCCCGATCACCGGCACCTTCACCTTCGAGCAGACCAGGGGCAGCAGGACCATGGTCGAGACCTCGCGCGCGTTCTTGAAGCCGCCGCCCTCGCCGCCCTCGACCACCAGCCCGTCCACGCCAGCCTCGATGGCCTTCAGCGCCGCCGCCAAAGAGGGCACCACGTGGAAGACGGTCAGCCCCTTGGATTTCAACGCCTCGCAGTAGCGGTTGGGATCACCGGCCGAGGTGGTGACGAAGCGCACGCCCTGATCGGCGACGAACTGGACGATGTCCGGGTCGCGCACGAAGGCCTGGGCGACGTTGATGCCCCACGGCTTGTCCGTGAGGGTCTTCATCTTCTTGACCTCCTCGCGCACCTCGTCGAGGCGGCCGGAGGAGGTCTCGATGATGCCGAGACCGCCGGCGTTGGAGACGGCGCTGGCCAACTGGGCGCGGGCGATCCAGCCCATCGGGGCCTGGACGATCGGGTACTTCACGCCCAGCAGTTCGGTGATGCGGTTCTTCATGGCGGCCTCCGTCGAGCGCCGCGAGTAGAGCGCCGTTACGCCGGGGAAGACAAACCGAGGCGCGCGGCGACTTCCTCGCCGATGGCGAGGGAGGAAGTCAGGCCCGGGCTCTCGATGCCGAACAGCGCCACCAGGCCCTCGAGGCCGTGCGCATCCGCGCCGTCGATGCGGAAGTCCGGCTGCGGCTCGTCGGGGCCGTGCAGCTTGGGCCGGATGCCGGCGTAGTCGGGGCTGAGGGCCCCATCCGGCAGGGCTGGCCAGAACTTGCGGATGTAGCGGTAGAAGCCCTCGGCCGCAGCCGGATCGACGCTGTAGTCGAGCGCGTCGACGAAGATCAGGTCCGGGCCGAACACCGCCTGGCCGCCGAGGTCGCGGCGATAGTGCGTGCCGAGCGCCCCGTGGATCGGGGGCGGGTAGATCAGCCGGGCGAAAGGCGCCTTGCCCTGCAGCCGGAAGTAGCGGCCCTTGCCATAATGCAGGGTCGGGATGTCCGCGGCCGGGAAGCCGTCGATGGTCGCCGCCACGGACTGGGCCGAGAGGCCGGGCGCGGTCACCAGATAGCGGCAGGTGAGCGTCGCCGGGTCGGCCCCGCCCGCCCGCACCTCGAAGCCCCCGCCGTCCAGCGGGCTCGCGCCCTCGAAGGGGGTCGAGACGACCACCGCGCCGCCGGCCGCCTCGATCTCGCCCTGCAAAGCCAGCATGTAGCCGTGGCTGTCGAAGACCCCGCTCTGCGGCGAGATCAGCGCGCCCTCGCAGGCGAGCTCGGGCTCCAGGCTCCAGACCTCAGCCTTCGAGAGCTGCGCCATGCCTTCGACGTCGTTGGTGCGCGCCTGCTCGAGGATGGCGCCGAGCCGCTCGACCTCCTCCGGCGAGGTCGCCACCACAAGCTTGCCGCAGCGGTCGTAGGCGACGTGGTGCTTCTCGAGGAAGGCGTAGAGCATCCGCCGACCCTGCACGCACAGCCGCGCTTTCAGCGAACCTGTGGGATAGTAGAGCCCGCCGTGGATCACCTCGGAATTGCGCGAGGAAACGCCCTGGCCGATGGCCTGGTCCTGCTCCAGGACGGCGACGCTCAGCCCGCGCCGCGAGAGCGCATAACCCGACGCCAGGCCCACGGCCCCCGCGCCCACCACCACCGCATCGAAATCGAACCCCATGCCCCCGCGTAACGCGCCGGGCGGCGGTTGGGAACCGTTATAGGCGATGGGCGCCCAGCACGACGCAGCGCACATGGCCGGGGCGGGCCTCGATCACGGCGGTGTAGCCTGGGCCGACGGCGAAATACGCCTCCTGCCGGCCGATCACGACGCCGAGGGCCACCGGGGCGCTGAAGGTGCAGGCCGGATATCCGCGGCCGAACAGGCCATCGTGGCCGACGCCGCAGTCGGCGTCGCCACGTCGGCGTTCGAAGCGGGCCCCGTGATAGCGGAAGCTGCGTGCCGGCTCGCGCCAGCCGCGCAGGAACTCGGCCTTCGAGATCGTCCGACACGGCTCGCCTTCCACTGCGCGCGGCCTCGGATCGGGGTTCATGCCCGAGACCGCCGTCAGGGTCGGCAAGGTCGCGAACAGGCCAAAGAACAGGAACGGCGCGACCGCGCCGCCGAGACGCCGGATCCGAGACACGGGAGCGTCGCGCCCCGAAGACGCATCACCGAAATCGCGGGTCATGACACTCCCCAGATCGACTACGTATGTAATTTCGTACACATGTAATCACGCGTCAATCGCTTGCCTACAGCCAAGCTTTCGGGCAGGTCGCAGGAAGGATCGCAGTTCGCTTCGGGGGGAGCGTCGCCGATGCTGGATGTCTACTTCGGCTTGCCGGTGTGGCTGAGCAGCCTGCTGGTGCTCGGCGCCGCGGCGATGCTGAGCGTCGGCGGCCACTGGGCCGTGCGCCGGCTGACCCGCAAGGTGCCCAAGCAGGAGACCGAACTGGCCGTCGCCCTGATGGGGGTGGTGGCCGCGTTCATCGGCATCATGCTGGCCTTCTCGGCGGTGCAGGCCTGGGACGATTATCGGCAGGCCCACCGCGCGATCGCGGAGGAAGCCGCCGCCGTCTCCGAACTCTATCGCGACCTGTCGGTCTACGGGGCCGACACCACGGCCGCCCGCGCGGCGGTGAGAGCCTATGCCGAGAGCGTCGTCTCAGACGAATGGCCCAAGCTGGCCCACGGCGAGCAGAGCCCCAGGACCGCCCAGGCCCTGCTGAACATCTTCCGCGAGGTGGCGAGGATCCGGCCCTCCGAGCCGCGCGACCAGGTGATCTACACCGAGGTGTTCCGCAAGCTGAACGAGGTGGTGGAGCATCGCCGCGCCCGGATGATCTCCGCCCGGGCGGTGCTGCCGTCCCTCTTCTGGGTGGTCATGCTCGCCGGCTCGGCGATCATGCTCGCCTACACCTTCGTCTATCCGGCGACGCCGCTGAACGCGCTGACCATCGCCGGCCTGGCGGTGTCGCTCGGCCTGATCTTCATGTTCATCCTCGACGTGAACCATCCCTTCGCCGGGCCCTACGCCCTGCAGCCGAAGGAGCTGCGGGAACTCCTGCCGGTGCTGGCGCAGATCCCGACGGGTCCCTAGGCCGGGACGGTCGCCTTCGCCGCCACGTTCTCCCACTCCTGCCACAGGCGGGTCTCTTCCAGCTTGGCGGGCTTGAGCGAGGCGTCCTTGACGTGGCCGAAGCCGCGGATCTGTTGCGGGACCGCGGCGATCTTCACGGCCGTCGGGAGCCGCTCCTTGCTGAGGCCCGCCAGCAGCTTGTCGAGGCCGGCCTCATAGTCGCGGATCAGGGCCCGTTCCGTGCGGCGCTCGGCCGTGTAGCCGAAGACGTCGAGCGGCGTGCCCCGAAGGCCCTTCAGCTTCGCCAGCGCCGGGAACCCGGCGTCGATCATCCAGCCGCCGAAGGCGATCTTCTTCGGCCGGCCATCGGCGTCCTTGGGCGCCAGGATCGGCGGCGACAGCAGGACCTTGGCCTTGCCGCCCTTGAACGTCGCCTTGCGATAGGCGTCGAAGCGGCCGTCGGAGTAGAGGCGCGCCACCTCGTACTCGTCCTTGTAGGCCATGAGCTTGTACAGGTTCACCGCCACGGCGCGGGTCAGCGCCTCGGAGCCGAGGCGAGCCTCCGCCAGGCGGACCTTCTCCACCCGGTCGAGGTAGCGGCGGGCGTAGGCGGCGTTCTGATAAGCCGTCAGCTCGCGGGCGCGATGCTCGATCAGGGCGTCGAGCGTCATGGTCTCCGGCGTCGGCACGTCGTCCTCGCGCTTGCCGCGGAACTCCGGATCGTGGGCCGCCTTGCGACCGAGTTCGAAGGCCTGGAGGTTGGCCTCCGCGTCGACGCCGTTCAGTCGGATGGCGCGATAGAGCGCCCGGCTGGAGACGGGCACCACGCCCTTCTGCCAGGCGAAGCCCAGCATGATCATGTTGGCGTAGATCGCGTCGCCGAGATTGTCCTCGGCCAGGGTGTGGGCCGGCAGCTGGTCGTAGGCCTTCACCGCCGCCTTGATCCGGCGCGCCTGGGCGTCGCTGTCGAACCGCACGTCGCGCTCCGTGACGAAGTCGGCCGTCGGCGCGAAGTCGGCGTTGCCGACCGCCACGGTGCGGTCCTTGGCGTAGAGGGCGAGGGCGTCGGCGCCGGCCGCCACCAGGATGTCGCAGGCGATCAGCACATTGGCGCTGGCCGCGGGGATGCGGCCGCCGACCGTGGTCTCCTCGGTCTCGCCGATCCGCACATGGCTGAACACCGCGCCGCCCTTCTGGGCGAGGCCGGTCATATCCACCACCGAGGCCGAGCGGCCGTCGACGTGGGCGGCCATGGCCAGGATCGAGGCCACCGTCGTCACGCCCGTGCCGCCGACGCCGGTGAAGACGATGTTCTTCACGCCGCTGAAGGCCTCGAAGGTCGGCAGCGGGGTGGCGTCGGCGGTCAGCGCGGCCATGGCCTCGCGGTGCGCGTTCTCCGCCCCTTCGACGGTGATGAAGGAGGGGCAGTACCCTTCCAGGCAGGTGTAGTCCTGGTTGCAGCTCGACTGGTTGATCTTGCGCTTGCGGCCGAACTCGGTGTTCAGCGGTTCGACCGAGACGCAGTGCGAGGTCTTGGAGCAGTCGCCGCAGCCTTCGCAGACCAGCGGGTTGATCATCACCCGTCGGGGGGCGGCGGCCATCTTGCCGCGCTTGCGCCTGCGGCGCTTCTCGGTGGCGCAGACCTGGTCGTAGATGAGGACGCTGACGCCCTCGACGGCGCGCAGCTCGCGCTGGACCTTCATCAGCTCCGAACGCGGCTTCACCTCGACGCCCGGGGCGAGATCGGTGACGCCATCGTAGCGCTCGGGCTCGGCGGCCACGACGACGATCTTCTTCACGCCCTCGGCCGCCAGCTGGCGGGTGATCTGGGCGGGAGTGAAGCCGCTCTCGGCCTGCTGGCCGCCGGTCATGGCCACGGCGTCGTTGAACAACAGCTTGTAGGTGATGTTCGACTTGGCCGCGACGGAGGCCCGGATCGCCAGCGAACCGGAGTGGTTGTAGGTGCCGTCCCCGAGGTTGACGAAGACGTGCTTCTCCTCGGTGAACGGCGAGGCGCCCATCCAGGTCAGTCCCTCGCCGCCCATATGGCTGGTGAGGTCGGTCTGCGGATCGTTGAAGCTCGCCATGTAGTGGCAGCCGATGCCGGCGAGGGCGCGGCTGCCTTCCGGCAGGCGGGTCGAGGAATTGTGCGGGCAACCCGAGCAGAAGAACGGCTTGCGCTGCAGGTCCGACGACAGCGTCACCGCCGCCATCGAGGCCGCGGACACCCGGTTCAGATAGTCGTGCACCCGCTCCATGTGCGGGCCCGCCGGCAGGCGGTCGGAGATGGCGAGCGCGATCTCGGCCACCGAGAGCGAGCCGAGTTCCGAGAGCAGCGGATGGCCATTCTCGTCCGCCTTGCCGATGATCTTCGGCCGCGCATGGGCCGGCAGGTCGTAGAGGGCGGCGCGGGCCTGGCCCTCGACGATGGGACGCTTGTGCTCGATCACCATCAGGGTCTCGAGGCCGGCGGCGAAGGCGCGGATCCCCGTCGGCTCCAGCGGCCAGGGCATGCCGACCTTGTAGATCGAGACGCCGAGGTCGGCGGCTTCCTTCGGCGACAGGCCCATGGCCGCGAAGGCCTCGACGACGTCCTTGTAGGCCTGGCCGTGACAGACGATGCCGAGCCGCGGGCGGGCCGAACCCAGCATCACCCGGTCGATGCGGTTGGCGCGGGCGAAGGCCAGGGCGGCGGGCAGCTTGTGGGTCCGAAGCCGCCGCTCCTTGTCGAGCGGCTGATCCTTGAGACGGATGCCCAGGCCGCCGGGCGGCAGGCGGACGTTATCGGGCGTAAGAATCTTGTGGCGCGACAGTGTGACGTCGATGGTCGTGCCGGAGTCCATGGTGTCGGCCAGCGCGATCAGGCCCACCCAGAGGCCGGAGAAGCGGCTCATGGCGTAGCCGAGCAGGCCGTAGTCCAGCACCTCCTGGATATCGGCCGGCGAGAGCACCGGGATCTCGGCGTCCTGGAAGGCGAACTCCGACTGGGACGGCAGGGTCGAGGATTTGCAGAAATGGTCGTCGCCGGCCACCGCCAGCACCCCGCCCTTGGGCCAGACGCCAGCGAAATTGGCGTGCTTGAAGGCGTCGCCGGTGCGGTCGACGCCCGGCGCCTTGCCGTACCACATGCCGAACACGCCGTCGTAGCGCGCGCCGGGGAACAGGTTCGCCTGCTGGCTGCCCCACACCGCGGTGGCCGCGAGGTCCTCGTTCAGGCCTTCCTTGAAGACGACGTCGGCGGCCTTCAGGAACCGCTCGGCGCGGTGGGCCTGCTGGTCGAGGCCGCCCAGCGGCGAGCCGCGATAGCCCGAGACGAATCCCGCGGTTTTGAGGCCCGAGGCCTGGTCCAGGCGGTGCTGGTCCATGAGGACCCGCAGCAGCGCCTGCACGCCGGTGATGAAGACCCGACCCTCCGTGAGGAGAAATTTGTCGTCGAGCGTCACTTCCGTGTGCCGCATCGCAATTTTCTTTCCTTTAGGGCCTCGCGCCTACGTTAGAATGATCATATAAGATCGCGGCAATTGCTTACCAAAGACGTGCCCTTGCGATCCGGTTCCGGGGCAAGAACGACGCACGCAATGCGCGAGAGAAGGAGGAAAAGTTGTCGGAGGCTTTGGACTCGGTCGATGCTAAGATCCTCGACCTGATCCAGCACGATGCGGCCCTTTCGGTGGCCGAGATCGCGGACCGGGTCGGACTGTCGTCCAGCCCGTGCTGGCGGCGCATCAAGCGCCTGGAAGATGCGGGGGTCATCCAGCGGCGCGTGACCATCCTGGACCGCGAGCGGCTGGGCCTTGGGTTCGAAGTCTATTGCACCGTGAAGCTGTCGCTGCCGACCAAGGAAAACCTCGACGCCTTCGAGCAGGCGATCACGAAGCTGCCCGAGGTCGTCCAGTGCGCCACCGTCACCGGCGCGGCCGACTACGAGCTGCGCATCGTCACCCGCGACATGCACGCCTTCGATGACTTCCTGCGCGACAAGATACTGTCGCTGGGCCTGGTCTCCAACATCGAGAGCCGGATCGTCATCCGGTCGGTGAAGAACACCACCGCCGCGCCCCTGGGACTGGTCAGTCCCTATGTGAGCGCGCAAGGCTAGATCCCTTCGGTCCGCGCGTGGAGGCGGAGAGATGATCGAGCTCGTGATCGACCAGCGGCGGAGGGATCTCGGCGGGTTCGAGGTCGGTCGCGTGCTGCCGCACCACGGCGGCAGGATGGTCGGGCCGTTCATCTTCTTCGATCACATGGGCCCGGCGGAATTCCAGCCGGGCTTCCCGCGCGACACCGACGTGCGGCCCCATCCGCACATCGGGCTCTCGACCCTCTCCTACTTGTTCGACGGGGCGATGACCCATCGCGACTCGACGGGCGCTCACATCGAGATCAGGCCGGGCGAGGTGAACTGGATGACGGCCGGATCGGGCGTCACCCACTCGGAGCGCTTCGAGACCCTGCGCGCCCGGGGCGGGCGCATGAACGGCATCCAGACCTGGCTCGCCCTGCCGCTCGAGACCGAGGAATGCGATCCGTGGTTCGCCCACTACGGCGACGCGGACCTGCCGACCTATGAAGGCGCTGGGCTCTGGGCGCGGCTGATCGCCGGCGAGGCCTTCGGCGCGACCTCGCCGGTGAAGGTCTCCTCGCCCCTGTTCTATGTCCACTGGCGACTGGATGCGGGCGCCAAGGCGCAGCTCCCCGCTGCTTATCCCGAGCGCGCGGCCTACGTGGCCCAAGGCGTGGTCGAGGTCGACGGCCAGCAGTTCCACGAAGGTCA